>JBAIWX010000021.1:0-16649 GCA_037916975.1 Gemmatimonadales bacterium
ACTCGCTGCCGGGGGCGGCGTCGGCGGTCAGCAGCTGCACCGCCGAGCCGGTCCGGACGGCGACCTCCGGCCCGGTCCCGAACCAGTCGCGCGCCGCCCAGAGGCCCAGGGCGAGCAGGACCGCCGCCGCGGCGAGCCAGGGCCGGGTCCAGCCGGCGAGCACGTCGAGGGGGGCCACCTCCCGCGGGGTGGCACGTACCGCGGCCCGGACCCGCGCCACGAAGGCGTCGTCGGGACCCGCCGCGAGCGCCTCGCGGAGGAGGCCGCCCAGCTCGTCGTCCCGCCCCGACGCGAAGGAGTTGTCGCTGCCGCTCATCCTGTTCCCTCCTGATACGCCGCCAGCGCGGCCCTGAGGGCCCGCCTGGCGTGGAAGAGGTCCGACCGGACCGTGCCCTCCGGGATGCCGAGCAGCGCGGCGATCTCCGCGTGCGGATACCCCTCGCCGTCGAAGAGGGTCACCGCCACCCGCTGCCGCTCGGGGAGCGCCGCGAGCGCCTCCCGGAGCCGCTCCCGCAGGAGCGCCCGGTGCGCCTCGGTGTCCGGGCCCGCCGCCCGCGCGGGCTCGGCCCCCGTCAGGGGCTCCGCCGCCCGCACCGCCCGCCGGCGCCGCTGGTCGCGCGCCTGGTTGAGCACGATCCTGAGCAGCCAGGGGCCGAAGGGCCGGGTCGGGTCGTAGCGATCGATCGCCCGCCAGGCGGCCAGGAACCCGTCCTGTGCGGCATCGTCGGCGTCGAGCTCGTCGTGGAGGACCGCCCGCGCCATCCGCCGGGCCACCCCTGCGTGGCGCGCCACGAGCGCCCCGAACGCCTCCGCGTCGCCCCCCGCCGCACGGCGGGCGAGCTCGGCATCGGCGTCGCTGTCGGGTGTACGCAGGGGGGCCTCCGGGCGTTGAGCGGCGGGCGGGCCCGTCGCTCAGGGGGCGCCGAGGCCGAGACGGCGCTCGTGGGGGAGGAGGGCGGCGACGAGGAAGGGAACGAGTTCGTCGAGGGGCATGCCCAGCTCCTCGGCGCCCAGGAGCACGTCGTCCCGGTTGACGCCGCGGGCGAAGGCCTTGTCCTTGAGCTTCTTGCGGACGCTGGATACCTCGAGGCCCTGGAGCGTCCGGCCGGGCCGCACGAGGGCGCAGGCGACGAGGAAGCCGCAGAGTTCGTCCACCGCGAAGAGGGCCCGCGCCAGCGGCGTCTCGCGGGGGACGCCGGTATACGTGGCGTGGCCCAGGATCGCGTGGCAGGCCTCCTCGGGGAGGCCGCGCGCGCGGAGGATCCGCACCCCCTCCGCCGGGTGCTCGGCGTCCGGGGCGTGGGCGTCGTTGGGAAAGCGCTCGTAGTCGAAGTCGTGCACGAGCCCGACGACGCCCCACGCATCGGGGTCGCCGCCGAACCGCGGGGCGAGGGCGCGCATGGCGAGCTCGACGGCGTACATGTGCCGGCGGAGGTTCTCGTTTGCCGTGTACTCGTGCACGAGGGCGAGGGCGTCGTCGCGGGTGAGCATGGGGCCAATGGTAGCGGCGGGCGGGGGGGCGGCGTAAGGCGGCGCCGGCCCGGAACGACGACGGGGGCCGGGATCGCTCCCGGCCCCCGTCGGGCGTCGTGCGGCGGACCGCCGTCAGGGTCCGACGAGCGGGATCTGGGTGCCGTAGTTCCGGTTGAGCGCCGCGATCACCGAGTCCGCGACCACGCGGTGCGTGGCGCTCGAGGGGTGGAACCCGTCGAGGGAGAGGTAGGGCCCGAAGCCGATCGAGCCGCCCGTCGGCACCGCCGAGAGGTCCGGGAACGGCGGGATGCCCCCGGCGAGGCGCGCGGCCGCGAGGATCGCGTCGGCGTCCACGACCGCATAGCCGCGCGCCGCCGCGACCTGCTGGATGATCGCGTTGTAGCCATCGTGCGCGGCGGTGAGCGAGTCGAACTCCTGGGGGAGCACCACCTGCCGGTCGTTGGTGCAGTCGAGCGTGAACGGGGTGAACGGCGGCGAGCTCGCGCGCAGGAGCCCCGCGATGCCGACCGGCCACGGCACGAGCACCTTCTCGCCGCTCGAGGTGGGGATCGCGCCGCTCGGCGCGCAGCTGTTGTTCACCGTGAAGGTCGCGGGGAACCCCGCGGCCGGCACGCCGGGGCAGGCGCCGGTCTTGAGGCACCAGTAGGTGGCGCCGGAGGAGGCGTACGGGATGACCCGCACGTCGGGCACGGTGAGCAGCACCACCTTGGCGCCGGTCTTGTCGAGCGAGTCGGCGAGGCGCTCGTAGAGCTGCTGGAAGAGCGGCAGCGGCGTCAGCGTGTCGCTCGCGCCCGGGTCGGTGGCCAGCAGGGCGCCGATGAGGTCGTTGGCGCCGACCTCCACCGTCACGAGCGTCGGCCGTGCCTCCATGAGGGCGCGGATCGGCGTCTTGCCGCCGAGGAAGAGCGTCTCGAGCTTGTCGAACGTCGTCGTGTCCGGCAGCGCGGTCGTGCTGTAGATGTCGGTGATGCGGAGCCCCGGGACCGCGATGTTGTTGAGGTATGGCGGCGCGGGGGTGACGCGCAGGTCGCAGGGCGTGTTGGCCGGCTGGTTGCCCACGCGGGCCTGGGTCACGTTGTTGACCCAGGGCGCCGGGCAGCCGCGGCCCGCGAGGCGCGGCCAGTTGAAGGCGGCGCCGGCCTGCGTGGCGACGAGCACCGGGAAGGCGCGGCGCTGCGTGCTGTCGCTGATGCCGGCGGACTGGAAGCCCGCCGAGATGCTCGTGCCCAGGGCGACGTAGCGCTGCAGCAGGCCGTTGTTGTTCGAGAGGTCCGGCGAGTTGAGCTTCTCGTCGGCGCGGCAGCCGGCCGCGAGGAGGCCCGTGAGCGCGAGGGCCGCGAGCTGGAGGTGGCGACGCATGAAGGGAACGCTCCCGCTCAGAAGTCGAAGACGAAGCTGAGCCCGACGAGGTGGGCGTGGTCACCGCGGAAGAGCCCGTTGGCGGTGGCGCTGCCGGTCGAGCTCCCGCGCCGGTCCTGCTGGTCGATGTACTGGTAGGCCAGGTCCGCGCTCACGTACTGCCCGAGGCGGGTGCCGACGCCGGCGGAGAACGACGAGCGCTTGCCCTCGGGGAGCACGAAGTTCACGCCCGCGGTGGGCGCGGCGGCGTCGTGCGTGTCGTAGCCGACGCGCACCCGCGTGTCCTTGCGGAGCGCGAGCTCGGCGCCGGCCCGGTAGCCCCAGGTGTCCTGGTAGAACTGCCGGAAGGTGGCGTCGGGCGCCTTGGCGAAGTCGGCCGTGACGGTGGCCAGCGCGCTCCAGTTCACCCGCTGCACGTCGAAGAGCACCGTGAGCCGGTCCACCGGCCGCGCGGCCACGCCGAAGACCACCTGCGCGGGCAGGGCGAAGTTGGTCGCGAAGCTCTGGTTGGCGAGGGTGCCGGTGGTGGCGAAGAGGGGGGCGACGAGGGCATCGACGGGCGTGCCGCCCGGCGCGCCGAGCGGGTTGCCCGGCGGCAGGATGAGCCCGGTATTGACCGGCGCGAAGCGCGCGCGGCCCTCGTTGTCGCTGAAGCGCTGGCGCGTCATGTAGCGGGCGCCGATCCGGAGCCGCTCGTGCAGCTTGAGGATGCCGCCCACGTGCGCGCCGACGCTGACGGCCGTCGCCTGCAGGGAGGCGTCGGCGAAGTCGGTGCCGGCGGGGATGCCGAGGGCGGCGAAGGTGGTGCCGGCGGGGAGCGCGCTCGAGCCGACCGGGAGCTGCGAGAGGTCGAGCCGGCGGTTCACCCGCAGCGACGAGTTCGTGATGTCCACGCCCGCGCCGATCTCGAGCGGCCCGAAGCGGCCCGCGATCGTCGGCTGGAAGTAGACGGAGCGCAGCTGCGACCGGTAGGCGACGAACCGCCCCTCGGCGGTGTTCGGGTCCCACTCCGTGGCGAGGCCGTAGGGGACGAAGACGCCGGCGCCGATGGCGAGGTCCTCGGTGAGCGGGATCGCCGCGTACACCGTGGGGACCGCGACGAGGCGGCGCCGGAGGTCGCTCGCGAGGCCGGTGGCATCGTTCACGAACTGCGCGCTCGGCACGATCCCGGTGGCGCCGACGGTGAAGCGCCGCGGGGCGTCCACGAGGCCCGCCGGGTTGAAGAACGCGGCGGAGCCGTCGCCGCACGGCATGGCGACGCCGGTGCCGGCGCGACCCATGGCGCAGGCGCCCTGCTCGTAGATGCCGAAGCCCTGCGCGAAGCCGCCGCCCGGCAGGGCGGCGGCTGCCGCCAGTGCCAGCGCCACGCTCGTTGCGAGTCGTCGCATGGAGTCTCCGAAAGTCGTGTCAGGCCTTGGGTTGGGCCCGACGGATGTGGGGTTTGGCGCAGATTCTACCGGCCGGGACGCGCTTTGTCAAAAGCGCATCACGCACCCTCGCTCCCCGGCGCGCCGGGGCCCAGGCTCGCGGAGAGCGGCACCCGGATCGGCGGCTGGCCGTCCATGGTCAGCTCGAAGTGGTAGAGGCCGGGCGCGGGGAGCGGCACGTCGAAGACGAGCACCGCGGCGGCCTCGACGTCGGTGACGCCGGCGGGGGGCTCGCCGAAGTGGACGGTGCCGTCGCCCCCCACGAGCTCGCGCCCCTGCCCGTCGAGGAAGCGGATGCGGAGCGCGTGCTCCCCGATCTCGGTGCGGCGCCCGCGCAGGCGGAGCACGAGGTGCGTGCGCGGGTGGACGGCGGGGAAGCCGGCCACCCACACGTGCCGGAAGATGCCGAGGACCGAGAGCTTCCCCGCCTGGTCGAAGAGGGCGTAGTCGGCGAGGACCGCGAAGTCGAGCTGCAGCGTCAGCTCACGCGGATCGAGGTCAGCTCGTCGTTCTTCCGGATGGCGTTCACGACGTCCATGCCGGACGTCACCTGCCCGAAGACGGTGTGCTTCCCGTCGAGGTGCGGCTGGGGCGAGTGGCAGATGAAGAACTGGCTGCCGCCCGTGTCCTTGCCGGCGTGCGCCATGGAGAGCGTCCCCGCCTGGTGCTTGTGCACGTTGCGGTGCGTCTCGCACTTGATCTTCCACCCCGGCCCGCCGGTGCCGACCCGCGGGTCGTGCGGGTCCCGCGAGTACGGGTCGCCGCCCTGGACGACGAAGTCGGGGATGACGCGGTGGAAGTGCGTGCCGTCGTAGAAGCCCGAGTTCGCGAGCTTCTCGAAGTTGGCGACGGTGTTCGGGGTCTCCTCGTCGTACAGCTCGGCGACGATGGTGCCCCGGCTGGTGACGATGGTCGCGGTCTTGGCCACGTGTCGGTGTCGGGTCGGGGTGAGCGGGACGGCGCGCGGGGCGCGCCGGGACGGGGGAGAATCTACACGCCGGGACGCCCGGCGGCGGTTCACCCCTCCGGCGGCCGGGCCGAGGGGCAGAGGTCGGCGAGGACGCACTCGCCGCAACGGGGCCGGCGCGCGATGCAGGTGCGGCGGCCGTGCCAGATGAGCAGGTGGGACAGGAGCGCCCAGTCCTCCCGCGGGAAGAGCGGCATGAGGTCGCGCTCGATCTTCTCCGCGTCGGCGTGCCGCGTGAAGCGGAGCAGCGCCGCCAGCCGGGACACGTGGGTGTCCACGGTGATGCCCTCGTTGATCCCGAAGGCGTTCCCGAGGATCACGTTGGCCGTCTTCCGTCCCACGCCGGGGAGGACGCGGAGCTCGTCCATGGTCCGCGGCACCTCGCCGCCGTGGCGCTCGACGACCGCCCGCGCCATGCCGAGGAGGCTCTTCGCCTTGTTGCGGAAGAAGCCGGTGGAGCGGATGAGCCCCTCGAGTTCCTCCCGGTCGGCGCCGGCGAGGGCGTGCGCGTCGGGGAAGCGGCGGAAGAGGGCGGGCGTCACGAGGTTCACCCGCGCGTCGGTGCACTGCGCGGAGAGGATCGTGGCGACGAGGAGCTCGTAGGCGTTCCGGTGGTCGAGCTCGCAGTGCGCGTCGGGGAAGCGGCGCTTGAGCCGCGCCAGCACCTCGCGGGCGCGCGCGGCCCGGTCGGCGGCGCGCTCGGGACCGCGCCGCGCCGCGGGGCGCGCCGGCGCTCTGGGGGCCTTGCGCCGGCCGGCGGGCACGCGCGCCTCAGCCCCGGCGCTTCCGCGCGAAGGCGAGGAAGTCGTCGGCGGAGCGGGTGTTGAGGATGGCGTCGGGGCCCAGGCCGCCCTTGCGCGCGATGCCGACGCCGACGTCCACGTTGGCGAGCCCGGCGAGGTTGTGGGCATCGGCGCCGATCGTGATCGCGAGGCCGCGCGCCCGCGCACCGGCGAGCACGCGCCAGTCGAGGTCGAGGCGGTGCGGGTCGGCGTTGATCTCGATCGCGGCCCCGACCTCGGCGGCGCGCGCGATCACGGCGTCGAGGTCGAGCGCGTAGGGGTCGCGCGAGAGGAGGAGCCGGCCCGTCGCGTGGCCCAGGATGGTGAGGTACGGGTTCTCGAGCGCGGCGAGGATCCGGTCGGTCATCTCGCGCTCGTTCATGTTGAAGCGGCTGTGGATCGAGCCGATCACGAAGTCGAGCCGCGCGAGCGCGTCGTCGTCGTAGTCGAGCCGCCCGTCCTGCAGGATGTCCGCCTCGACGCCCTTGAGGACGCGGATCCCCTCGAGCCGGGCGTTCACCGCGTCGATCTCGTCGCACTGGCGGAGGAGGTCGTCGCGGCTGAGCCCGCCGGCGTAGGCCGCCGCCTGGCTGTGGTCGGTGATGCCGACCCAGCGGTAGCCGGCGTCCCGGCAGGCGAGCGCGAGCTGCTCCACCGAGTTGGTCCCGTCCGACCAGGTCGTGTGGCAGTGGAGGAACCCCTGGAGGTCGCCGCGCTCGACGAGCCGCGGCAGTCCCGCCTCGGCGACCTGCGCCACCTCGCCCCGCCCCTCGCGGAGCTCGGGCGGGATGACCGGCAGCCCGAGGGCGCCGTAGAGCGCCGCCTCGTCGGGCGTGGGGACGAAGGTGCTCCCCTTCCAGAGCGCCGCGCCGGCGAGGGTGAAGCCGCGCGGCGCCGCGAACGCGGCCAGCTCGCGGAGGTGGCCCTCGCTCCCGGTCGCCTGCACCAGCACCGCGCCGGCGTTGACCGGCGTGGTCACCACCACCTGGGCGATGCCGCCGCCCGCGAAGCGGAGCGTCACCCGCCGCTCGTCCTGCCCCGCGAACTCGCTCACCCCCGGGAGCTGGCTCAGCCGCGCGAAGAGCTCGGCGGGGGGCGCCTCCGCCACGAGCACGAGCACCACGTCGCGCACCACCTCGGTGCGCCGGCGCACCTCGCCCGCGACGAGCGCCTGCTGCACGCCGGGGAGGCGCGCCAGCGCCTGGCGCAGCCCCTCCGCCTCCTCCGCCGCGTGGTGCGAGAGCCGGTACGCGCTCGCCTGGCGGAGGAAGCGGATCCCCTTGAGGATGTTCTCCGCCGTCCGGGCGCCGAAGCGCGGGAGCCGCGCGAGGCGGCCGTCGAGCGCCGCCTGCTCGAGCTCGGGGAGGGAGTCGATGCCGAGGGCCTCGTGGATCTGCCGGATCTTGGCGACGCCGAGCCCCGAGATCTGGAGCATCTCGACGAGTCCCGGCGGCACCTGCTCGCGGAGCTCCTCGAGGAGCGAGGTGCGGCCGGTCTTCACGAGCTCGGCGACGATCTGCAGCGTCGCGGGCCCCACGCCCTTCGTGGCGGCGAGGGTGCCGTCCTCGAGGGCGGCGGGGAGCTCGATCGGGAGCCCCTGGATCGCCTTGGCCGCCGTGCGGAAGGCGCGGATGCGGAAGGGATTCTCGCCCTTGAGCTCGAGGAAGGCGGCGATCTGCTCGAGCACCTGGGCGGCCGCCTTGCGGTCGAGCCCGGGGGCGGGCACGCTGTCGGTCATGGTCACATCGCGGCGGCGGCCGCCGCGCGCGCGAGGCGGCGGGTGCGCCAGCCGAGTTCGAGGAGCTCCTCGGCGCCGGTGATGGAGTGCAGGCCCGCCGCCTCCGCGCCGGGCATCGCCGGGGCGAAGAGGGGGCGGCCGTCCTCGCGCGCGAGCGCCGCGGGGCGGGGGCCGCCGACCTCCACCACGCTGAAGCCCGCGCGGTCGGGGTGGAGGCCGAAGACGCCGAGGACGCGCAGCGTGCCGTCGGGGAGGGCGTGCGCGAAGAGCCCGTCGAGCGGCTCGTGCACGTCTCCCTCCACGACCTGCGCCCAGATGCGCATCTCGGGGAACTGCGCGTACCAGGCGGCGGGCGCGTCGCCCTCCGCGTCGGCCGGGTTACCGTCGGCGAGGATCAGGTCGAGCTCGGCCAGCGTGACCGGGAGCACGACGGCGCCGGCCATCCAGTGGACGAAGCCGTGGTGCGCGATCGCCGCGAGGTGGTCCATCCCCTCCCCGACCCCCTCCTCCGGGCGCAGCTCGCGCAGGAGCTCGACCGCGGGCCGGGTGAGCAGGAAGGCGTCGCGGTCGCGCGGGTCGTGGCCCGCCGCCGCGAGGGCGTCGCGGATGGCGGGAAAGCGCGCGTCGGCGAGCTCGTGGAAAACGAGGTCGAACGGAGTCGGACGGGGGTCCACGGCCAGAAGATAACCCGGCCCCGGTCCGGTGGTGCCACGCCCGGCCTCCGGCCGGCCGCCGACTCGGGCCAAGGTATTGTCCCGCTTGGTTTTGGCTAGGACCTGGGGAGGAAGGCGTCGAGCGCCCGGCGGAAGAGCTCGGGCTGCTCCACGTGGGGGCAGTGTCCGCAGGGGGAGAGGAGGTGCCACTCCGCGCCGAGGAGGCCGGCGACCTCCTCGCTCGCGCGCCAGGGGATCGGGTCCTCCCGGCCGTGCAGCACGAGGGCGGGGACGCGGAGGGCGGCGAGGCGCGGCCGGAGGTCGTAGTCGCCGAGGCTCGCCCAGACCTCCTGCTGCGTCCGGCCGGTGACGCGAAACGCCGTGAGGCCGCGGACCCGCGCCGGGTCGGCGAAGTAGGGGACGACGGAGAGCTCGAAGAGGCGGCGCTGGTAGGCCGCGGGGTCGTCCTCGCGCAGGCCGCTCTCGCGGAGCACCAGGCGCTCGTCCTGCAGCGCGGGGTCGGCGTTGCGGCGCGCGAACTCCGCCTCGAACTCCGCACGCGCGGCGCTCCACGCCGGCGCGGGCGACACGAGCGCGAGCCGCGCGACCCGCGCCGGGTGGGCGACCGCGTAGAGCAGCGCGAGGAGGCCGCCCCAGGAGTAGCCGCAGAGGACGAGCCGCTCGCGTCCCCACGCCTCGCGCAGCGCCTCGAGGTCGGCCACCTGCTCGCGCCAGCCGACGGGCACCTCGCGCGCCACCGGCGAGCGGCCGCCGCCGCGCTGGTCGTAGTAGACGAGCGTGCGTCCCGGGGCGAGGAGGTCGAAGCCGGGCAGGAGGTAGTCGTGGTGCGCGCCGGGGCCGCCGTGCAGCACCACGACCTCGGGGCCCGCGCCCACGCGCCGCTCGTGGAGCGCCACCCCGCGCACCGCGCGCACCCCCTCGCGCACGTCAGCCATGGGACCGGACCAGCTCCTCGACGGTGTTGGCGTGGATCGTCACGATGTCCGCGAGGTCGCGCGCGTAGCCGCCCGCCATCGTGAGCACGACCGGGAGCGCGCGGCGGCGGCACTCGGCGAACACGCGGCGGTCGCGCGCGCGGAGGCCCTCGATCGAGAGGGCGAGCCGGCCGAGCCGGTCGCCCGCGTAGGGGTCGGCCCCCGCGAGCAGGACGACGAGGTCGGGGCGCGCCTCGTCGAGCGCCGCCCCGAGGTGCTCGTCGAGGAGGCGGAGGTACGCGGCGTCGCCGGTGCCGTCCTCCAGCTCGACGTCCCGGCGGCTCCGCTCCTTGCGGAACGGGTAGTTGCGCGCGCCATGCATCGAGAACGTGTAGACGTCGGGGTCGCCGTCGAAGATGCTCGCCGTCCCGTTCCCCTGGTGCACGTCGAGGTCCACGACGAGGGCGCGGCCGAGGCGCCCCTCGCGCTGGAGGAGGCGGATGGCGAGCGCCACGTCGTTGAAGCAGCAGTAGCCCTCGCCGCGGTCGGCGAAGGCGTGGTGCGTGCCCCCGGCCAGGTTGATCCCGGCGCCGTGGTCGAGCGCGTCGTGCGCCGCCTCCACGGTGCCCTGCGCGGTGCGGAGCGAGCGCTCGCGGAGCGCCGGGCTCCACGGGAAGCCGAGCCGGCGGACGGCGGCGGCGTCGAGGGTGCCGCCGAGCATCCCCTCGACGTACGCCTCGGTGTGGACGAGGCGGAGCGCCCAGCGCGGCATCGCGTCGGGCTCCTCGACGCGGCCGGCGGGGAGGAGCCCGCGGGCGAGGATGCCGTCGCGGATGGCGGGATACTTCGCGATGGGGAACTGGTGGCCCTCGGGGAGGGGCACGCCCCAACGCGCCGAGGTCCAGGCGCGGATCAGAGGAGCACCGCCAGCGCGTCGGCGACCTGGCGCACCGCGGCGTGCTCCTCCGCGGTGAACGGGTCGGGCTCGTCGCTGTCCACGTCGATCTGGCCGAGGATGGTGGCGCCGCGCCGGATGAGGACGACGAGCTCGGACTTCGTGAACAGGTTGCAGGCGATGTAGTTCCCGATGGCGCGCACGTCGCCCACGTTCTGGTCCTCGCCGGTGGCGACGGCGGTGCCGCAGACGCCCTTCCCGACGGGGATGCGGTCGTGCTCCGTCTCGCGGCCGGCGAAGGCCTCGAGGCGCAGCTCGTCGCCGTGCAGCATGTAGAGGTACACCGAGGTGTACGGCGCGCCGGCGGCGCGGATGCGGTCCGCGGCGAGCTGGAGCAGCGCCTGGCGGCCGGCGTCGCGGGTGAAGGCGCCGCGGAGCGCCGCGACGATCGGCTCGGGCCGGAGGACGGGCATCGTCAGCCTCCCCGCGCGCCGAGGGTCACGGGAATGGTGACGGGCTTGCCGTCGCGCTGCACCGTGATGTCCACCACGTCGCCCGGGGCGTGCGCGCGGAGCGCCTCCGTCATCGTCCGGAGGTCGGTGACCGCCTGGTCGCCGATCCGGGTGATCACGTCGTCCCGCCGGAGCCCTGCCTTCTCCGCCGGGCTCCCGGCGCGGACGCCCGTGAGCTTCACGCCCGTGACGTCGCCCGCCATGTCGGGGACGGTGCCGAGGTAGGCGCCGTAGCCGGCGGTGCGGGTGCCGGGCGCGGCGGCCTGCGCCTGCGGCGCGGGCTGGTCCACGAAGGTGAGCGGCGCCGGGCGGTTCGCGAGGGCGAGGACGAGGCCCGTCGCGAAGTCGGTCACGCGCATGAGGCCCGCGACGTTGATCTTCTGCCAGTCGTCGGTGGCGCGGTGGTAGTCCTCGTGCAGGTCGGTGAACAGGTGGAGGACCGGCAGCTTCACCGCGAAGAACGACGACTGGTCGCTCGGCCCGTAGCCGTCGCCGCGCGCCTTGAGGTCGAACCCGGCGTACCAGTTGAGCGAGTCGAGCAGGGCCGGGAACTCCTTCGCGGTGGCGCTGCCGTACACGATGAGCCGGTTGTTCCGGAGCCGGCCGACCATGTCGAAGTTGACCATCGCGACGGTGCTCGCGAGCGGGACGATCGGGTTGCGGACGTAGTGCGCCGAGCCGAGGAGGCCGAGTTCCTCGCCGCTGAAGGCGACGAAGACGACGGTGCGCGCGGGCGGGGACTGCGCGAGGCGCTGCGCGACGTTGAGCAGCGCCGCCACGCCCGAGGCGTTGTCGTCGGCGCCGTTGTGCGGCCGGCCGGTGCTGTCGGGGTCGAGGCTCCCGAAGGCGCCCCCGCCCAGGTGGTCGTAGTGCGCGCCGACCACGATCACCTGCTCGCGGCGCGTGGCGTCGGTGCCCGGCAGGATGCCGATCACGTTCCGCCCCGTCCGCCCGCCGATGCCGGCCTTCTGGGCGCTCGGCGCCTCGGGCGCCACGGTGAACGGCTGGAACCAGCCGCCGGCCGGCGCCTGCAGGCCCACCTGCTGGAAGCGCCGGGCGAGGTACTCGGCCGCGCTGTCGGCGCCGGCGGTGCCGGTCAGCCGGCCGCCGAGCTGGTCGTCGGCGAGGTAGCGGATGTCGTCGAGGAGTCGCGGCGTGTCCGGCGCCGACTGGGCGGCGGCGAGCGTCGGGACGAGCAGGACGGCGAGGGCGGCGAGACGGAGCGGGCGCATGACGGGTTCCTGGGTGACGCGGCACGGCGGGGGCCAGGCAGCGGAATGTAGGGTTGTACCCCCGGGCGCTCAACCTGAGATTACACGCGGACTTCCCCAAGGCTCCCGGTGTCCGCTCGCCTCCTCGCCCTGGTTCCCCTCGCGGTGGCCCTCAACGTGGCCCTCGCGTTCGTCGCCAGCCAGGCAGGGCTCCCCGTCTACCTCGACACGCTCGGGACCATCCTGGCGACGCTCCTCGCCGGCCCGGCGGCCGGTGCGGCGGTGGGTCTCCTGAGCCAGGGGATCACGGCGGTGCAGGCCGGAGCCTACATGCTCGCGTTCGCGCCGGTGCAGCTCCTCGTGGTGGCGCTTGCGTGGGTGGCGGGCCGCTCCGCGGGCCTCGCCACGACGCCGCGCGCCCTCCTGTGGGGCGGTGCCACCGGGCTCGCCGCCGGGACGCTCTCGGCGCTGATCTCGTATGCGGCCTTCCGTGGCGTCACCGCGACGGGCGTCACGGCGATCACGACGCTCCTCACCGGGGCAGGCCTCACGCTCCGGCAGGCGGTGGTCGTGGCCAGCGTCGGCACCGACCTGCTCGACAAGCTCCTCGCGCTCGGGCTCGCGGGCGTCGTCCTGCGCGCGCTGCCGGAGCGCGTGCTCGCGCGGGCGCCGGGCGCCCGTGCCGCCGTGGGGCGCGCGGATTCCTGAGGCCGCTCCGCTCCATCCCTTCACGCCGCCGGCGCTCGCCGCGGCGGTGGCGGCGCTCGCCATCCTGCTCCCCATGCCGTGGGGCCCGCCGGCGCTCCTCGCCGGTACCGTGGTCGTGGTGGTCGCGGGCGGCCTTCCGGCCGCGGTCGGCCGTGCCCTCCGCGTCGTGTTTCCCCTCTGGATCCTGCTCCTCGTGCTGCACGGCGGGCTCGGCCCCGCGCCGCGCGTTGCGGTCGGCGGGCTCGGCCTCTCGCGGAGCGGGCTCCTCCTCGCGCTGGGGCAGGGCGCACGCCTCGGGGCGATCGCCGTCGCGGGCTTCGCCGCGGCGGCGACCCTCCGGGCCTCGCGCGTGCTCGACGCCTGGGCGGCCCGCGGCGGCACCCCGCACCTCGGCTACCTGGCGGTCGCGACCGGGTTCGCGGTGCCCCGCCTCCTCGCGCGGGCGCGCACGATCACCGAGGCGCAGCGTGCGCGGGGGCTCCGGCTCCGCGGCTCCCTCGCGGGACGGCTGCGCGCGCTCCGGGCGCTCGCGCTGCCGCTCGTGCTCGGGCTGCTCGCGGAAGCGGACGACCGGGGCCTCGCGCTCGAGACGCGCGCCGCCGCTGCCCCGGGGCCCCGCACGCCGCTCGCGCCGGTGCCGCTGACCGCGCGCGACCGGTGGCTCCGCCTCGGCGCGCTCGCGCTCGTGCTCGCCGCCCTCGCGTGGCGCGTGGCCCGATGACGCTCCGCCTCGACGGGGTGCGCTTCCGGCATCCGGGTTCCCGCACGTGGGCGCTCGACGGCCTCTCGCTCGCGGCGCCGGCGGGCGCGGTGACGTGGCTCGCGGGACCGCTCGGCGCGGGGTGCAGCACCGCGCTCCTCGTCGCCGCGGGCCTCGCGCCGCGGGTCACGGGCGGCATCCGCGAGGGCACCGTGCGCCTGTGGCATGCAGATCCGGGCGCGGGGGGGCTCGTCGGCCGGCTCGCGTACGTGACGGCGAACCCGGCGCACCAGCTCTCGGGCGTCGCGGAGACGGTCTGGCAGGAGGTGGCCTTCGCGCCCGCCAACCTCGGCTGGCCGGTCGAGCGGATCCGCGCCGCCGTGGACGCGGCGCTCGACCGGCTTGGGCTGGCCGCGCTCCACGCGCGCGACCCGCGCACGCTCTCGGGCGGCGAGCTGCAGCGCGTCGTGCTCGCGGCGATGCTGGTCCTCGCCCCCGCAGCGTGGCTCCTCGACGAGCCGGCCTCCGCGCTCGACGCGGCCGGGCGCGACGCGCTCGCCGGGCTGCTCCGTTCGGAGGCGGCGCGGGGCGCGGTGGTCGTCGTCGCCTCGGCGGACGCCGACTGGATGGCCGGCGTGGCCGACCAGCTCGTGGTCGTGCGCGCCGGCCGCGCGGTGCTCGCGGGCGCGCCGGCGGCGCTGCTCGCCGGGGAGGCGATCTGGGCGGACGGCGGCCCCGGCAGCACCAGCGTCGCCGCGCTCGCGCGCGCGGTGGCCTCGCGCGCGCCCGGGCCGCGCACGGCGCCACCCTGGCCGGTGGACGTGGCCTCGGCGGTGGCGCGGTGGCGATGACCGCGCTTCGGTTCCGCGACGTCGGCTTCCGGTACCCCGGTGCGGCCCGCCCCGCGCTCGAGGCGCTCGCCTTCGCGCTCGCCCCGGGCGAGGCGGCGGGCGTCTTCGGCGCCAACGGCGCGGGGAAGTCCACGCTGCTCCGGCTCGCGATGGCGCTCCTCCACCCGACGGCGGGCACGGTCGAGGTGCTCGGCGAGGCGACCGACGGGCGCGCGCCGGAGGACCTCGCAGGGCCCGTGGCGCTCGCCTTCCAGCAGCCCGAGGCACAGCTCTTCGCGACGACGGTCCGGGCGGAACTCGCCTTCGGCCCCGCGCAGCTGGGCTGGCCCCCGGCGCGGATCGCGGCGCGCAGCACCGAGGTGCTCGCGCGGCTCGGGCTCGAGGAGGTGGCGGAGCGCCACCCGTACGACCTGCCCCTCCCGCAGCGCCGCCTCGTGGCCCTCGGCACGGCCCTCGTGACCGGGCCGAGGCTCCTCCTCCTCGACGAGCCGACGGCGGGGCTCGACCGCGCGCACCGCGCACTCGTCGCCACGGTGGTGCGGGAGGCGTGCGCCGACGGCGCGGCGGTGCTCGCGGTCACGCACGACCCGGCCTTCGCCGCCGAGGCGCTCGACCGCGCGCTCACGCTGGACGGCGGGCGCCTCGTCGCGGACGAGCCCGCGGAGCGGTGGCTCCGCGACGGCTCGGCCGGCGCGCTCCCGCCTCCGCCCGCCATCCTCGTGGCGCGGGGGCTCGGCCTGCCCGCCGGGATCCGGCGCGAGGCGGCGATCGCCGAGGCCGTGGCATCGCGTTTGCTCGGGCGGGGCTGATGTGTATCTTGCGCCTCCATCCATGAGCCAGCCGACCGCGGTCGCCGCCACCTTCGCCACCGTGCTGCTCCTGCTGCGCGACCAGCCGGAGCGCCGGGAGGCGCAGGCGGGGGCGTTCAAGGCCTTCCTGGCCACCCTGGGCGGCGATCCGCTGGACCTGCAGGTTTCTGAAGACGGCCTCACCGTTGGCGGGGTGCCCCTCCCCGAGGGCGCGCCCGGCGCGTCGGCCCTGTTGCAGCAACTCCGCGGTCATGGGGTCGGGACGCTGCGCACCGCGGCCGGGCTGTCCCCGGCCGCGATGCTGTCGGTCGCCCGTGCCCTGGCCAACCCGGTCGGCCGGTTCGTGACCCTGGACGAGCTGCTCGAGGACATCGAGCCGGCCACGCGGCCCCTGGTGCAGGTCTTCCCGCCGGGCGAGGACACGCCGGCCACCACGCGCGAGACGAGCGGGTTCATCGCCGGGGAGGACCTGATGGGGACGCTCCACCAGGCGATGGGCCTCCCCTCGGCCACCAGCGCCCCGGGCGTGCCGCTCGAGCTCGGCGACAAGATGCGCTTCGCCCACCTCGAGCGGATGACGGCCGGCCGCCTCGACGAGCTGCTCGTGGCCCTCGAGAAGGACCCGGCCGACGAGCTGGCGCCGGTGCGCCTCAACGAGATCGTCGCCGCGGCCGACGTGGCGGCGCGCGAGAAGGACCTCGCGGCGGTGATGCGCGCGGCGGCGACGCTCGTGCGCTGCGAGGCGCAGGTGCCGCACGGGGAGCTCCGGCGCGCGTACGGCATCGGCATCCGGCGGATGATGGGTCCCGCGGCGGTGGACTACGTCGCGCGGCGCGTGGCCGTGGGGGGCCAGCGCACGGAGGCGGTGGAGATCCTGCGCCGCGTCGGCTCGGAGGCGTCGGAGGCGCTGCTCCACCTGATGGTGGACTCGACGCAGATGGAGGAGCGCCGCGCCTACTTCAACGCGCTCCGGCAGGTCGGCACGGTGTCGCCGCTCTTCCACCGGCTCATGGGCCACGAGGAGTGGTACGTGCTGCGGAACGTGGCCGAGCTGTGCGGCGAGCTGCGCGCGGAGGAGATGGTCCCGCACCTCGCGCGGCACGTGGGCCATGCCGACGAGCGGGTGCGCCGGGCGGTCGCCTCGGCGCTCGCCAAGATCGGCACCGCCCCCGCGCTCGAGCCGCTGCGCCAGCTGCTGCGGGACCCGTCGCCGCAGGTGCGGCTCCAGGCGGTGCAGGGGCTCGACGGCGCGCGGAGCCGCGGGCTCGCGATGCCGCTCGCCGTGGCGCTCGAGGAGGAGTCGAACGCCGACGTGACGCGGGAGCTGCTCCTCGCGCTCGGGCGGATCGGCACCCCGGACGCGGTGCAGATCCTCGCCCGGATGGCGGCGCCGGGGCGGCGGCTCTTCAACCGGCGGCCGGTGGCCACGCGGCTCACGGCGGTCGAGGCGCTCCGCCTCGCCGGCAGCGCCGCGGCGGCGGCGGCGCTGCAGACCCTCCTCGGCGACGACGACCGCGAGGTGCGGGACGCGGCGCAGCAGGCGCTGGCGCAGATGCAGCGCCGCTGAGCGCAGGCCCGGCACGACGACGCCCCGCGCGCCGGCCGGCG
>JBAIWX010000022.1:0-10853 GCA_037916975.1 Gemmatimonadales bacterium
CCGCGTTCAAGAACAAGGGCGTGCAGGCGATGCTGGATGCCGTCATCGAACTGATGCCGGCGCCGACGGACATTCCGCCGGTGACGGGCATTCTCGAGAACGAGACGGAAGGCGAGCGCAAGGCCGACGACAAGGAGCCGTTCTCCGCGCTGGCGTTCAAGATCATGACCGACCCCTTCGTCGGTCAGCTGACCTTCTTCCGCGTTTACTCGGGTGTCATCAATTCCGGCGACACCATCTACAACCCGGTCAAGGGCCGCAAGGAGCGCGTCGGCCGGATCCTGCAGATGCACGCCAACCAGCGCGAGGAAATCAAGGAAGTCTGCGCCGGCGACATCGCCGCCGCGGTCGGCCTCAAGGAAGCGACCACCGGCGAAACGCTGTGCGATCCGCAGCACGTCATCACGCTGGAGCGCATGGAATTCCCCGAGCCGGTGATTCACATCGCCGTCGAGCCGAAGACCAAGAGCGACCAGGAAAAGATGGGCATCGCGCTCAACCGTCTGGCCCAGGAAGACCCGTCCTTCCGCGTGCGCACCGACGAAGAGTCCGGCCAGACGATCATCGCCGGCATGGGCGAACTGCACCTCGAGATCATCGTCGACCGCATGAAGCGGGAGTTCAAGGTCGAGGCGAACGTCGGCAAGCCGCAGGTGGCCTTCCGCGAGACGGTGCGGAAGAAGGTCACGCAGGTGGAGGGGAAGTTCATCCGGCAGTCGGGCGGCAAGGGCCAGTACGGCCACGTCGTGATCGACCTCGAGCCGACGGAGGCCGGGCACGGCTTCGTCTTCGAGGACAAGATCGTGGGCGGCGTGATCCCGCGCGAGTTCATCAAGCCGGTGGAGCAGGGGATCAAGGAGGCGCTGGAGAACGGCGTGCTGGCGGGCTACCCGATGGTGGACGTCAAGGCGACGCTGGTCTTCGGCAGCTACCACGACGTGGACTCGTCGGAAATGGCGTTCAAGATCGCGGGCTCGATGGCGGTGAAGGAGGCGGCGCGGCAGGCGGCGCCGGTGCTGCTCGAGCCGGTGATGGACGTCGAGGTGGTGACGCCGGCGGACTTCCTGGGCGACGTGATCGGCGACCTGTCGTCGCGGCGCGGGAAGGTGGGCGGGATGACGCAGCGGGGCGACGCGCAGGTGGTGGCGGCGCACGTGCCGCTCGCCGAGATGTTCGGCTACTCGACCACGCTCCGCAGCATGACGCAGGGGCGCGCGGTGTACTCGATGGAGTTCGACCACTACGACGAGGTCCCGAAGCAGGTGGCCGAGCAGATCATCAGCAAGGCGCAGGGCAAGGACGGGAAGTAAGCCAGGGCAGTTCGTACCAACAACCGGGGTTCAGGGAACCATGGCCAAGGCCAAATTCGAGCGGACGAAGCCGCACGTGAACGTGGGCACCATCGGCCACGTCGACCACGGCAAGACGACGACCACCGCCGCGCTGACGAAGGTGTCGTCGGACAAGGGGTGGGGGACCAAGTACGTCCCGTACGACGAGGTGGCCAAGGCCTCGGAGTCGCAGGGCCGCCGCGACGCGACGAAGATCCTCACGATCGCGACGTCGCACGTCGAGTACGAGACGAAGAACCGGCACTACGCGCACGTGGACTGCCCGGGCCACGCCGACTACGTGAAGAACATGATCACGGGCGCCGCGCAGATGGACGGCGCGATCCTCGTGGTCTCGGCGGTGGACGGCCCGATGCCGCAGACGCGCGAGCACATCCTCCTGGCGCGCCAGGTGAACGTGCCGGCGATCGTGGTGTTCCTCAACAAGTGCGACCTGGTGGACGACGCCGAGCTGCTCGACCTCGTCGAGCTCGAGGTGCGCGAGCTGCTGAACACCTACCAGTTCCCGGGCGACGACACCCCGGTCATCCGCGGCTCGGCCACGAAGGCGATCGAGGGCGACCCGGCGTGGGTGGCGAAGGTCGAGGAGCTGTTCGACGCGCTCGACACGTTCATCCCGGAGCCGGTCCGCGAGATCGACAAGCCGTTCCTGATGCCGGTCGAGGACGTCTTCTCGATCACCGGCCGCGGCACGGTGGCCACGGGCCGCATCGAGCGGGGCAAGGTGAAGGTCGGCGAGGAGCTCCAGCTCGTCGGCTTCGGCGCGGAGAAGAAGGCGGTCATCACCGGCGTCGAGATGTTCCGGAAGCTGCTGGACGAGGGCGTGGCGGGCGACAACGTCGGCCTCCTCCTCCGCGGCGTCGAGAAGAACGAGATCGAGCGCGGCATGGTGCTCGCCAAGCCGGGCTCGGTGACGCCCCACACGAAGTTCGAGGCCGAGGTGTACGTCCTCACGAAGGAGGAGGGCGGCCGCCACACCCCGTTCTTCAAGGGCTACCGCCCGCAGTTCTACTTCCGCACGACGGACGTGACGGGCTCGGTGGAGCTGCCGGCCGGCGTCGAGATGGTGATGCCGGGCGACAACATCCAGATGACGATCGAGCTCATCACGCCGATCGCGATGGACGAGGGGCTGCGCTTCGCGATCCGCGAGGGCGGCCGCACCGTCGGCGCGGGCGTGGTGACGAAGATCCTGGCGTAAGAGCAGGGCCGGCCGGGGCGGGGCGCGGAGGCGCCCCGCCGCCGGCGGGCCGGTGACCACGGCACGTCACGCCCGCGGGGCGCGACCTCTGCCGGAAACGGGGAGCGCATGGCGCAGAGAATCCGGATCCGCCTCAAGGCGTTCGACCACGTGGTGCTGGACCAGGCCGCGGCGGACATCGTGCGCACGGCGGAGAAGACGGGGGCGCAGGTGTCGGGGCCGATCCCGCTGCCGGTGAAGACCGAGCGGTGGACGGTGCTCCGCAGCCCGCACATCGACAAGAAGAGCCGGGAGCAGTTCGAGCTGCGGACGCACAAGCGGCTGCTCGACATCCACGACTCGCGGCCGCAGACGATGGACGCGCTGACGAAGCTGGACCTCCCGGCCGGCGTGGACGTCGAGATCAAGGTCGAGTAGCGCCATGACCAACGGACTGATCGGCCGCAAGCTGGGCATGACCCGGCTGTTCGGGGAGGACGGGAGCGCGGTGCCCGTCACGGTGATCGAGGCGGGCCCCTGCCGGGTGCTCGAGGTCCGCGGGGCCTCGGTGCAGCTCGGGTTCGGGGCGAAGAAGGCGGCGCGCGCCGGCAAGGCGGAGCTGGGCCACGCGGCGAAGGCGGGCCTCGCGACGGCGCCGGCGGTGATCCGGGAGTTCCCCCTGGCCGGCGACGCGCCGGCGGCGGGGGCCGAAGTGAAGGCGGACATCTTCGCGGCGGGCGAGCTGGTGAAGGTCACCGGCACGACCAAGGGCCGCGGGTTCCAGGGCATGGTGCACCGGTACGGGGCGGGCGGTGGCCCGGCGTCGCACGGCAACACGCGGCACCGCAAGCCGGGCTCGATCAGCCCGGGCACCGACCCGTCGCGCGTGATCAAGGGGAAGCGGATGCCGGGCCACATGGGTGCGGTGCAGCACACCGAGCTCGGCCTCACGGTCGTGAAGGTGGACGCGGAGCGGAACCTGCTCTTCGTGCGGGGCGCGGTGCCCGGCGCGCGGAACGGGATCGTGACGGTCCGCAAGCAGGGAGGCCCGAGCCGCCATGATTGAGGCGCCGCTCTATAGCGCCGAGGGCGCCCGTCGCCCCGCGCCGTTCGCGCTGCCCGCCGAGACGTTCGACGGGACGGTGCACGAGCCCGCGCTGCACCAGGCGGTGCGCGCGTACCTGAACAACCAGCGCCAGGGGACGCACGCCACGAAGACGCGCAGCTTCGTCTCGGGCGGCAACCAGAAGCCCTGGCGCCAGAAGGGCACCGGCCGCGCCCGGCAGGGCTCGATCCGCGCCCCGCACTGGCGGGGCGGCGGCACGGTGTTCGGCCCGCAGCCGCGGGACTACCACACCGACGTGCCGCGCAAGGTGAAGGCGCTGGCGCGCCGCTCGGCGCTCAACGCCCGGGCCCGCGAGGGCCGGCTCCACGTGGTGGAGCAGGTGGCGTTCGCGGCACCGAAGACGCAGCAGCTGGTGGCGCTCCTCGGGAAGCTCGGGGTCGCGGAGGCGAAGGTGCTCGTGCTGACGCACGGCCTCAACCGCGCGGCCTGGCTCTCGAGCCGGAACCTGCCGGGGGTGCACGTGATGCCGTACGCCGAGGCGTCGGCCTACGACATCCTCTGGAGCGAGCACCTCGTCGTCGAGCGCGGCGCGTTCACCGGCGAGGCGCCGGCCCCGGCGGAGGCGGCCGAGGCGGCCCCGGCGGCGAAGCGGGCGCCCCGGGCGAAGGCCGCGGGGGCCCCGAAGGCGGCGAAGGCCGCGGCGGGCGGCGCCAAGGCGGCCAAGGGCACGAAGGCGGCGGCGAAGAAGCCGGCGCCCAAGAAGAAGGGGAGTGAGTGATGGCCGCGCTCGACCTGCACCAGGTGATCGTGCGGCCGGTGGTGACCGAGAAGAGCTCGGCCGCCTACCAGCTGCAGAAGGCGTACACGTTCGAGGTGCACCCCGAGGCGTCGAAGCACCAGATCCGCGCCGCGCTGGAGTCGCTCTTCGGCGTCAACGTGACCGACGTGCGCACGATGCAGGTGCGCCGCCACGCGGTGGCGCGCGGGCGCTTCCGCGGGACGACGGCGCGGTGGAAGAAGGCGGTCGTCACGCTGAAGGACGGCCAGACCCTGCCGGTCTTCGAGGGCTGAGATGAGCATCCGTCAATTCCGGCCCATGACGGCCGGCACGCGCTTCCGCTCGGTGTCCGGGTTCGACGAGATCACCCGCGAGACGCCGGAGAAGTCGCTGCTCGAGCCGCGGAAGGTCTCGGGCGGGCGCAACAACAAGGGCCACGTGACGTCGCGCTACAAGGGCGGCGGGCACAAGCGGATGTACCGGAAGGTCGACTTCCGGCGGGACAAGTACGGGATCCCGGCGAAGGTGGCCGAGATCGAGTACGACCCGAACCGCTCGGCGCGCATCGCGCTGCTGGTGTACGCGGACGGCGAGAAGCGCTACATCCTGCACCCGAAGGGGCTCGAGCAGGGGGCGACGGTGGTGAGCGGCCCGGGGAGCGACGTGCGCACGGGCAACGCGCTGCCGCTCGCGGAGATGCCGCTCGGCACGATGGTGCACAACATCGAGCTCAAGATCGGCAAGGGCGGCCAGCTCTGCCGCTCGGCGGGGACGAGCGCCCAGGTGATGGCGAAGGAGGGGGAGTACGTCACCCTCCGGATGCGCTCGACCGAGATGCGGCGGATCCACGGCCGCTGCCTCGCGACGGTGGGCGAGGTGGGGCACGCGGAGCACGAGCTGCTCTCCGTCGGCAAGGCGGGCAAGAACCGGTGGCTCGGCAAGCGCTCGAAGGTGCGCGGCGTCGCGAAGAACCCGGTGGACCACCCGCTGGGCGGCGGCGAGGGCAAGACCTCGGGCGGCCGGCCGCCGGTGAGCCCGTGGGGCAAGCCGGAGGGTGTCAAGACCCGCAAGCGGAAGAAGCCGTCGAACCAGTTCATCGTGCGCGGCCGTAAGCGCGGGAAGGCGACCAAGTAATGGCGCGGAGCATCAAGAAGGGCCCCTTCGTGCAGGAGGCGCTCGCGAAGAAGGTGGCGGCGCTGAACGCACGGAACGAGAAGAAGGTCGTCAAGACCTGGAGCCGGGCCAGCACGATCCTGCCCGAGTTCGTCGGGCACACGTTCGCCGTGCACAACGGGAACAAGTTCGTCCCGGTGTACGTGACCGAGAACATGGTGGGGCACAAGCTGGGCGAGTTCGCGCCCACGCGGCTCTTCCGCGGCCACGGGGGCAAGATCGTGGCCGACAAGAAGGCGAAGGCGGAGTGACCATGGCCGGCCGAGCGATCCAGCGGATGGTGCGCCAGTCGCCGCGCAAGATGCGGCTCGTCGTGGACCTGATCCGCGGCAAGGACGTGAACGAGGCGTACGCGATCCTGCAGTTCAACAAGAAGCACGCGGCGCGGCAGATCGCGAAGACGCTGCGGTCCGCGGTGGCGAACGCCGAGCAGGCGGCGCAGCAGGCGAACGAGCCGTTCGACCTGGAGCGCCTGGTGGTGGCGAAGGCGGTCGTGAACATGGGGCAGCCGCTGAAGCGCTTCACGGCGGCGGCGCAGGGTCGGGCGACCCCGATCCGGAAGCGGACCAGCCACGTGGAGATCCACGTCGCGGCGCGCGGGGAGACGAACTGATGGGGCAGAAGACGCACCCGACCGGGCTCCGGCTCGGCATCGTCAAGAACTGGCAGTCGCGCTGGTACGCCGGGAAGCAGATGCCGGCGCTGCTCAAGGAGGACGAGCTGATCCGGAAGTACCTCCGGCAGCGCCTCGGGCACGCGGCGATCGCGCAGGTGGACGTGGAGCGGCGGCCGGGGAAGGTCACGGTCACGATCCACACCGGGCGGCCGGGCGTGGTGATCGGCAAGCGCGGCGCGGAGGTGGACAAGCTCCGCGACGAGCTGGCGCAGCTGACCGGCAAGGAGGCGGCGGTCAACGTCGAGGAGATCAAGCGGCCGGAGCTGAGCTCGGCCCTGGTCGCCGAGAACATCGCGCACCAGCTGGAGCAGCGCATCTCGTTCCGCCGCGCGATGAAGCGGGCGGTGCAGAGCGCGATGCGGATGGGGGCGCAGGGGATCAAGGTCCGCACGGCGGGGCGGCTCGGCGGCGCGGAGATCGCGCGGACCGAGGGCTACCGCGAGGGGCGGGTGCCGCTCCACACGCTGCGGGCGGACGTGGACTACGCGACGGCGACGGCGAAGACGACCTACGGCACCATCGGCGTGAAGGTGTGGATCTTCAAGGGCGAGGTGATCGAGGACGTCGCCGGCCGCACCTACAGCACGGGGGCGTGAGCGATGCTCGCACCGAAGCGGATCAAGTTCCGGAAGCAGTTCAAGGGGCGGACCACCGGGATCGCGCACCGCGGCAGCAGCGTGGCATTCGGCGAGTGGGGCCTGGCGACGCAGGAGCCGGGGTGGATCACGAACCGGCAGATCGAGGCGTCGCGCGTGGCGATGACGCGCGAGATGAAGCGTGGCGGCAAGGTGTGGATCCGGATCTTCCCGGACAAGCCGATCACGAAGAAGCCGGCCGAGACGCGCATGGGCAAGGGCAAGGGCAACCCGGAGGGGTGGGTGGCGGTGGTGAAGCCCGGGCGCGTGCTGTTCGAGGTCGAGGGGGTGTCGGAGGAGCTCGCGCGGAAGGCGCTCGGGCTCGCGGCGACGAAGCTCCCGGTGCGCACGCGCATCGTGAAGCGCGAGGAGATCTGACGCGATGAAGGCCAACGAGCTGCGCGAGCTCCCGACGGAGGAGCTCACCCGGAAGCTCGCCGAGCTGCGCGAGGAGCGCTTCCGGCTGCGCTTCCGCTCGGCGACGGAGTCGGTGGACAACCCGATCCGGTTCCGGACGATCCGGCGCGACATCGCGCGGATCCAGACCCTGCTGCGCCAGCGCGCGGCGACGGCGTGAGGAGCACGGGACGATGAGCGAGCGGCAGGGGACGCCCGCGCGGGCGCGGCGGAAGACGCGCCAGGGCGTGGTGACGAGCGACAAGATGACGAAGACCGTGACGGTCGCGCTGGTGCGGCGGTTCGCCCACCCGGCCTACGGCAAGCAGATCACCCGCACGACGACCGTCAAGGCGCGCAACGAGCTGGGCGCGCGCGCGGGCGACACGGTGCGGCTGATGGAGACGCGGCCCCTCGCCAAGACGGTCCGGTGGCGGGTCACCGAGATCGTCGAGCGGGCCAAGTAAGGCCGGAGGAACGCACCCATGGTCCAGCAGGAATCGATCCTCCGGATCGCGGACAACTCGGGCGCCCGCAAGGCGCTCGTGATCCGCGTCCTCGGCGGGAGCAAGCGCCGGTACGCCGGCCTCGGTGACCGCGTGGTGGTGGCGATCAAGGACGCCATCCCCACCGGCCAGGTGAAGAAGGGCGACGTGGCCAAGGCGGTCATCGTCCGGACGACGAAGGAGACGCGCCGGAAGGACGGCTCCTACATCCGGTTCGACGAGAACGCCGCGGTCCTCATCAACGACTCGGGCGAGCCGCGGGCCACGCGCATCTTCGGCCCGGTCGCGCGCGAGCTGCGCGAGAAGCGGTACATGAAGATCGTGTCGCTCGCGCCGGAGGTGCTCTGACATGAAGCCGCTCGTGCACAGGAAGCGGAAGCGGGTGCGGCACGCGGTGCCGCGGCCGCAGCGCCTGGCGGTCACCAAGGGGGACACCGTGCAGGTGCTCTCCGGGGACGACAAGGGGAAGCGGGGGACGGTGCTCCGCGTGTACCCGAAGTCGGGCCGGGTGACGGTGCAGGGGGTCAACCTGATCAAGAAGCACCAGCGCGCGACGCAGACCGCCGAGGCGGGCATCGTCGAGCGCGAGGCGCCGATCCACCACTCGAAGGTGATGCTGATCGACCCGAAGACGGGCGAGCCGACGCGCGTGCGCGTGCGGCGCGACGCCGACGGGACCCGGGAGCGCATCGCCGTGAAGTCGGGGCAGCCGATCCCGAGGAGCCGGTAGGCCATGGCCGAGACGAAGGCGGAGAAGAAGGGCGCGCCCGGGAAGGGCGGCAAGGGCGGGGCGCCGGCCCGGGGCGGGAAGGGCGAGAAGGTCGCCGCGCTCCCGGTCGAGAAGGCGCCGGTGGTCGCGGAGGGCAAGCCGCGCCTCCAGGCCCACTACGAGTCGGCGGTGCGGCCGCGCCTGCAGCAGCAGTTCGGGCTCGTGAACCCGATGCAGGTGCCGCGCCTGGTGAAGATCGTGCTCAACGTGGGGATGGGCGAGGCGGCCCGGAACCCGAAGCAGCTCGACTCGGCGGTCGAGGAGCTCGCGGCGATCGCGGGCCAGCGGCCGGTCATCACGCGCGCGAAGAAGTCGATCGCGAACTTCGGCCTGCGCGAGGGGATGGCGGTGGGCTGCAGCGTGACGCTGCGCGGCGCGCGGATGTACGAGTTCCTGGACCGCTTCATCACGCTGGCGGTGCCGCGCATCCGCGACTTCCGCGGGCTCCCCAACCGGAGCTTCGACGGGCGCGGGAACTACACGTTCGGCATCAAGGAGCAGATGATCTTCCCCGAGATCGACTTCGACAAGGTCGAGACGATCCACGGGATGGACATCACCATCGTCACCACGGCCGGGCGCGACGACCTCGCGATGGCGTTGCTCCGGGAGTTCGGCTGGCCGTTCCGCGGCGAGACCCCGAAGCAGGTGGCCTGAGGAGGCGCGACGCAATGGCGAAGAAGTGCTGGATCGAGCGGGCGAAGCGGGCCCCCAAGTTCAAGGTGCGCACCGTGCGGCGCTGCCAGCGGTGCGGCCGCTCGCGCGCGGTGCTGCGCAAGTTCGGCCTGTGCCGCGTGTGTTTCCGGAGCCTGGCGCTCGAGGGGGTCATCCCCGGCGTGCGCAAGGCCAGCTGGTAGGGAGATCGAGGACTCATGAGCCTGACTGATCCCGTGGCGGACATGCTGACGCGCATCCGGAACGCCTGCCAGGCGGGCCACCGGCGCGTCGACGTCCCCGTGAGCAAGTTCAAGACGGAGATGGCGCGCATCCTCCGCGACAACCACTACATCGCGGACTACAAGGTCCTCGACGACGAGGGCCGCGGCGTGCTCCGGCTGTACCTCAAGTACCACAACGAGGTGCCGGTCATCCGCGAGCTGCGGCGCATCTCCTCGCCGGGCCTCCGGCGCTACGTGAAGTGCCGGGAGATCCCGCGCGTGAAGAACGGCCTCGGCATGGCCATCGTCTCCACGCCGCGCGGCCTCATGACCGACCGCGAGGCGCGCTCGGCCAACCTGGGCGGCGAGCTCGTCGCCCTCGTCTGGTAAGGGGGCGGCCATGTCGCGGATCGGGAAGAAGCCGGTCGCCGTGCCCGCGGGCGTCACCGTCGCCGTCGAGGGCTCGACGGTGAAGGTGAAGGGCCCCAGGGGCGAGCTGGCGCGCACCTTCAGCCCCGAGCTGTCGTACCGGCTCGAGGGCGGGCAGGTCGTCATCGGGCGCCCGGGCGACGGGGCGCGCCACAAGGCGCTCCACGGCCTGACGCGAACCCTCGTGGCGAACATGATCGAGGGCGTCACGAAGGGCTACCAGCGCGTGCTCGAGATCCAGGGCGTCGGCTACAAGGCCGAGATGAAGCCCTACGGGGTGAACCTGGTGGTCGGGTACTCGCACCAGGTGCCCTATCACGCCCCGGCGGGCATCAAGATCACGGTGGAGAACAACACCGTGGTCAAGATCGAGGGGGCGGACAAGGAGAAGGTGGGCCAGGTGGCCGCCGAGCTCCGGCAGGTGAAGCCGCCCGAGCCCTACAAGGGCAAGGGCATCCGCTACCAGGGCGAGCAGGTCCGCCGCAAGGCCGGCAAGACGGGAGCGAAGTAAGCGATGCGTGCGATTCATGCGCCCAAGACGCGCGGCCAGCGGCGGTACCGGCGGCACCTGCGCGTGCGCAAGACGGTGGCGGGCACGGCCGAGCGGCCGCGCCTGGTGGTGTTCCGCTCGCTCAAGCACGTCTACGCCCAGCTGGTCGACGACGACCGCGGCGTGACGCTCTGCGGCGTGGCCGACACGAGCGAGGGGATCCAGGTGGAGGGGAGCGGCAAGGTCGCGCGGGCGAAGGCGACCGGGAAGCTGCTCGCCGAGAAGGCCAAGGCCGCGGGGATCACGAAGGTCGTCTTCGACCGCGCGGGTTACCGGTACCATGGGCGCGTCCAGGCGGTCGCCGAGGGCGCCCGCAGCGGCGGACTGGAGTTCTAAATGGCGGACGAGCAGACGCAGGCGCCGGAGGGCGCCGAGGCGGCGGCGGCCGAGCCGGCCGCGCGGCCCCAGGGCGAGGGACGCCGGGGCGGCCGCGGCGAGCGCGGGGGCCGGGGCGAGCGCGGCGGC
>JBAIWX010000023.1:0-5581 GCA_037916975.1 Gemmatimonadales bacterium
CGCGGCTGCGCCTGCGCGTCCCCGCCGTCCGCTGGGCGGGCGCGCTTCCAGCCGGCGCCGGCGTGCCGCTCGCCTTCACTGCCGGGTACGGGCACGGCACCTACGCCCTCACGCGCGAGGTCGAGGGCCGCCGCGAAGGGCGCAGCGTGCGCGCACGCCCCGGCTGGGGGTGGGCGTTCCTCTGGCCATTCGGCTACCCGGCGCTCGACGCCGGGGGCGCGGCCTGGTCGCTCGCGTGGCTCGCGGCGCTGGCGCTGCCGCTCGGCTGGTGGTGGGGATGCGGCTGGGAGCGGCGCGGCGCGCTGGTCGCCGTCATCCTGGCGGCGTGCTATGCGGCGATCGCAGGGACGGGCGTGCTGGAGCCGGGAGGACTGCTGGAACTGGCGGGACTGCTGGGCGGCGCGCTCGCGGGGGCGGGCGCCGCCCGCTGGTTCAGGACACGAGAGCCGGCGGCGGACTTCCCCCGAGCGCCCTGACCGCCTCCTCGCCATAGAAGAGCCGGATGTACTTCGCCTGCGTCGGCGTGAGCCGGCGCACCGCCCACGCGAGGTGCACGAAGTGCGGCTCGACCGGCGCCACGGCGGGATGCATCCCGATCTCGTGAGGGAGGTGGTTCCCCTTCCGCGTGTTGCAGCTCGAGCAGGCGGTGACGACGTTCGTCCACAGGTTCCCGCCGCCCCGCGACACCGGCACGAGGTGGTCGCGCGTGAGGCACTCCCGCGGCTTGAGCTCGTGCTGGCTCCGGCGGCAGTACATGCAGCGGTAGCCGTCGCGCGCGAAGAGGAAGGTGTTGGTGACCTGGCGGCGGAAGCGGCGGGGGACGTGCACGAACTTGACGAGGCGGATGATGGCGGGCCGGGGGAGCGCGAAACTGGCACTTCGGACGAGCTCGTGCCCATCCGATTCGACGATCTCCGCTTTCCCCTCGATCACCAGACGGAGCGCCCGCCGGAGCGGGACCATCGTGATGGGCTCGAAGGAGGCGTTCAGTGCCAGGCAGCGCATCCTGCGTCTCCGGAGTCCGGCCCGCTCGCCACACCCGGCGACTCGGGCGATTTCCCCCGCCGCACCCTTCCCTCATGCATCGTAACGGGCGGCCGGCCGCCCGAGCAAGGCCCGAAGCGCGGGACGTGACCGCCCCGTGACGGCCCCAGCCGGGCCTACCGCCCCAGGATCGTCCGCAGCCGCCCCGCCACCCGCTCCCGCGCCTTGTCGGTCCGGGTGATGACGAGGAGGGTATCCTCCCCCGCCAGCGTGCCGATGATCTCCTCCCACGCCGCCTGGTCGAGCGCCACCGCCACCGCCCCCGCCGAGCCGTTCACCGTCTTCAGCACGAGGAACGGGCCCACCCCCTCCATCCCCACGCAGAGCGCGGTGAGCACCTGCTGGAAGTCGGGGCGCACCCCGGTCTCCTGGGGCTGCGCGTAGTAGGGCCCCTGCCCGTCCACGAGCTTGGCGAGGCCGAGCTCGCGCACGTCGCGCGAGAGGGTCGCCTGCGTGACGGTGTACCCCTCCTCCACCAGCGCCGCGCGCAGCGCGTCCTGGCTCGGCACCCGGCGGCTCCGCACGATGCGGAGGATGGCGGCGTGTCGCTGGACCTTCATGCTCCCGGCGTCTCCTCGCTCGAATGCCAGTCCTTCCGGTGGAACACCTCGCGCCCCTCCACGTACGTCGCGACGACCCGCGCCTCCTCGGCGAGCGCCGCCGCCTCGGGCCGGTCCGTCGCCCCGGTGCGGAGGAGGGCGAGGTCGCCCAGGCGCCCGGGCGCGAGCGCCCCGACCCGGTCCCCCCACCCGATGGCGCGCGCCGCGTCGAGCGTCATGAGCGCCACCGCCTCGCGGTCGGTGAGCCCGCCGATCTGCCGCGCGGCGCGGGCCTCGCCCCGGAGGTCGAGCCTTCCGACGCTCACCACGCTGTCGGTGCCGACGCCGACCCGCAGCTCGAGGTCGAGCATCCGCCGGAGCGGTGCCGTGCCGTGCGCATGCGCGCGGTTCGAGAGCGGGCAGTGCGCCACGCCGACCCCGCGCGCGGCGAGGAGCGCGAGGTCGTACTCGTCCACCTGCACCACGTGGATGCAGAGCGTGTCGGTGCCGAGCACGCCGCAGCGGTCCACGTGCTCCACGGGCGACGCCCCCGGCTGCGGCGGCAGCGGGATCCCGCGCCCGGCCCACATCTCGGCGAACCCGCCCGTGGCGCCGACGAAGAGCGTCCGCTCCTCGGGCGCCTCCGCCAGGTGCAGCGCGAGCGGGAGCCCCTCGCCGCGCGCCCACCCGGCGACGGCCTGGTAGAGCGGGCCGCTCACCGTGTACGGGGCGTGGGGCGAAACGCCGAGCCGCACGCGCGCCGAGGTGAAGCGCCGCAGCTCCGCGACCCGCGCGGCGAGCCCGGCGAGGCTCTCCGCGCACTGGTCGGGGTGCGGCCCGAAGACCTCGTGGTAGCAGGTGCCGCGCCCGCCGAGCTCGGCGAGCGCCTCGATCACCGTCCCCGTGTCGCCGGTGTCGGCGACGCAGGTGACGCCCTCCGCCCAGCCGTCCCGGACGCCCTGGCGCGCGGCCGCCCGGAAGTCGGGACGGGTGCGTGCCGCCTTGGCGGCGCGGATCCCGCGGATCCAGCCCGGAAAGTCGTCCGAGCGGACCGCGCCCGCCATCCCCGTGAGTTCGAGGTGGGTGTGCGCGTTGACGAGCCCGGGGAGGACGATCCCCCCGGGGATCCGCACCTCCGGCACGCCAGGCGGGTGCGGCAGCCCCGCCTCGGGCCCCACCGCCCGTATGACGCCGTCCTCATCGAGGAGGACGGCGCCGTCGCGGATCGGGGGCCCCAGCACCGGCAGCACCCATCCCGCGGCGACGCGGAGCGACGGCACGTCAGCGCGTGGGCGGGGGCCCGGCGCCGCCCATCACCCCGCGCGACGGCGTACGCGGCGTGGCGGCGGCCGGCGGGCTGCGACCGGGGACCGTTCCCGGCGTCGCCGGCGCTGCGGCCGGCGCCGTGCCGGGCAGCGCCGCCGGCGAGGCGCCGAGGGACTGTCCGCCGACGCCCGGGATCGGCTGCCCGCCCCCCAGGATCCCCGAGTGGATCGGGCAGTAGCCGGCGGGGACGGTCCCCGGGAGGAAGTACTCGATCGTCTTCGTCGCGGTGGGGCAGAACGGCGTGGCGAGGAAGCCGGTCGTCTCGTCGATCTCCGCCACGACGAGCGAGTCGGGCCGGACCCACGGCGCCGGGATCGGCCGGCGCTCGTAGATCTCGTTCATCATCGCCGTCCACGCCGGCGCCGCGAGGCGGCCGCCCTGCGCGTCCGACATGATCTTCTTCGGCTGGTCGAAGCCCATCCAGACGCCGGTGACGAGGTCCGGCGTGAAGCCGATGAACCAGACGTCGAAGCCGTCGTTCGTCGTCCCTGTCTTGCCGCCGGCCGGGAAGGCGATCTTCGAGCCGACGGTGCCCGCCGCCGTCCCGCGTCGCACGACGTCGCGCAGCACGTCGGTGACGAGCCACGCCGAGAGCGGGTCCATCACCTCCTGCGCCCGCGGGGCGGGCTGCCAGAGGATCTTCCCGTTCCGGTCCTCGACGCGGAGGATCGCCTGCGGGATCGCGCGCTTCCCCTGGTTCGCGAAGACGGTGTACGCCGCGATCATCTCGAGCGGGATCACGTCGGCGGAGCCGATGCTGATCGAGGGCACCGGGAGGATCGGCGTCGTGAGCCCGAACTTCCGCGCCTCGTCGATGACCGCCGGCTCCCCCACCTCCTGGCCCACCTTGATCGCGGGGATGTTGCGGCTGTCGTAGAGCGCCTGCCGCAGCGTCATCTTCCCCTTGAACTTGAGGTCGTAGTTCTGCGGGGTCCACAGCGGCTGGTCGGGGATCTGCAGCTCGAAGGGGCTGTCGTCCACGATCTCGCTGAGGGGGTGCCGCGCCTCGATCGCCGCCGAATAGACGAGCGGCTTGAAGGTGGAGCCGGGCTGCCGGCGCGACTGCGTGGCGCGGTTGAACTTGCTGTCGTCGAAGTCGCGCCCGCCCACCATCGCGCGGATGTAGCCGGTGCGCGCCTCGAGGGTGACGGCGAGCCCCTGCAGGTAGGGGCTCACGGTGGCCCCGCCCTCGTCGTTGTCCCCGCGCGACTCGAGGTACTGGGCGTAGGTCCTGTGGGGGAACTTCCCGTAGCGCGCCCCGCCCTGCTCGATCGCCGTGAGCTGCGCCTCGAGCGCCCGCTCGGCGGCGAGCTGCATGTCGAGGTCGAGCGTCGTGTAGATCCGGAGCCCCGCCGTGTACAGGTCGTCGCCGAAGCGCGCCTGCAGCGCCTGGCGCACGTACTCCACGAAGTAGTCCGCGACGCCCGAGTAGTCCGAGCGGGACGAGAGGAGCAGCGGGTACGCCCGCCACTGCTCCACCTCGGCGTCGGCGAGGAGCCCCTCGTCCCGCAGGAGGCCAAGGACGACGTTCCGGCGCTGGATGCTCCGCGCCGGGTTGCGGCGCGGATTGTAGGTCGTCGGCGCCTTCGGGATCGCGGCGAGGGTCGCGGCCTCGGCCACGTTCAGCTCGCGCACCGACTTCCCGAAGTAGCGCTGCGAGGCGGCCTCCACGCCGAAGGCGCGGTTCCCGAGGTCGATCTGGTTGAGGTAGAGCTCCAGGATCTTGTCCTTCGGGTAGTGCCGCTCGATCTCGAGCGCCACGTGCGCCTCGCGGAGCTTCCGCCGGAGCGACTTGTCGCGGCCGTCGATCTGGTCGCGGAACAGGTTCCGGGCGAGCTGCATCGTGATCGTCGAGAAGCCCTCGGCGAAGCGCAGCTTGAGCACGTTCGCCTTGATGGCGCCGAACACGCGCACGAAGTCGATGCCGTGGTGCTCGTAGAAGCGCTTGTCCTCGGTGGCGAGGAAGGCGCGCACCACCACCGGCGACATCTCGGCGAGCGGCACCACCGTCCGGCGCTCGAGTCCGAGGTCGGTGATGAGCCGGCCGTCCGCTGCGTACACCTTGGAGGCCTGCGCCGGGTCGTAGCGGTCGAGCCCCTCGATGGACGGGCAGGCGTTGTTCCGGCAGACGCTAAACCAGGCGGCGGCGAGAAACGTCATCCCGAAGGCGATCGTGCCGAGGACGCCGAGGACGAGGGCGCGCCGGAGGCCCGGGGTGCGCCAACCCCGGCGCACGGAGGCGGGAACGCGGAAGCCACGCATGGGCGGGAATCTTAAGGGCGTCGGGCGGAGGGGGGCCAGCGGCCGAGGGGCCGGATCCGCACCGGGTGATCCGCGTCACGACATCCCCGTCCCTACATGCTCGACTTCCCCCCAACGCAAGGAGCCCCGGCGGATGCCGGGGCCCCCGATCCTGCGCGGTGCGAGCGGTGCTCAGCCGAGTTCCTGCTCGCGATTCCGCCTCCCGCGCCGCCACTGCAGCGCGCGCGCGCCGCCCATGCCGGCGAGGCCCGTGCCAAGGAGCGCCATCGTGACGGGCTCCGGGACGTTGGTCGGGACGCAGGTGGCCGTCTGGATCGGACGGCCCTGGCTGTCGAGCGCCAGCTTGGTGGAGCCGCCGCACTGGTCCGGTCCGCTGATGGCGTGAAGCGCCATCCCGACGGCGTTGCGCT
>JBAIWX010000024.1:0-49497 GCA_037916975.1 Gemmatimonadales bacterium
GTCGAGTTCGTCCACCGCCCCCCGGGTCGCCGCCGGCCGGCCGGCCGGCATGGGGGCCTTCGGCGTGAACCTCGGCGCCCCGACCGGGGGCTCCGGCATCGGCGGCGCGGCGGACGGCTCGGGCGCCGGCGGTTCCGCGGCCGGCGCCGGGAACGGCACCACCCGCGTGGCCGGCGCCGGAGCCGGCTCCGGGACCTCGGGCTCGGCGGCGACGGGCTCGGGTTCGGGCGTGGGGGCCGGGGCGGGCACCGGCTGGGGCCCGGCGATCACCCCTTCCACCTCGACGAGCCGGGCGATCTCGGCCTCCTCGCCCGCGGCCTGCCGCGCGATCTCGGCCAGCGCGGACTCTGCCTCCTGGCTGACCGCGCCCCACTCGTCGTCGGTGAACTCCCCGACCGCGTGGCGCAGTTCCGCCTCGGCAAGGCGCTCCTCGATCTCCGCCCGGCGCGCCTGCAGCGCCGAGAGCGTGCCGCGGTGCCCCGCGAGGGCCGCGGCCACCGCGGCGGCGTGCGTGCGGAGTTCCGCCATGACGCCGGCGAGCCGGCTCTCGTAGTCGGCACGGACCTTCCCGCGCACCGACTCCGGGGCGCGGCTGCCGGCGCCGTCGAGCTTCGCGAGCCACTGCTCGTACTGGGACCGCTGCTGCAGCAGCTGGTCCACCTGCGCGAGCGGCGATTCGGTATCAGCCATGCGGGGGCCTCTCTCTCAGGGACTCGAGCGCAGCCACCTGCCGCCGGGTGAGCCGGCCGACGCGGCCCACGCGCCGCGCCGCGAGCAGGATCTTCGCCCCGTGCTCGAGGCACTCCATCCGGGCGAGCGCCAGGGCCAGGTCACGGCCCCAGGTCGCCGCGCCGTGGTTCCGCAGCAGGACGGCGTCGTGCCGCCGGGCCAGCGGGGCGACGAGGTCGCCCAGCGCCGGCGTGCCCGGCTGCGCGTACGGCACCAGCCCCACCGGGCCCACCAGGATGATGACCTCCGGCAGCACGTCCGGGTCGAGCGTGCGGCCGGCGACCGCGAAGCCGGTGGCGGTGGGAGGGTGCGCATGCACGACCGCCCCCACGTCGGGGCGCTCGCGGTACACGCGCAGGTGCAAATCTAACTCGGACGAGGGAGGGCGAAACCCGCGCCGGCGCCGGCCGTCGAGACCCACCTCGACGAGGTCGGCCGGGGTGAGGTCGACCTTGGCAAGCCCCTTCGGCGTGACCAGCACCCGGTCGGCCCCGAGGCGGACGGAGACGTTGCCGTCCTGCCCGGCGATGAGCCCCGCCTCGAAGAGACGGCGGCAGGCGCGCACGATGCCCCGGGCGGCCTCGCGCGCGCGCACGCTCACTCCGTCCGCCGCCAGGCGACCTGGCCGCGCACGATCGTGAGCTCCGCCCGGCCGCGGAGCGTGCGGCCCGCGAACGGGGTGTTGCGGCTCTTGGAGAGGAAGGCCTCGGGGCGGACCTCCCAGCGCACGTCCGGGTCGAAGACCGCCACGTCGGCCGGGGCGCCGACGGCGAGGGTGCCGCCCGGCAGGCGGAACACCTGCGCCGGGCGCGTGCTCATCCGGAGGAGCAGCTCGGGGAGGGTGAGGAGGCCGCGGTCCACGAGCTCGGTCATCGCGAGGCCGAACGCCGTCTCGAGCCCGATGATCCCGTTCGGGGCGTCGTCGAACTCCCGCTCCTTGGCGTCGTAGTGGTGCGGCGCGTGGTCGGTGGCGACGACGTCGATGGTCCCGTCCCTGAGCCCCTGGCGGATCGCCTCGACGTCCTCCGGCTCGCGCAGCGGCGGGTTCATCTTCGCGTTCGTGTTGTAGCCGATGCAGGCGGAATGGTCGAGCGTGAAGTGGTGCGGGCAGGCCTCCGCCGTGACCGGCAGGCCCTTCTCCTTGGCGCGACGGATGAGCTCCACCGACCCGCGCGTGCTCATGTGGCAGAGGTGGACGTGCCCCCCGGTGAGCTCGGCGAGGATGATGTCCCGGGCCACCATCACCTCCTCGGCGGCGGCGGGGATCCCCTTGAGGCCCAGCTTCGTCGCGACGATCCCCTCGTGCATGCAGCCGCCGGACGCGAGGGACATGTCCTCGCAGTGGTCGGCGACGGGGATGCCGAAGGTCTTGGCGTACTCGAGCGCGGTGCGCATCAGGTGCGCGGTCGCGACCGGCGTCCCGTCGTCGCTCACCGCGACGGCGCCGGCCGCGACGAGCTCCCCGAACTCGGCGAGCTGCTGCCCCTTCTGGCCGAGGGAGACCGCGCCGATCGGGTAGACGCGCGCCTTGGCCGCGCGCTGCGCCTGGGCGATCACGAAGCCGACGACGCCCTGGTTGTCGCAGACCGGGTCGGTGTTGGGCATCGCGCAGACGGCGGTGAACCCGCCCGCCACGGCCGCGAGCGCGCCGGTCTCGACCGTCTCGAGGTCCTCCTGGCCGGGCTCGCGCAGGTGGGTGTGCAGGTCGATGAGCCCGGGGGCGACGACCTTCCCCGCCACGTCGAGCACGAGGGCGCCGTCCGGCGTGCCCACGTTGCGCCCGACCGCCGCGACCTTCCCCTCCTGCAGGAGGACGTCCGCCACCCCGTCGGCGCCGCGGGAGGGGTCGATCACGCGCCCCCCGCGCAGCAGGATCGGCTGCCCGCGCATCACTCCCCTCCCCCATGCGACCAGTCGGGCGAGCCGCCCGCCAGCAGGTAGAGCACCGCCATCCGCACGGCGACCCCGTTGGTCACCTGCGGCAGGATCACGCTGTGCGGCCCGTCGGCCACGGCGCTGTCGATCTCGACGCCCCGGTTCATCGGCCCCGGGTGCATGATGACGAGGTCCTTCGGCGCGCGCTCAAGGCGGTCCACCGTGAGGCCGAAGACGCGGTTGTACTCGCGCAGCGACGGGATGTAGCCCGCCTGCATCCGCTCGAGCTGGAGCCGGAGCACGTTGAGCGCGTCGGCCCACTGGATCGCGTCCTCGATGTGCGGGATGAACGTCACGCCGAGGTCGGCCACGTGCCGCGGCATGAGCGACTGGGGCCCGCAGACCGCGACTTCCGCGCCCAGCTTGGTGAGCCCCCAGATGTTCGAGCGCGCGACGCGGCTGTGCAGGATGTCGCCGCAGATGCAGACCTTGAGCCCCTCGAGCCGCCCGAAGCGGTCGCGGAGCGTGAGGATGTCGAGCAGGCCCTGCGTCGGATGCTCGTGCTTCCCGTCGCCCGCGTTGATGACGTTCGACCGGATGCGCCGGCCGAGGAACTCCGCCGAGCCCGAGGCGCCGTGGCGGATGACGACCATGTCGATGTGCATCGCCTCGAGGTTCCGCGCCGTGTCCACGAGGGTCTCGCCCTTGCTCACCGACGAGCCGGTCGTGGCGACGTTCACGGTGTCCGCCGAGAGGCGCTTCTCCGCGAACTCGAAGGAGATCCGCGTCCGGGTGGACGCCTCGAAGAAGAGGTTGACGATGGTCTTGCCGCGGAGGGCGGGCACCTTCTTGATCGCCCGCTGGCTCACTTCCTTGAACGGCTCGGCGGTGTCGAGGATCAGCCGGAGCTGGTCCGCCGAGAGGTACTCGAGGGCGGTGAGGTCCTTGCCGAGGGCGGGTGCCGTCATCAGGCCCCCCGGACCACCTCGACCGCGTCGCGCCCGTCGAGCTCCGAGACGAGCACGTCCACGCGGTCGCCGGGGCCGGTGCTGAGGGTGGTGCCGACGATGTCGGCCTGGATGGGGAGCTCGCGGCCGCCGCGGTCCACGAGCACGCAGAGGAGGATGCGCTTCGGCCGCCCGAAGTCGGCGCACTCGTCGAGCGCGGCGCGCACCGTGCGGCCGGTGTAGAGCACGTCGTCCACGACGACCACGGTGCGGCCGTCGAGCTGCGGGAGGGTCGTCTCACCGACGACGGGCCGGAGCCCCGAGGTCGGGAGGTCGTCGCGATAGAGCGTGATGTCGAGCTTGCCCAGGGCCACTTGGCTCGCCTCGGCCTCGTCCACGAGGCGCTTGAGGCGCGAGGCCAGGTGCACGCCGCGCCGCTGGATCCCGACGAGCACGAGGCCCTCGGTGCCGCGGCAGCGCTCCACGATCTCCGACGCCATGCGGACGAGGCAGCGCTGCATCGCGCGGTCGTCCATGAGGAGGGTGCGGGTGGGCATCGGGTCGGGAAGCTAAGGCGCGGGAGAAGCCGCGGAAAGGGGCGGCGCGGATCGCACCGCCGCCCCGGGGACCGGCTTCATCCGCCCTTCATCCGCACCAGGATCTCGCTCTGGCCGACCCGCGGCAGCCGCATCACCGCCCGCGGGTCCCGCATGTCCACTGCCTTCGCGAGGCGTTCCCGGTGAGCGGCCGCGGTGGCCTGGCTCCAGGCGACGCAGAGCGAGTCGCCCACGCGGGCGAGCACCGGGAAGGTCGCCGCCTGCCCGTCGTCGCTCACCCGCTCCGTGGCCCCGAACGTCGCCCCCCCGTCCCGCGACCGTCGGAGGAGGATCCGGGGCAGCGCCGTGTGGCCGTCGTCCCAGCCGACGTCCACCGCTCCGCCGGGACCGGGGACGAGCTGCACGTGGGCGGGGGCGGAGCGCTCCCCTGCCGCGATCGGCTGGGCCTGCCACGAGCTCCCCCCGTCGGCCGACCGTGCGTACCACACCCCGGCCTCGCCGGCCTTGCCGGTCCACCAAGCGACGTGCACGACCCCGTCCGCGCCGACCCTCAGCGAGGGCCCGGCGTGCGGGCAGCCGGGAAAGACCCAGCCCTGCGCCTTCGGGCGGACCGGGGCGTCCCAGGTCGTCCCGCCGTCGCGCGAGCGCATCACCACGATGTCCCGCACGTCGCCGGGGAAGATGGCGCGCCACGCGAGGTACATCGTGCCGTCGGCCCCGACGGCGATCGCGGTCCGGCAGCAGGGGCAGGTCGGCTCCGCGTACACCAGGCGCGTCGGCTCCCAGCTGCGGCCGTGATCGGACGACCGGCGCAGCGCGACGCCGGAGGTGCCCTTCGCGTTGAGGAGCCACGTCACGACGAGCCGCCCGTCCGGTGCGGCGGCGATCGCGTGGAAGTTGTGCGCGCCGAATGCCCCGCGGGGTCCGGCTTCGTTGACCGTCACCGGCGCCGACCAGGTGCGCCCGCCGTCCTCGGAGCGCACGAGGCGAAGGGCGCTGACGGGGAAGCGCGCCCCCGGGACCTCCTTCCCCACCGTGTAGAGGGCGAAGAGCCGGCCCTCCGCGTCGGCGGCGAGCTGCGGGGGCGCCTCGCCGTGGGCCTCGATCGGCCCGAGCGGGTCCACGATCTCGGCGGTCGGCAGCGCGTCCGCCGCGCCCGGCGGCGTCACGCTGAGGTGGAGCCGGCCGTCACTCCCGCCGCCCGGGGCCGAGACCCAGGAGACGACGCGGGCGCCGCCCGGGGTGGAGAGGAACATCGGCGTGGCGCCGTTCTCGGTGGCCCGGGAGACCACCGTCGCGGGCGTGAAGCCGAGCGCAGCGGCCGGCTCCGCGGAGCGCCCCCCGCCGCCGCGCGCGCAAGCGGCGGCGAGCGGCACCATCAGGATGGCGAGGCGACGCACCGTCAGAACCCTCCCGGCAGGAGTGCCGCGCTCACCCCGAGCGTGACGAACCGTCCCGCTCCCGGGTTGTAGAAGCGGCCCTGGCCGTCATTGATCGTGATGTTGGCCACGTAGCGGGTGTCGAGGAGGTTCTCGACGCTCCCGAAGAGCGTGGCGGGGCCCAGCTGCCAGCTCGCGTTGAGGTGCACGAGCGCATACGCGGGGACGGCGCGGTACGGCGCCGCCTGCACCGCCGTCGAGCCGAAGCTGCGGAAGTACACGGTGCCCTCCCGCGCGTTGGCGTTGTCCACGTAGGTGCGCGACTGCCACTCGGCGCCCACGCCGGCCGTGACGTGGCGCAGGGGACGCGCCCGCAGCTCGCCGCCCACCCGGTGCACCGGGACGCCGGGGAGGCGCCGGCCGGCGAAGTCGGTGAGCACCGACTGCCCCTGCGCATTCACCACCGCCGAGGCGAACTCGGTGAGGACGTAGTCGGCCCAGGTCCAGCTGCCGGTCACGTCCAGCCAGGACGCCGCGAGCACGGTGGCCCCGACCTCGACGCCCACGTTGCGCGAGCGGCCGGCGTTCTCGTACACCTGGCGCGGTCCGGTCGCGGTCGGGATGGTGCGCGAGAGGAACTCGCCCCGGACCTTCGCCACGAAGAACGCGGCATCCACCCAGGCGCGGCGGCCGAGCAGCGCCTTCGCCCCCACCTCGTAGTTCCAGAGTGACTTGGGCCGGAGGGCGTCGTTGACGGGCTTCGCCGGGTCGGGGCTCACCGTGAGCTCGCCGGTGGTCGGCACCTCGAAGCCGCGCGCCACCGACGCGTAGACGGTCGCGCTCCCGGTCGCGCGCCAGCTCACCGTGGCCTTGGGGCTCCACTGCCCGAAGGACTTCGTCGCCGAGAGCGCCGGGGTGAGGTAATTGTCCAGCTCGTAGCGGACGGCGTCCCGACGCAGGCCGGCGGTCACCGTGACCGACGGCGCGACCCGGGCCTCGGCCTGCGCGTAGAGGCCGACGCTCGGGAGCGAGAGGTAGCCGTCGGCGAGCAGCGTGCCCCGCTCCCCGCGCACGTTCTGCCAGCGGCGGTCGGTGCCGAAGAGGTTGTCGTAGTCCACGCCGACCACGGCGGTGAGGCGCGGGTCGTCGGGCCGGTCCACCGCCACGCGCGCCCGCGTGCCGAGCTGGACGCGGTGGAGGTTCTGGTCCACCACCTGGAAGATCGGGTGGTCCAGCGTGCGGCCGCCGTAGAAGGCGTACGACGCGGTCTGCACCCGCGCCGCGCCGCCCAGCGCCTGCTCGAGCCGGAGCCCGAGTCGGTAGCGCTCGTCACGCCGGGCGTAGTTGTTCGTCACGTTGACCGGCGCGGCCAGCGACGGATCGGCGTCGTACTCGGCGCGGGTCAGCGCGCCGGGAATCCGCATGTCGAGGTTCGAAGTGCTCGCATCGAGCGCCACCCGCGTGGCCGGCGCGACCCGGTAGTCGGCGCGCAGGTTGAAGCGCCACATCTCGTTCCAGTTCTGCCGCCGGTACCCGTCCAGCCAGGTGTAGGCGCCGGACACGATCGCGGAGCCCCGGCCGCCGGCGAAGGTGTCACCGACGTAGCCGTCCGCCTTGCGGAAGCCGAAGTCCCCACGCTGCACCCGCAGGGTGCCGCCGCGGCTGTCGGCCCCGCTGCGCGAGATCACGTTCACCGCACCGCCCGACGCGACGCCCCCGTAGAGCGCCGACGCGGGGCCGCGGACCACCTCGACCTGGCGCGCGGTGGCGAGCTCGAGGAGGTCGAGGCGGGTGAGCCCGTCGGGCTCGGTGATCGGCACGCCGTCCATCAGGACCGCCACGCCGCGGACGCCGAAGGTGGTCCGGATGCCCGAACCGCGGATGGAGAGGTTGACGTCGTCGCCGCCGTAGCGCGACTGGGCCTGGATCCCGGGCGCGTAGCGGAGCGCCTCGTGGAGGCCCGCGCTCCGCCCCGCCTTGAGGGTCGTCGAGTCCACCACCGCGACCGACGCGGGGACCTCCGCGAGCCCGCGCTCCTCGCGCGTGGCGGTGACCACCACCGGATCGAGGGTGGTCGCGGCGGGTGCCAGCGCGACCTCGATCTCGCGCACCTCCCCCGCCCCGAGCGCGAGGCGCAGCGTCACCGGCGCGAAGCCGATCCGCCGCACCGACACCTCGACCGCACCCGGCACGAGCATCAGGCTGAATCGCCCGTCCGCGCCGGCCAGGCTCCGCCGGCCCTGCGCCGCCACCAGCACCTCCGCCTCGGCGACCGGGGCACCGCCCGCCGCCTCGCGCACCGCGCCCCGGAGCTGGGCATCCTGGGCCGCGAGCGCGGCCCCCTGCAGCAGTGCGAGCGCGGCCAGCACCGCGGCGCGCACCGCGCCACTTCGTCCGAACATGTGTACGTCCTCCGACCCCGCCCGCGCCGGTGGGCGCGGGCCGATCCAAGCCGATGGGCGCGCGCCCGCGGAACGCGGGAGGCGCCAGGAACGGTTCCGGGGCGCGCCCGATGGGCGCGCGGATCAGGCGAGGGGCGGAGCGGTGGCGGGCGGAAGCAGGTCGAAGGGGTGCCCGTGCGGCAACCAGCTCGCCGCGAGGGGGGGAGCGGTGCGGGCGGGCGCCGCGGCAGCGACGGCGAGCCCGACCGGATCGGCGGAGGGCAGGAGCGCGGGCGCGTGGTGACATGCGCCGACGCAGGTGCAGGTCGCGCCCTCGTGCTGGTGTGGGGGGGACTCGTGCCGCTCGTGGCCGGTGCCATGGGCGTGGGCCGCGCCCGGATGGTGGCCCCCGGGACCGGCGTGCACGGCCACGGTGCGCGTCTCGGTCGCCGGGCAGGGGTGCCCGAGCTGCAGCCACGCCCCGCCCAGCCCAGGGACGAGCAGGGCGGCCAGGAGCGCAAGCAGGCGGGTCACGGGACCGGTACGGCGCGGCATGAAGCGAAGCTAATACGGACGGGCCGGTGGCGCGCGCGGGAGCGGAGGGGGCCCCGCGGTCAGCCGCGGCGCCGGCTCGCCGCGTAGATGAAGCCCGCGAAGAGGTGACGGCAACCCGGGTCCACGAACTCCACCGACTCGGGGTGCCACTGCACGCCGAGGAGGAACTGGTCGCCGTCGAACTCGACCGCCTCGACGAGCCCGTCGGGCGCGGTGGCGGTCACGCGGAGGCCGGGGGCCAGGTCCCGCAGGCCCTGATGGTGCATCGAGTTGACCGGCAGCGTCCCCGCCCCGACGAGGGTGCGGAGGCGCGAGCCCGGCGCGAGGGCCACCTCGTGGGCCAGGTGGTCCCGCGCGAAGCCCTGGTTCGGGAAGTAGTCGTGCTTGATCGAGCCGGCGCGCTCCGCGTGCAGGTCCTGCCAGAGGCTCCCGCCGAGAGCGACGTTGATGACCTGGATCCCGCGGCAGAGGCCGAAGAGGGGCTTCCGCTCCGCGATGCACCAGCGCGCGAGGGCGAGCTCCGCGGCGTCCCGGTCCGGGTCGGTGCGTCCGCAGAGCGGGTGGCGCGCCGCGCCGTAACTGGCCGGGTCCATGTCCACCCCGCCCGGGATGAGCACCCCGTCGAGCCGGTCGAAGAGGGCCCGGAGCGTGGCCTCGTCCTGCGCGAGCAGCGGCACCATCACCGGCACGCCGCCGTGCGCCGCGACGGCGTCGAGGTAGCGGCGATTCATGAGCCAGGAGTCGGGCAGCGCCTCCGGCATCCCGTCCATGGCGTGGAGCGACTGCGTGGTGACGCCGACCAGCGGCCTCCGCTCCCCCACCTCAGAGCACTCCCTCGGCGGTCTCGGCGACGAGCTGGTCCACGACCGCGTGCAGGTCGCCCGTCCGGCGGAAGGTCGCGAGCTGGCGGTCGGCGCTCGTCCCCTCCGCGAGGATCCGGTAGGCGTACTCGACCTCGGCGCGGGTGCCGAGCTCGTCCACCACGTCGCCGAGGAACCACTCGATCAGCTCGCGGATGAGGTCGCGCGCGGGGAACTCCTCGCGCTTGCCGAAGTCGATGAGCCGCCCGTCGAGGCCGTAGCGGATCGCCCGCCACTTGTTCTCCTCGATCAGCCCCACCGCATACTCGCGCCACGTCATGTTGTCGCGCCGGAGCCGCCAGAGCTTCGCGATGATCGCCTGGAAGATGGCGCCGATGCACACCGCCTCGTCCACCCGCGTGCAGACGTCGCAGATGCGGAACTCGAGCGTGGGGTAGTGCCAGCTCGGCCGGACGTCCCACCAGATCTTGGAGGCGTTCGGGATGCAGCCCGTCGAGACCATCACGTTCGCGAGCTGCTCGAACTCGTACCACGAGCCCATCGTCGGCGGGATGCCGGTGCGCGGGAAGTTCCGGAAGACGACGCTCCGGTAGCTCTTGAGCCCGGTATTGCGGCCCATCCAGAACGGGGAGCTGGTCGAGAGGGCGAGCACGTGCGGCAGCAGGTAGCGGCAGACGTTCATCGCGTCGATGAGGAACTCGCGGTCCTCGATGCCGATGTGCACGTGGGTGCCGAAGATGAGGAGCCGCTGCGCGAGGTCCTGCAGGTCCTCGCGCACGCCGACGTAGCGCTCGAGCGGGGTGATCTCCTGCGTCATCCACGACGAGAAGGGGTGGCTCCCCGCCGCGGCGATCCGGAGCCCCTTCTTCGCGGCGAGCCCCATCACCATGCCGCGCAGGCGCACCAGCTCGGCGCGCACCTCGGCCGGGGTGCGGCAGACCCGCGTGCCGACCTCGACCATGGACTGGTGCAGCTCGGGCTTGACCTCGCCGAGCACCACCGAGTCCTCCTTGAGGATCTCGGTGATGTACGACTTGAGCTCGCGGGTCTCGGGATCGATGATCTGGTACTCCTCCTCGATCCCGATCGTCAGGCTGGGCGGCTTCATCCGGGTTCCTCGCGGGGCGGGCTCAGCGGGGGACGGCCACGAAGGTGGGCACGGTGCTCCCGCCGCCCGCGGTCACGTTGACGAGCGACGCGGTGGAGATGCGGCTCAGGCAGCCCTCGACGACGGCGCCGCCGAGCACGTAGGGCGCGGTGTCCACGATCCGGTCGCTCACGACGAGCGCCCCGTCCACCCACGCCGGGTAGGGCTCGCTCGGGAGGTGGATCCGCTCCTGCACGATGTGCGGCGCCTCGAGCGCGCGGCGGAGTGCCGCCTCCCACGCCGACTGGTCCACCTCCCAGCCGAGCGTGATCCCCGCCCCGCCGTAGTCGTCGTTCGGCTTGAGGACGAAGCGCTCGCGCGCGGCGGCGACGAAGGGGAGCAGGTCCACGGCCCGGCCGTCGTACTCGGTGCGGCGCTCCTCCACCACCCGGGTCCACGGGACGGTTGCGCGGATCGTGGCCCGCTGCCCGGCGTCGAAGAGCGGTGCGTGCCGCTCGTCGCTCAGGAAGGCGAGGCTCGCCTTCTTGTGGAGGAGCTTGCAGCGCGGCGGGTTCACCATGCAGACCGCGCCGGCCCGCACCGCCGCGAGGAGCGGCGTCCCCGGCCCCTCGCGCCCCACCAGCTCGCTCAGCAGCACGCGCTTGTACACGAGGTCGATGGGCCCGGCGGGCCCGGCGAGGCGGCCGCCGCGGAACGCGAGCTCGCGCGGGTCGACGATGGACACCGCCGCGCCCAGGGTGCGGAACCACTCCGCGAAGAGGCGGAACTCGCTCTGCGTCGGCACCTCGCGCCAGTCCACGATGGCGATCGCGGGAAGCGTCCGGCGCCCGCTGAACGCCTCCCAGGCGGCAAGCAGCACGTGCCAGTGCCCGGGGCGCCCGGGCACCGGCCGGAGCTCGAAGCGCTCCTGGAAGCCGCGGCCGCCCGGGAGGGCCAGGAAGAGCTCGCTCAGCACGTCGCCGTAGGCCGCGCCGGCCGGGGTCTCGGCGTTGTACTCGGTGAAGCGGAGGCCCGTGCCGTCGGCGGTGAAGAAGGCGTCGAGCCGGCCCAGCGGGCTCGGCCAGGGGAGGCGGTCGTCCACCTCGAGGAGCGACCGCTCCCAGTCCTCGAGCCCGAAGCGCGCGAGCCGTGCCGGGTCCGCCACCGCGGCCTCGTGCGCCCGCGCGAACGCCCGCGCGATCGCCGTCCCCGCCTCGCGGATGAGCCGGTCCTGTGCCGGCGTGAGCAGCCGAGGCCGGAGCACGGTGCAGAGCGCGCGGGTCCCGAAGAAGAGCCCGCGCTCCTCCAGGCGCTCGGCGAGCCACGCCGCCGAGGCCCCCGCTCCCGCCGCCAGGCCGTCGTGCCAGGCGGCGATCGCCGCGGCGAGGGGACCGCCGCTCACGCCGGCGAGCGCGGCACGCGGCCCGCGAGGAACGCGTCCCACGAGCGCGGCCCGGTGGCCGGGCGGGGCGCCTTCGCGAGGCGGATGGCGAGGTCGGCCATGTGGGTCACCGCCCAGCGGAAGTACTCCGGGGTCAGGCTGTACACGTCCATGTCGGGCGCCGGGTTCATGAAGTCGATGGCGTAGGGGACGCCGTCCCGCACCGCCCACTCGATCGAGTTCATGTCGTAGCCCAGCGCGCGGCAGAGCCGGCGGGAGTCGTCCACGATGCGGGCGCCGAGCTCGGGGGTGAGGTGGGCGTGGTCCACGAGGTACTTCCGCTCGCGCGGGTCGTACTTCATCGGGAGCACGTCCTCCTGGCCGATGCAGAGGCAGCGGACGAACCGGTCCCACTGGATGAACTCCTGCACGATCATCGTGAGGAGCCCCGACTGGTCGTACCGGTAGAGCAGCTCCTCGTAGCTGTGGCAGACGTACACGTCGCGCCACCCGCCGCCGTGGGCGTCCTTGAGGATGCACGGGAGCCCGATGTAGTCGATCACCGCGTTCCAGTCGAGCGGGTACTCGAGGTTCCGCAGGGACTCGTCGTGCTTGATGCCGGGGACGTAGTGCTTGTTGGGGAGGACGAGCGTCCGCGGGCTCGCGATGCCGAGCGCGGTGGCGAGCGACGCGCCGAAGAACTTGTCGTCCGCCGTCCACATGAAGGGGTTGTTGACGACCGTCACGCCCTGGAGCGCCGCGTGCTTGAGCCAGGTGCGGTACATCGGCACCTCGTGCGAGATGCGGTCGATGACGACCCGCCAGCGGGGCGGCTCGTCCATCCGCGGGGCGCCCAGCTTGACGTACTCCGCAACCACGCCGGCGTCGCGGCCGTTCACCTCCTCGATGAAGGCCGGCGGCCAGGACCACTCGCGGCCCACCAGCAGGCCGACGCGCAGGGGCTCGGTCATCTCAGTCGTGTCCTCGCAGGTAGAGGCGGATCATCCGCTCCCAGTAGGGCCAGTCGTGCGCGTGGCCGTCCCAGGTGCGCAGCGCGTTCCCGATCCCCTTCTCCCACAGCAGCGCGGAGAAGTCGCGGCAGTTGCCGAAGTTCGGGTCGTCGCGCCCGATGGGCAGGACGATGTCCTGCGCCCGGAAGGCGGCGAGGCGCGCCGGGTCCCACTCGTGCCGCATGAAGTCGAACGGGTTGCAGGCATAGACGTGCTCGTCCGACCAGCCGCCCGTCATCTGCTTGATGTCGAAGAGCCCGCTCATCGCGACGATCCGCTGCACGCTGCGCGGGTGCCGGAGGCCGAAGCAGGCGGCGTGGTACGCGCCGAAGCTCGCCCCCACGGCGATGACGAAGGGCGTCGGGTTGAGGTGGCCCGTGAACGGGAGCACCTCGTCGTGCACGTAGGCGTCGTACTGCAGGTGGCGCCGTGCCCGGTCGGCCGGGTGGAGGTGCTTCCCGTACCAGCTCTCGTCGTGCACCTGGTCGAGGCAGAAGAGCTGGACCCAGCCGTGCTCCAGGTGGTCGGCGAGCACGAGGTGCATCCGCCGGTCGGGCCACTCCCGGTGGGTCCCCATCGTCGTCGGGAAGACGAGGACGCGCGCGCCGCCGTGGCCCGCCACGGTCAGCGCCATCTCCCGCCCGAGGTGCGGGCTCCACCAGCGATGTTCCTCGAGGTGCATCCGGCGTCAGCGTCCGAGCAGGAACGGCAGGGCGGCCCGCAGGCGCGGGCCCCAGTGGGCCTCGTGATGGTCGGCACCGGCGTCCTCGACGTACTCGAGGGACACGCCGAGGCGGTACCCGCGGCCGAGGAGCTGGTCGCGGAGGCGGCGGCAGTCCGCCAGCTCGTCCTCGCCCTCCTCCGTGCCGACGTCGAGGTGGATGCGCCCGCCGACCGCGGACGCCCCGGAAATGTACTCGTGGATGGCGCCGTCGGCGAACCAGAGACTCGGGCTCAGCACCCCGGACGCGCCGAAGACCTCGGGGCGGCGGAAGTGCGCGTAGAGGCTCAGGAGCCCGCCCATCGAGCTCCCCGCGATCACGGTGAACTCGCGGCCGGGCAGCGTGGGAAAGCTCGCGTCCACGAGCGGCTTGATGAGCTCCACGAGCACGTCGAGGTAGGCGTCGGCGCCGCCCCCGCCTCGCACCGGGTCCTCGAACGGCGCGTACTCGCGGACGCGCCGCTCGCGCCCGTTGTAGACCGCCACGACGATGGCGTAGCGGCCCTGCCGTGCGTGGTAGGCGAGGGTACCGCCCATGTCCCAGTCGCCGGCGTAGCTGGTGGCGGGGTCGAAGAGGTTCTGGCCGTCGTGCATGTAGACGACCGGGAAGCGCCGCTCCACCCGCACCTCGGGGGGCGGCAGGGCCACGAGCACCTCCCGCTCCCCGCCCAGCGCCGCCGCGGAAAAGCCCTCGAGCCGGTAGAGCTCGGGGGCCGCGGGACCTTCACGTTCGGCGAGGTGCGGGAGCTGGTGGGCGCGCCACCCGGGCGGCGCCGGCAGCAGGTCGGGCAGCGGGAGTTCAGGCATGGTCCGGCCGCGGGGCGGCCGCACGCGCCGCCCCGGCCGACCGGCGCACCTCCCCGCGCGCGAAGGCCACCCGGGCGCCCAGGAGGAGGCCCAGGGCGGCCAGGAAGAGGACGGGCAGGTGCACGTCCCGCTTCACGAGCCAGAGGAAGTGGAGGCCGGCCAGCACGGCCGCAGGATACACCAGGCGGTGCAGCCGCTGCCAGCGGCGCCCCCCGAGCCGGCGCACCATCCGGTCGGCCGAGGTGAGCGCGAGCGGGACCAGCAGCAGGAACGAGGCGAAGCCGACCATGACCCAGGGGTGCTTCGCCACGTCCGCCATGATCGCCGACGGCGAGAGCTCCTGGTCGAAGACGACGTAGCTCACGAGGTGCAGGGCGGCGTAGGTGAAGGCGCCGAGGCCCGCCGGCCGGCGGAAGCGCACGAGCGCGCCGGGCCCGCCGAGCCGGCGGAGCGGCGTGAGGGCGAGGCCCGCCACGAGGAGCGAGAGCGCCGTGAGCCCCGTGACGTGCTGGATGTGGCGGACCGGCTCGGTGTCGCTGAAGCCGGCGACGGCCTCCCACGCCAGCCACAGGGCCGGGAGCGCCATCGCCACCACGAGCAGGGGGACGCCCAGGCGCACGAGCGCCGGGCCGCGGGCGGCCACGCTCAGAAGTTCGCGCGCAGGTCCATCCCCGCGTAGAGCGAGGCGACCTGCTCGGCGTAGCCGTTGAACATCAGCGTGGGGCGCTTGAAGAACTCGCCGACGCGCCGCTCCTTCGCCTGGCTCCAGCGGGGGTGGTCCACCGTCGGGTTCACGTTGGCGTAGAAGCCGTACTCGTTCGGCGCCGCCACGTTCCAGGTGTTCCTCGGCTGCTGCTCGGTGAGGCGGATCCGGACGATCGACTTCCCGCCCTTGAAGCCGTACTTCCAGGGCACGACGAGCCGGAGCGGCGCCCCGTTCTGCGGGAGGAGGGGCTTCCCGTAGATGCCGGTGACGAGCAGCGTGAGCGGGTGCAGCGCCTCGTCGAGGCGGAGCCCCTCGACGTACGGCCACGGGAGGAGGTCGCTGCGCTGCCCCGGCATCTGCCTGGGGTCGAGGAGCGTCGTGAACTCCACGTACTTCGCCCGGCTCGTCGGCTCGAGCTTCCGGATGACGTCGCCGAGCGGGAGCCCCATCCACGGGATCACCATGCTCCACGCCTCGACGCAGCGATGCCGGTACGTCCGCTCGACCGGGGCGGCGAGGCGGAGGAAGTCGTCGAGCGCGTAGGTGGCGGGGCGCTTCACCTCGCCCTCGACGCGCACGGTCCACGGGCGGGTCCGGAAGCCCTGGGCGTTCGCCTTCGGGTCGCTCTTGTCGGTGCCGAACTCGTAGAAGTTGTTGTAGCTCGTGATCTGCTCGTACGTGTTCGGCTTGTCGTCGTCGCCCGCGGGCCCGCCCAGCGCGCGGAGCGCCCCCGGCAGGAGCGCCACGCCGGCCGCCGCCCCGGCCGCCGCCACCCACTCTCGGCGGGTCCAGAACAGGCGCTCGTCGGTGACCTCGCGGGCGGGGATGTCGTCGGGTCGGCGGATCAGCATCGGTCGCTCCTTGGGTTCCCTCGTAAGGTACGTCGCCGCGAGCCGGACGGTTCCCGGCGGCGGGCCGCGGGCCGCGCCTCCCCCGCCGGGCGCCGGGCCGCCATCTTTCCCGCTTCCCCGTCCGGACCCGCCGGCCCCATGAGCCTCCGCACCTCCTACGACGCCGTCGTCATCGGCAGCGGCCACAACGGCCTCGTCGCCGCCGCCTACCTCGCCGGCGCGGGCCGGTCGGTGCTCGTCCTCGAGCGGAACGACTACCTGGGCGGCGCCACCGCCTCGCAGCGGGTCTTCCCCGACCACGAGGCGTACCTGTCGCGGTACTCGTACCTGGTGAGCCTGCTGCCGCCGCGCATCGTGGAGGAGCTGGGCCTCCGCTTCGAGACGCGGCGCCGCCGTACCGCCTCCTTCACCGCATACACCGCCCCCGACGGCACCGCCCGCGGCCTCGTGCTGAGCAACGTGGACCCCGGGCGCTCCGAGGCGAGCATGCGGGAGCTCACCGGCTCGGACGAGGCGTGGACGAGCTACCAGCGCCTCCTCGCGCTGGAGGGCGCGCTGGCGGAAGTGGTCTGGCCCACGCTCCTCGATCGGCTCCCGAGCCGCGCGGAGCTGGCGGCGCGCCTCCGGACGCCGGAGCAGCGCGAGGCGTGGTCCGCGTTCGTCGAACGCCCGCTCGGCGAGGCGCTCGAGCGGCACGCGCGCCACGACGTCCTGCGCGGCCTCCTCCTCACCGACGGGAAGATCGGCGTGCTGACGCACGCGCACGACCCGTCGCTCCTGCAGAACCGCTGCTTCCTCTATCACGTGATCGGGAACGGGACCGGCGAGTGGCGGGTGCCCGTCGGCGGGATGCGCGCGCTGGTGGAGGGACTCCTGGAACGGGGCCGCGCAGGTGGCGTGACCTGCCTCACGAACGCGCCGGCGGTCCGGATCCACCCCGGCGGCGCGCGCCACGCCGTCACGTTCCGGCACGAGGGCCGCGAGCAGGCCGTGGACGCCGGCCGGGTCCTCGTGAACACGCCGCCCCGGACCTTCGCGGCGCTCACGGGGGCGCCCTGGTCGCCGGCCCCGGGCGACGAGGGCTCCGTGGTGAAGGTGAACATGCTCCTCCGCCGGCTCCCGCGCGTGAAGGCGGCGGGCGTCTCCCCCGAGGAGGCGTTCGCGGGCTCGTTCCACATCGACGAGGGCTACGCGCAGATGCAGGCCTCGTACGCCGCCGCGGTGCGCGGCGAGATCCCGGACCCGCCCCCCGCCGAGATCTACTGCCACACCCTGACCGACGACTCGATCCTGGCCCCCGCCCTGCGCGCGCAGGGCTACCACACCCTCACGCTCTTCGGGCTCGACATGCCGTACCGCACCTTCGCGACCGACCACGACGCGCGGAAGGAGCGGGTGAAGCGGCTCTACCTCGAGGCGCTCGACCGCATCTGCGCCGAGCCGTTCGAGGACTGCCTGGCCCGCGCCGCCGACGGCTCGCCGTGCATCGAGGTCAAGTCGCCGCAGGACATCGAGCGCGAGGTGGACCACGACCTGGGCAACATCTTCCACAACGCGCTCGGCTGGCCGTGGGCGGAGGACGAGGCGCTGGCCGGCACGTGGGGGGTCGAGACGGCGTGGCCGGGGATCTACCGCTGCGGCTCCTCCGCCATCCGGGGCGGCGCCGTGAGCGGGATCCCCGGCCGCAACACGGCGATGAAGATCTTCGAGGAGCTGGGCGTCCCGCTCCCCGCCTGACGCGCCCCCCGGCCCCCGGCAACGCGACCGCCCCCGGGACCATGCGGACCGGGGGCGTTCGCGTGCCGGCCAGGGCCGGCGGGACGGACAGGGCGGGATTCGAACCCGCGATACGGTTTGGCCGTATACACGCTCTCCAGGCGTGCCTCTTCAACCACTCGAGCACCTGTCCCCGAGGGCGTTGCCGGGGCGGAAGTTAGGGATGGCATCCCGCCCCGTCAACGCGGCTGGCGGCGGCGCGAGCGCCCGGCAGAACGCACCGGCCCTCCGGCACGAATCGCGGTGGCCGCCTCATCCGCCGGCCGGCACGCGCCGAAGCCCGCCGATCCCAAGCCGAGAGGCGCCAATCACTTGGGCCGCCCGCTCCGGCGGCACCGTTGGCGGGAACCGAATGGCGCGCAATCTGCTTCACTCTCGAGCAGCCACCGCCGGAGACGACCGATGCAATCGCCGCTCGTGACCGAGGCCTATCAGGAGCGCCTCGCCACCGTCATGACCTGGCACCGCGACGCCCGCCCCGGGTTCCGCTGGGGGGTCGTCCTGCACCGCCGCGACGAGCGCGGCCGCGCCCGCTTCGGCGCGGTGACCGCCGGCGGCGAGAGCCTGCTGCTCACGGTCCCGCTCCTCGAGGCGCTGGACGAGGCGGGCTGCTGGCTCGACGGCGCGCTGCCGGTACGCCTCGCCTCCTGCGCCGTCGTGGCCCCGCCCATGGCGGGCGGCGTGCCCCGCCCGACGCGCGCCCCGCTGGTCGCGGCGCTCGCGATCGGCTTCGGCGCGCAAGCCGGCCCCGACGAGGGCCTCCTCGCCGCGATGGGCGGTGAGCTCACGCCGGACGCGCTTCCCGGCGAGCTCTTCCTCCTGGCCCGCGAGCGCCCGGCGCGCTGGCCGCGCTGACGAACGGTCCCAACGCACCGCGGGGCGGGACGGCCACCGGCCATCCCGCCCCGCGTCGCATCCGGGCCTCCCGGGACTACCGCAGGAACAGCATCTCGCGGTAGGTGGGGAGCGGCCAGTACTCGGCCGTGACGACCGTCTCCAGGTGGTCGCCCGCCGCGCGCACCTCGGCCATGGCCGGGAGCAGGTGCTCCTTGATGTGCTTGGCGTGCGCCATCGGGTCGCCGTCGTGCATCTCCATCGCCTTCTCGAGCTTGCCGATCGCGTCGCGGAGCCGGTTCGCGTAGCCCACGAAGCGCTCGAGCGCCCCCTTCTGCTCGGTGGCCGAGACCCCCGCCTGGATCGTGCGGGCGACGGCGTCGGCGAGCAGCGCCTGGTGCTTGAGGGCGGCCGGCAGGATCTGCGTCCGGGCGATGTGCGCCATCGTCTCGCCCTCGATCAGGAGCTGCTTCACGTACTTCTCGACCGCGATGTGGAAGCGGCTCTCCACCTCGGCCTTGTTGAGCACGCCGTAGGCCTTGAACAGCTCCACGGTCTTCTTCGACTTGAGGACCGGGAAGGCCTCGACCGAGTCCTTGAGGATCGGGAGCCCGCGCTTCGCGGCCTCCGCGTGCCACTCCGCCGAGTAGTTGTCGCCGTCGAAGATGACCCGCTTGTGCTCCTTGATCTCCCGCTTGAGGAGCTTGAGCACCGCCTCCTGCAGCTTGGCCGGCGAGGCCTTGGCGCCGACGGCCTTCTCGAGCTCGGTGGCGAAGTAGTCGAGCGACTCGGCGACGATGGTGTTGAGCACCGTGTTGGGCCACGCGATGCTCGCGCTCGAGCCGACGGCGCGGAACTCGAACTTGTTGCCCGTGAACGCGAACGGCGAGGTCCGGTTGCGGTCGCCGGAGTGGCGCGGCAGCTGGGGCAGCGTGCGGGCGCCCAGGTCGAGCGTGCCGCCGCGGAGCGTGCGCTTGGGGAGCCCCTGCTCCACCTGCTCCAGCAGGTCGGAGAGCATGCTGCCGAGGAAGATCGAGATGATCGCCGGCGGGGCCTCGTTGGCGCCCAGGCGGTGGTCGTTGGCCGCGGAGGCGATCGAGGCGCGGAGCAGGTCGGCGTGCAGGTCCACCGCGCGGATCACCGCGACGAGGAACACCAGGAACTGCATGTTGGTGTGGGTGTCGTCCTGCGGGTCGAGCAGGTTGACGCCCGTGTCGGTGGCCATGGACCAGTTGTTGTGCTTGCCCGAGCCGTTCACGCCGGCGAACGGCTTCTCGTGGATGAGCGCCGCGAGGCCGTGGCGGGTGGCCACGCGCTTGAGCGTCTCCATGCAGAGCATCTGGTGGTCGCTGGCGATGTGGCTCGCCTCGAAGAGCGGGGCGATCTCGTACTGGCCCGGGGCGACCTCGTTGTGGCGGGTCTTGACCGGGACGCCCAGGCGCCAGAGCTCGCGCTCGACCTCGTTCATGAAGGCGAGGACGCGGGCCGGGATGGTGCCGAAGTAGTGGTCCTCGAGCTGCTGGCCCTTGGGCGGCTTGGCGCCGAAGAGCGAGCGCTCGCACGCGAGGAGGTCGGGCCGGGCGAAGAAGTGGTTCCGGTCGACGAGGAAGTACTCCTGCTCGGGGCCCACGGTCGTGAAGACGCGCGCGACGCCCTCGTCGGTGCCGAAGACCTTGAGGATCCGCATCGCCTGCTTCGAGAGCGCCTCCATCGAGCGCAGGAGCGGGATCTTGGTGTCGAGCGCCTCGCCGGTCCAGGAGACGAAGGCCGTCGGGATGCACAGCGTGACGGCGCCGCCCTGGCCGCGGATCAGGAAGGCGGGGCTCGTCGGGTCCCACGCGGTGTAGCCGCGGGCCTCGAACGTGGCGCGCAGGCCGCCCGAGGGGAAGCTCGAGGCGTCCGGCTCGCCCTGGACGAGGTCGCTCCCGGAGAAGTTGTAGACCACGCCGCCCGCGCCGTCCGGCGAGACGAGCGAGTCGTGCTTCTCGGCGGTGAGGCCGGTGAGCGGCTGGAACCAGTGCGTGTAGTGCGTGGCACCCCGCTCGATCGCCCAGTCCTTCATGGTCGCCGCGACGACGCTGGCGACCTTGGGGTCGAGGGGCTCGCCCAGGTCGATGGTGCGCACGAGGCTCTTGAAGACGTCCTTCGGGAGCCGCTGCTGCATCACGCGGCGGCTGAAGACATCGGCGCCGAAGAGCTCGTCCACGCTGGGTTGGGTTTCGGGCACGGCTGGGTCTCCTGCTCGGGCGGTTGTCGGACTCGGACGCGGGTGCGTCCACCGGCGGCAAGTCTAGGGTCGCGGTCCCGGCCAGTCCATCGTTTCCCCTAGACGATCTATGGGTGCTTGTATATCCTGAGTGCATGAAGGCACCCTTCCCCCTCGTCCCCGGCACGCTCGACCTCATGATCCTCCGCGCCCTCCGCTGGGAACCGACGCACGGCGCGGGCGTTGCCACCTGGCTCCGCCTCGTGACCAACGGGGCCGTGGACCTCGAGGAGGGCACCCTCTATCCCGCCCTCCGGCGGCTCGAGCGCCGGGGGCTCATCGAGTCGGAATGGGGCGCGTCGGAGAAGAACCGGCGGGCGCGCTACTACCAGGTCACCGCGCGCGGGCGGCAGTGGTTCTGGTCGGAGCTCGAGAAGTGGGAGCGCTCGGTGGACACGGTGAACCGCGTCCTGCGGTACGGAGCCGCCCCGGGCATCCACGGCCGCTGACGCCCGGCGGGCGACTCCCCGGGCCGGGCCGGGCTCAAGCCCCGGCGCCGCCGGCCGATACTCCGGGATGGCGGCTCAGGCCCGTGCCGCCCGGCCCTGCGCGGCGCATCGGGCGCCCGCGGCCGTCGAGCCGGCCGCCCCGGGACCCAGCGATGACCGTGGCCGTCAATCCGCACGCGAGCGAGGAATACCCGTTCAGCGCGCGGCTCCGCACGTCCGACCGCGACGAGCTCCTCGTCACCATCACCACCGCGGTCTGGGAGTCGATCCTCGACTTCCCCCTCACCGTCCGCGACGGCCACGAGCCGCTCGAGGAGGGCGGCCGCGTCCTCACCGGCGCCATCACCATCAGCGGGAACTGGGACGGGATCGTGGCGCTCAGCACCAGCCACGAGTTCGCGGTGGAGTGCGCGGCGAGGATGTTCGCCAAGCCCGAGGCCGAGATCACGCCCACCGAGGAGCAGGACGCCTGGGGCGAGCTCGTCAACATGGTGGCCGGCAACCTCAAGGCGCTCGTCCCGCCGGTGACGCACCTCTCCCTGCCCACCGTCGTGGACGGGACCACCTACACCTACCGGGTGCCGCGCGCCCGGGTCCTCAACGAGATCACCTTCGCCTGCCTCGGCAGCCGCTTCCGGCTGGCGGTGCTGCAGCGCGACGAGACGCGCTGACCCCCGCCGCCGGGCGGGACGAGGCGCAGCGGGCCTCCCCGGTGCGTGGTGCCGCGGTACGCCTTAGCTTGCAGGGCGCACCCGCGCACCACTTCCCCCGGAGTCCGTCATGACGCGCCTCGTCCTCGGCCTGCTGCTGCTGGTCGTCGCCGTGATCGTGCTCGCCACCGCCGCCGGCATGAAGGGCGCCGGCCCCCGCCCCGGCGCCGCCATCACGCGGCTCGTGGGCCTCGTCGTCGCCGCCTTCGCCGTCTTCCTGCTCCTCGGCTCGTCGTTCGTGATCATCGACGCCGGCCAGGTCGGCGTGCGCCACGCCTTCGGGCAGGTGGACCAGTCCCCGCTCCTCCCCGGGGTGCGCTTCGTCTCGCCCTGGTCGGAGGTGGAGCGCTTCTCGACCCGCGAGGAGCAATGGCCGCGCTCGGGCGAGGAGGCGGAGCGGATGGCCGCCCTCTCGAGCGAGCAGATGGGGATGACGGTGGACGCCGCCGTCCGCTGGCAGATCGACCCGCAGCAGGCGCCGCGGATCTACACCGAGATCGGTGGCCACGAGCAGATCGAGGCCGTGGTGCTGAACGCCATCCGGAACGGGGTGCGGGACGGGATGGTGCGGTTCTCGATCAACGACATCGCGGAGCGGAACCGGATCGCCGACGCGATGCGCGCCGAGGTGGACTCGGCGCTGCTCACGCGGCCGCGCGCCGGCGGGCCGCCGTTCAAGATCGCGGAGATCACCGCGTTCTTCCTCCGCGACCTGCAGCCGCCGGCCCAGGTGGTCCAGGCGATCAACAACAAGATCGCCCAGGAGCAGCAGGTGCAGACGGAGAAGCACCGGGTCGAGGTGGCGCGGCTCCAGGCCGAGCAGCAGCGGCTCCTCAACCAGACGCTCACCCCCGAGGCGCTGACCAAGCAGTACCTCGAGGTGCTCTCGGAGCTCAAGGGCTCGCCCAACCTGATCATCATGGTGCCGACCGAGGGCGGGATCCCGATGCTCAACCTCGGCGAGATGCGGAAGAACCTGCAGCGCTAGCGTGGCCCCGCGGGGCGGCCGGCCGCCGGCCGGCCGCTCCTCACCGCAGCACCCGGACCCACTCCCCCTCCGCCTCGCGGCTCGTGCCGACGAGGAGCCGGCGGACCCCCGCCGCGTCCTCCTCGAGCCACCCGACCGCCTCCACCTCCTCCCCCGCACGCGCCTGCCCGACGTAGGTGGCCGTGAAGATGACGATCTCGCGCACGGGGGAGCCGGCGAGGACGAGCCGGGCGGGATGGTCGAACGCCGCGGCGTCGTCCGCGACGCGCGCCCGCACGCGCTCCCGCCCGAGCTTCCGTACCGGCCCCGGGTCCGGGGCGAGTTCCCCCGGGAGCGGGACGCAGGTGAGGTCGAGCCGCGTCCCGCCGACCGACGCCTTGGTGCCCTTCCGTCGCTCGTGCCAGGCGTAGTCGGCGAGGCCGATCGCGGGCGCCCGGCGTGCCCAGGCGTCGCGCCAGGCCTCGTCGTCGAGCGCGGCGAAGTCGCCGGCGGAGACGCCCGCGGCGAGCGCAGAGCGCGCGCGCTGGAAGGCGGCGCGGCCGAAGGCGACCAGGTCGAGGTCCGACTCCGGGTGCTCGGCGCCCACGAGGACCGAGCCGGTGACGCCCAGGGCGGCGAGCTCGGCGCCGTGCGCGGCGAGCCGTTCGCACGCCACGAGGAGCCGCTCATGCGCGCGGGAGCGCGGCATCTCCGCGCGGAGTCGGGCGAGCCCCTCGTCGGCGCGGTGCCAGCGGGCGATCGCCTCCGTCGGCACGATCGGCAGCTCGATGTCGAGGCGGGGGGAGTGGCGGAGCCAGTCGGGATGCCGGCTGGCCAGCTCGGTCGCCGCCGCGGCGCGGTCGAGCTTCCTGAGCCCCGCATCGGTGCGCCGGTACCGGAGGGTGCCCGCCACCCCCGACTCGTCCACGAAGGGCACGAGCACGGCGAAGAGGAGGCCGTCCCGGGTCTCGAAGAAATCGCGGGGACGCGGGGTGCTGGTCATGGGCGCGGCGGGGACGGGGCCGGAAACGCCGACGCCGGCGGGGAGGCCCCCACCGGCGTCGGTGACATGGGTGCTACGGACAGGGAGGGATTCGAACCCTCGATACCGTTGCCGGTATACCGGTTTTCGAGACCGGCTCCTTCAGCCACTCGGACACCTGTCCAACTGCTTTCGGGCGACAATGTTAGCCCGTGCGGGGCGGAAATTCCAGTCGGACGGGCCGGCGGGCGGATGGACGCACGAGAGCCCGCGGAGGCCGCTCCGACCACGGCCTCCCGGGCCCCCCTCGACACCCGTCGGGAACCCCTACTCCGTCGTCACGCCGGCGAAGTGCTCCTCCCGCGATTCGGCGTCGGCCCTGGTCGCGCGGACCGTTCCGTCGGCGTGGTTCGGCGGGCCGTACAGCGTGTAGAGCCGGAGCGGCACGACGCCGGTGTTCCGGATGTTGTGCCTGGCGCCGGCAGGCACGAGGATCGCCGTCTCGGCCTCGATGGGCGTCGGCACGCCGTCGATCCAGGCCTCGCCCCGTCCCTGCTCGACCCGGAAGAACTGGTCCACGTCGGCGTGGACTTCCGATCCGATCTCCTCGCCGGGCTCGAGCGACATCAGCACCAGCTGCAAGTGCCGGCCCGTGTAGAGGACGTGCCGGAAGTCGCGGTTGGCGACGGTCCGCTCCTGGATGTTCGCGATGAAGCCCTTCATGACGTCCCTCCTCGCTCGCCCCCGCTCCGGGGGCGTGGTCGGGCAGCGGTCTGCCGGACGCGGGCCCGCGTCGGGCGGCACGGCCGTGCCCGTCGCGCGAACCTAGCCGAGGGGACCTGAAGCGACGGTGAGGCGGTGCTGAACCGCGGCGCCCGGTCCGCGCGCTGCGGGGTGCCGCGCGGGGCGCCACCGCCCGCCCCTTGAGCCCCGCCCCGCCCCCATGTACGATCCCGCCCGCGCGGCTCCCCGGGTCGCGCCCGACGCACCGAGGAGACCAGGTGGCCGACCCCTTGCCGGACACGGAGCTCACCGAGCCCCTGCCCGACGCACCGACCGCCGGCGGCGACGCCGCCGAACTCGCCATGCAGGTGGCGCGCCGGCGCACGTTCGCGATCATCAGCCATCCCGACGCCGGCAAGACGACGCTCACCGAGAAGCTGCTCCTCTTCGGCGGCGCCATCCACCTCGCCGGCACCGTCAAGGCACGCCGGGCCGACCGTCACGTCACGAGCGACTGGATGGAGCTCGAGCGCCAGCGCGGCATCTCGGTGACGTCGAGCGTCCTCCAGTTCGACTACGGCGGCTGCCGGGTGAACCTGCTCGACACGCCCGGCCACCAGGACTTCTCCGAGGACACCTACCGCACCCTCGTCGCCGCCGACAGCGCGGTGATGCTGCTCGACAACCGGAAGGGCGTCGAGGAGCGCACGCGGCAGCTCTTCGCCGTCTGCAAGCGGCGCCGGATGCCGATCGTCACCTTCGTCAACAAGTGCGACCGGCCGGGCACCGACCCGATGACGCTCCTGGGCGACGTGGAGCGGGAGCTCGGCATCCTCTGCAGCCCCGCCACGTGGCCGGTGTACGACGCGGCGGGCTTCGCCGGCGTGGCCGACCGCGCGCACGGGACGGTGATCGTCTTCGAGCGCTCCGGCGACCACGGCGCGAGCCGCGGCGGGAGCGCCGCCTTCCGGCTCGACGACCCGGCGCTCGCCGAGCGGCTGGGCGAGGCGGTCGTGGCCCAGCTCCGGGACGAGCTCGACCTCCTCGACGGCGCCGGGCACCCCTTCGACCGCGGGGCCTTCCTCGCCGGCGCGCTCTCGCCGGTCTACTTCGGGAGCGCGCTCACCAACTTCGGCGTGGAGCCGTTCCTCCGCGAACTGCTGGGCCTCCTCCCGCCGCCGGTGGCGCGCGAGTCGAGCGAGGGCCCGGTGCCGCCCGACGAGCCGGCGTTCACCGGCTTCGTGTTCAAGATCCAGGCGAACATGGACCCGAAGCACCGGGACCGGGTGGCGTTCATCCGGGTCTGCTCGGGACGCTTCGCCGCGGGGACGAGGGCGACGCTGGTGCGGACGGGGGAGTCGCTCCGGCTGAGCGCGCCGCAGCAGTTCCTCGCGCGCGAGCGGACGAGCATCGAGGAGGCGTGGCCGGGGGACGTGATCGGGGTGATGGACCGCGGCCAGCTCCGCATCGGCGACACCCTCTCGGCGGGGCGCGCCCTCGAGTTCCAGGGGATCCCGCGGTTCCCGCCCGAGCACTTCGCGCAGGTCTTCCCCACCGACCCGCTCCGGCGGAAGCAGCTCGACACGGGGCTCCGGCAGCTCTCGGAGGAGGGGGCGGCGCAGGTGTTCTACGCCGACCTCGACACGGGGCTCGCGCCGATCATCGGCGCGGTGGGGCGGCTCCAGTTCGACGTGATGCTCTTCCGGCTCAAGGAGGAGTACGGGGCGCCCTGCCGGCTCGAGCCGATCGGCTACCGCTACCCGCGCTGGGTGACGGGCCCCGCGGACGCGATCGAGCGGGCGGCGCGGCAGAACGGCCGGATGAAGCTGGTGGACGCCAAGGGGCGGCCGCTCCTCCTCTTCGAGAACGACTGGGCGATGCGCTGGGCGCAGCAGAACGAGAAGGAGATCCAGCTGCACGAGGTGGCGCCGTAGGGACCGGTCCTGTCGGCCGGGGTTCGCCCCGGCTACACTTCGAGGAAACGTTCGGGCCACGACCGCTCCCCGAGGTGCCCGTGCCCCTCCTGTCCCGCCGCGACCTGCTCGCCAGCGCCCTCGCCGTCCTGGCCCTGACCCGGCCCGCGCGCGCCATCCACCGCTGCGCACACCACGCCCGCCATCACCGCGCCGGCGGCCCGCATCCCACGCCCCGCCCGGGCGTCAACGCCTCGAAGGTGATTCCCGACACCGAGCTCGCCGAGACCCCCGAGGCGATCCCGGCCTTCGACGAGGTGCGCCAGGTGCCCGAGGTCGTGGACGGGATCCGCTGCCAGTGCGGGTGCAGCAGCCGCGAGGGGTACTACTCGCTGCTCAGCTGCTACGAGGGGGAGGCGATGGCCCGCTACTGCGAGATCTGCCAGGGCCAGGGCCGCCTCGCCTTCCGCCTGCACCGGGCCGGGAAGTCGCTCGACGAGATCCGCGCGGCCATCGAGGCGCGCTTCGGCTGATCCACCGGGACCGCCCGTCCGGCAGGCACCGTCCCACCCTCCCCCCGGAGTGCCCATGGCCCCCCGCCGCACTGCCGTACTGCTCGCCACCGTCGCGCTCGCGCTGCCCCCCGCCGTCCTCCGCGCGCAGGTGCGGGCGAGCGAGCGCGCCACCGTCTCGCAGACGGTGGACGGGACGACGATCACCGTGAACTACTCGCGCCCCCGGCTCCGCGGGCGCACGGTGATCTTCGGGAAGCAGGTGCCGTGGACGGAGATCTGGACGCCGGGCGCCGACATGGCGACCACGCTCGCGGCGTCGAAGGACGTGACGATCGACGGCCACCCGGTGCCCAAGGGGAAGTACTCGGTCTGGGTCCAGTTCGACGCCCCCGCCCGCTGGACCCTCGTGCTCGACCGGGACACGACGCTCTTCCACACGCAGGGGCCGAAGGCGCGGGACGGCCAGATCCGCTTCCCCGCCCGCGTGGAGCAGGCCCCGCCCGCCGAGGTCCTGACCTGGTCGTTCCCCGAGGTGACGGCGACGCGCATGCGGCTCGAGATGGCGTGGGAGAAGGTGCGGATCCCGCTCGAGATCAAGGTCCAGCCGACACACACGATCGCCGTGGCGCCCGAGATCGGCCGCCGGCTCGAGGGGCGGTACCTGCTGCACATGGTCCCCGATCCCGCCGACACCGTGCCCTCCCCCACGGCCGCCAGGCCGAAGGCGGACACGACGTTCACCGTCCGCTACGTGGACGGCCACGTGTCGGCGCGGATGGACCCGCCGTTCGACGTCGGCTACGAGGACTGGGTGCTGGTCCGGGTGACCGACGACTGGTACTTCCTGGGCCGGACCGACCGGGAGGGGCTGAGCGAGGTGTGGGACTTCTTCACGCTCGAGTTCGACGTGAAGGACGGCCGCGCCACGGGCTTCGAGATCCGCGAGAAGAACGACCACCTGCTCGGGACGGCGGTGCGCTCAGGAGGCTGAGGGCTCCGGGGGCTCGCTGCGCCAGCCGCCCCGGCGCGCGTGGAAGAAGCCGCGGAGGAGGTCGGCGCACTCCTCCGCGAGGATCCCGCCGAGCACCTCGGGCCGGTGGTTGAGCCGCGGGTGGCGCAGCACGTCCATCACCGAGCCCACCATCCCCGCGCGCTGGTCCCACGCCCCGAACACGACGCGATCCACCTTCGCGAGCACGATGGACCCCGCGCACTGGGCGCACGGCTCGAGCGTCACGTAGAGCGTGGCGCCGGTGAGGCGGTCGTCGCCCACCGCGGCGAGCGCCGACCGGATGGCGAGCAGTTCCGCGTGCGCCGTGGGGTCCTTCCGGCGCACCATCTCGTTGTGCGCCTCGGCGAGGTGCACGCCTTCCCGGATCACGACGGCCCCGACCGGGACTTCCTCGAGCACCGCGGCCGCGCGGGCGAGCCGGAGCGCCGCTTCCATGCCGGCGATGTCGCCCGGCGAGGGGACGCCCCTACGCACTGGCGGCCCGCGGCGCCCGCGCCCGCTCGAGGACGAGTTCCTCGCCCTTCCGGCCGACGGCGATCACGTCGCCGTCCGTGAACTCCCCCTCGAGCACCGCGAGCGCGATCGGGTTCTGCAGCAGGCGCTGGATGACCCGCTTGAGCGGGCGCGCGCCGTACACCGGGTCGTACCCCTGCTCCACCAGCAGCGCCTTCGCCTCGGGGCCCACCTCGAGCCCGATGCCGCGCGCGGCGAGCTGGCCGGTGAGCTTCGCCAGCTGCAGCTCGACGATGCGCGCCAGGTCCGCCTGCGTGAGCTGCCGGAAGACGATCACGTCGTCCACCCGGTTCAGGAACTCGGGCCGGAAGTGCTGGCGGAGCTGCGCCCGCACCTGCTCCTCGACGCCCCGCCACGCCGCCTCGTCCGCCTGCGGCCCCGCCTCGACGATGTACGCGCTCCCGATGTTCGACGTCATGATGATGACGGTGTTCCGGAAGTCCACGACCCGGCCCTGGCTGTCGGTGAGGCGGCCGTCGTCCAGGATCTGGAGCAGCAGGTTGAAGACGTCGGGGTGCGCCTTCTCGATCTCGTCGAAGAGGATCACGCTGTAGGGCCGCCGCCGCACCGCCTCGGTGAGCTGCCCACCCTCCTCGTAGCCGACGTAGCCCGGGGGCGCGCCGATCATGCGGGCCACGGAGTGCTTCTCCATGTACTCCGACATGTCGAGCCGCACCATCGCGCGCTCGTCGTCGAAGAGGAACTCGGCGAGGGCGCGCGCCGTCTCCGTCTTGCCCACGCCGGTGGGGCCGAGGAAGATGAACGACCCGGTCGGCCGGTTCACGTCCTGCAGCCCCGCGCGGCTCCGGCGCACGGCATTCGCCACCGCCTCGAGGGCCGCGGGCTGCCCCACGACGCGCTGGGCGAGCTCCCGCTCGAGGTGCGCGAGCCGCTCCCGCTCCGACTCGAGCATCTTGGTGACCGGGATCCCCGTCCACTTGGCCACGATCTCGGCGATGTCCTCCTGGTCCACCTCCTCCTTGAGGTACTTCGCCGACTGCTGCACCTCCTGGAGGCGCACCTCGAGCGCGGCGATCTCCTGCTCGAGCCGCGGGATGCGGCCGTAGCGGAGCTCGGCGGCCTTCTGCAGGTCGCCGGTCCGGGTGGCCTGGTCCACCTCGCCGCGGAGCGACTCGACCTCGGCCTTCTTGGCCTGGATCTCCTGGATGGCGCCCTTCTCCGCCTGCCACTGCGCCTTCATCTGCGAGGACTGCTCGCGCAGCTCGGCGATCTCCCGCTCCACCGCCTCGCGGCGCTCGACGCCCGCCCGGTCGCGCTCCTTCAGGAGCGCCTGGCGCTCGATCTCGAGCTGCACGATGCGCCGCTCGACGACGTCGATCTCCTGCGGGAGCGAGTCGATCTCGATGCGGAGCCGGCTCGCCGCCTCGTCCACGAGGTCGATCGCCTTGTCGGGGAGGAAGCGGTCGCCGATGTAGCGGTCGGAGAGGGTCGCCGCCGCCACGAGGGCGTTGTCGGTGATGCGCACCCCGTGGTGGACCTCGTACTTCTCCTTGAGGCCGCGGAGGATCGCGATGGTGTCCGCGACGCTCGGCTCCCCCACCAGCACCGGCTGGAAGCGCCGCTCGAGCGCCGGGTCCTTCTCGACGTGCTTCCGGTACTCGTCGAGCGTGGTGGCGCCCACGACGCGGAGCTCGCCGCGGGCGAGCGGCGGCTTGAGCATGTTGCTCGCGTCCACCGCGCCCTCGGCGGCGCCGGCGCCCACGATCGTGTGGAGCTCGTCGATGAAGACGATGTACCGCCCCTCGGCGGAGGTGAGCTCCTTCACCACCGCCTTGAGGCGCTCCTCGAACTCGCCGCGGTACTTGGCCCCCGCGAGGAGCTGGCCGATGTCGAGGGCCACGAGCTCGCGGTTCCGGAGCGAGTCGGGGACGTCGCCGTTCACGATGCGCTGCGCGAGCCCCTCGACGATCGCCGTCTTGCCGACGCCGGGCTCGCCGATGAGCACCGGGTTGTTCTTGGTGCGGCGGGAGAGGACCTGCATCACGCGGCGGATCTCCTCGTCCCGGCCGATGACCGGGTCGAGCTTCCCCTGCCGCGCGGCGTCCGTGAGGTTGCGCGTGTACTTCTCGAGCGCCTGGTACTGCCCCTCGGGGCTCTGGTCGGTCACGCGGTGTGCGCCGCGCACCTCGGCGAGGGCGGCGAGGAGCGCCTCCGGCTGCACGCCCGCCGCGGTGAGCAGGGTGCGCGCGGTGGTGCCCTTCTCCTGCGCGAGGGCCACGAGGAGGTGCTCGGTGGAGACGTAGCCGTCGCCGAGGCGCTTCGCCTCCTCCTCGGCCCGGTCGAAGATCCGGTGCAGCTCGCGGCTGAACGAGGGCTCCATCCCCTCGCCGCTCTGCTTCGGGAAGCGGTCGATCTCGCGCGCCGTCTCGTCGCGAAGCCGCGCCACGTTGAGCCCCGCCTTCTGGAGCAGCGGCTGGACGATCCCCTCGTCCTGGCCGAGCAGGGCCGCGAAGAGATGCGCGTCGTTGACGACGGGGTTGCCCTTCGCGCGGGCGAGTTCGCCGGCGTCGCGGAAGGCCTCCTGGGCCTTGAGGGTCAGGCGTTCGGGACGGATCATCGTTCCTCCGGTTCAGCAGCGCGCGCCGGGGCAACCGGGTCGCGCCAGTCGTCCAAACATCGACGCCACAATCGGTTGGATCACCGGCGGAGACCAAGGCAAGAGGCATACCCCCGAAGACTGCCCAAATGGCAGCCGCCGAGTCGGCCCGAAAAGCGACGAGGGAACGCCGCGGAGGCGCTCCCTCATCTCAGGTGGACCCGGCCGGCCGGCGCGGCACGATGAGCTTCCTCGTGAAGCGATAGCCGTCGACAGTCAGCTGGTAGTAGTACACGCCCGGCGTGGCCACCCGGCCACCAACCACCCGCCCATCCCACTGCGCCCGGTGCGGGCCGCAGGCGAGCTTCTGGTTCACGAGCGCGGTGGCCTGCCCCTCCAGCACCGGGGTCGCGACCACCTGCACCAGCACGTTGTAGATCCGCAGGCTGACCGTCGGGACGTGACCTCTGCTGCACACCTCCGGCAGAATGTCGAACGAGATCGTCGTGGCCGCCGTCACCGGATCGGGAACGGTCTCCCCCAGTTCCACGCGGGGGACGGGCGCCTGGTCGGAACGCGGCGCCTGGGCCACCATCCATCCGAGCCACCACAGGCCCAGCACCACACGGCCCATGAAGACTCCTTCGGCAAACGGACGTCTAGCGCGTTACGCCCTCCTCCGCGAAACGGACAGGTGACGCCACGAAGCCCGTGGCGCCGTCAGGCGAAAGGTGCCGCCCGGACTTTCGGGCTGTCAAGCAGGCGGGCCCGGTTGTCGGCGGCCGGCCCGCGCGAGGCGCCGCTCGTCGCCCTGCCGAATCGTGATTCCCTGCCGGTCGGCCCATTCGAGCAGCGGGATCAGGTACTTCCGTGACGCGCCGGTCCGGTCCCGGACGGCGCCGACCGGGATCTCTCCCGCCGCGCCCAGCTCGGCGAGCAGGGACGCGAATCCCGCCAGCGCATCGGGGTGGTACCAGCGGTCCCGCTCCACCGCCACGAGCCGGCCCTCGGCGACGGCACGGCGGGCGACGAGCGCCGGGTCTCGACGCGGGAAGGCGGGCGCCAGTTCGGCGAGGGAGGGTGGCGTGAGGCCGGCGCCGCGGACGATCTCGACCAGGCGCTCCACCTCGTCCGGCCGGGCCTCCGGCCGGGGCGTGAAGGCGGGCAGCGCGACCGCGCCCTGCTGCCGGCGGAGCTTCTTCCGGGCGACGAGGCCATCCACGATCGCGGCGGCGAGCCACTCCGGCGCGCGGAGCCCCTGCCGGACCGTCTCCGCCGATGGACCCGGCTCGGCCGGGTGGCTGCGATGGTACGCCTCGACCTCGGCCACGACGCGATCGCCCAGCGACCTGAGCAGGTCGACAGCCACCAGGTGCTCCCCCACCTCGGCGAGGGCGGTCGCGGCCTTCACCAGCTCGGCCACGCGCCCCGGCGTGACGCCCGCCAGCACCGGTACGGCCGCGCGCTCCAGGCCCCAGCGCCGGCGCGCGGCCAGCGCCTCGAGCCGCCGGGCCGGGTCCCCGCCCCGGAGCGTCGGCGGCCACGCGGCGCGCACCGGAGGGGCCGGGTCGAGCACGACGCCGCCGCCGATCGTCGCCACCGGCGAGAGTCCCCGCAACACGAACCGGTCACCGCCGCGAGCCGTGGTCGGCGCCGCGAGGGTGAGGCGGGCCAGCGCGCGCCCGCCCGGCACTAGCGGCTCGACCGCACGGAGGCTCGCGACGACGTCCGCGGTGCCCAGGTGCAGCCGGACCCGCGCGCGCGCGCCGAGGACGGGCGCGCCCGGCGCGAGCTCGACCTCGACGTCGAGGCGGCGGGTGGCCGTCCACGGGGCGGTCGCACCGACAAGCACGTCGCCTCGGGTGACGGCCTCGCGCTCCACGCCGGCGAGCCCGACCGCGGTCCGGCTCCCCGGGCGGCTCCGCTCGAGCGCGCCGCCGAACGCCTCCACGGACCGCACTCGCGCCTCGTGCCCCGAGGGGAGGAGCCGCACGCGATCCCCCACCGCGATGCTGCCGCTCCACGCCGTCCCGGTGACGACGGTCCCCGTGCCCGCCACCGAGAAGGCGCGGTCCACCGGGAGGCGGACCAGGTCGTCGGCGCTGCGCGCGCGCACGGTGCGCGCGAGCCCGCCGAGCCGCGCGCGCAGCTCCGCGATGCCGGCGCCGGTCACCGCCGAGACCGCTGCCGGCGCCTCGAACGGGACCGGCGACCGTGCGAGCCGCTCGGCGAGGTCCTGCAGCACCAGCTCGAGCCAGTCGGGCTCGACGAGGTCGGCCTTCGTCACGACGGGCACGCCGAGGGGCACGCGGAGCTGCTCGAGCACGAGGAGGTGCTCGAGGGTCTGCGGCATGATCCCCTCGTTGGCGGCCACGACGAGGAGCGCGACGTCCACCCCGCTCGCGCCGGCCACCATGGTGCGGACGAAGTCCTCGTGGCCCGGCACGTCCACGATGCCGGCGACGGTCCCCGCACCCAGATCGAGCGGCGCGAAGTTGAGGTCGATCGTGATGCCGCGCCGCCGTTCCTCGGCGAGCCGGTCCACGGCGCGCCCGGTGAGCGCGGTCACGAGCGCCGACTTCCCGTGGTCGATGTGCCCCGCGGTGCCGATGATCATGCCGCGGCCCAGGGGCGCGCGAGCCAGAAGTCGAGCGCGGGGAGCGCCGCCTGCTGGTCGCCGAGGTGGGTGCGGACCCAGCGGCCGACGAGCCGCCGGTGGGCCGCCGCGTGGCGGTCGTCGAGGAGCGGCAGCTCGGCGCCGGGCTCGAGGAACGCGGCCAGCGCCGCGCGCGCCTCGGGCGGAAGCGGCGTCCCGGGGCGCTCGCGCGCGCACGCGGCACAGAGCACGCCGCCCTCCGCCACGCTGAACGCCGCCGGCGCCGCCGGGTCGAGGGCCGCGCCGTCGCGGGCGCAGGCAAGCACGGCGGGCTCGTAGCCGAGCGCTGCCACGAGCTGCCAGAGCGCGCGGAGCGCCACGACCTCGACGGCGTCGTCCGGCGCGAGCTCGAGCAGGTCGAGCGCGTCGGCGAGGATGGCGTAGCTGTCGGGATGGGGCGCCGCAGGGGCCAGCCGGAGCATCACTTCGGCGAGCGCCCCCGCGGCGGCATACCGCGGGACCTGCGCCGTGAGGCCGATCCGCACCCGCTGCACCTCGAACGCGGTGAGCAGGTGCAGTTCGCGGTGCTCCTTGGCGACGTACTGCGCGCTGCCCCCGCTCAGGAACTGGAGGGCCGCGCCGAAGCGGCTCTTCGGGCGCAGGGCGCCCTTCGCGATCACGCTCTGCACCCCGTGATCGCGGGTGGCGAGGCGGACGATCTTCGACGTCTCGCCGTACCGAAGCCCGGCGAGCACGATCGCCGGGGTGACGACGAGCGGCATGCGGGAAAGCTAGCGGGAGCGGCCCCCGGCCCCGAGGGCCGGGGACCGCCCGGACGCCCTCAGAAGAGGAGCCGCGCGCCGGCGAGCAGGGTGCGCCCGCGCCCGGGGAAGCCGAGGACGGCGTCGTACGTCGCGTCGAAGAGGTTCTCGAGGCGCCAGGTCGCCGCCACGCCCGGGCGCCCGGGCGCACGGTGCACCACCTCGGCCTCGCCGCTCACCTCGACCAGCGCGTACCCCGACAGCACCCGACGCTCGGCCGGGAAGGCGTTGAAGTCCACGTCGTCCCGCCGGCCGATCACGTTCACGTTGGCGCCCACCGAGGTGCCCGCTGACGGCGACCAGCGTGCATAGACCCGGCCGCTGTGCGCGGGGCGGCGGAGCAGCCGCTGGCCGTCCTCGAACACCGGCGAGGCGCTCGCTCCCGCGTCGGTCACCTTGGTCTCCAGCCAGGTGTACTGGGCGCCCACGGTGACCGCCCGCCACGGTGCCGCGCGCACCTCCGCCTCGAGTCCGCGCGCGAGCGCCGCGCCGAGGTTGAAGTACGTCGGCGCGGACGGGTCGCTGCCGGCCGCGTACTGGATCAGGTCCCGGAAGCGGCTGTCGAACCAGGTGAGCCCCAGCGTCACGCGCGATCCCGCGAGCGCCTGCTCGACGCCCGCCTCCCAGGTCGTGCTGCGCTCGGGCCGGAGGGCCGGGTTGCCGACCTCGTACGGCGACCGGATGAACTGCTCGCGGAACTTGGGCGCCTTGAACGCGTTCCCTACCGACGCCCGCACCCGGAGCCCGTGGCCGACGCGCCAGGCGGCGCCCAGCCGGCCGGTGGTGAAGGTGCCGAACGCGCTGTTGTCGTCGAGACGCACGCCGGCGTTGACCGCGAGGCCGTTCCGCAGGTCCGCGACCGCCTGCAGGTACGGCGCCGTGGTCGTGCGGTCCTGCCGGAAGGTGCTCGCGTCGGTCGTCGGGCCCCCGCCGAAGTTGGACGTGGTCCGGTCCTCGAGCCGTTCCCGCTCGAACTCGTGGAAGAGGCCGCCGATCACGGTCACGTCCGGCCGCAGGCGGCCGACGAGCCGCACGTCGCCGCTCCGCCGGGCGAGGGCGCTGCGCGAGCGCCCGGCGTACCCGTAGCCGGTGGTGTCGGCCGCGTTGTCGGGGCCATCGTCGAAGCCGGCGCGCGTCTCGGTGACGCCGAGGAGGACGCGGGCCTGCAGGCCGCGGACGAGCGTCCGGCCCGCGTCGAGACCGAGGGTGAGCACGCGCTCCGAGTTCACCTGGTTGCTGTCCACCGGCACGCCGCTGAAGTCGGTCGGGAAGCGGTAGCGCGCGTCGGTGTAGCGGGCGACGAACGTGGCGTCGGTGCGCGCGTCGGGGACCACGCTCACGCGCGCACTCCCGATCCCGTTCCGGTAGCCGTTGTTGAAGTCGTACGTCCCGTCGGAGCGCACCCAGCCGGCCTGCGCCGAGGCGCTCACGATCCCGTGACTCCCCGCCGCCGAGGCGTCGAAGAGGCCCGAGCCGTAGCTCCCGCCCTGCGCCGCCACCGCCCCGTGCCACGGCCCCTGCCCCCGGCGGGTGAAGACCTGGATCACGCCGGTCACCGCGTCGGCGCCGTAGAGCACCGCCGCCGGCCCGCGCACGACCTCGATACGCTCGACGTTGTCGGTCGTGAGGTTCGCGAAGTTGAAGAGCCCGCCGGGCTGGTTGAGGGGCACCCCGTCCACGAGGACCTTCACGTAGTCGCTGTTGCCCCCGCGCAGGAAGAGCGACGCCTGCGCGCCGAAGGGCGCGGACTGGACGAGCGACACGCCCGGCACGTCGCGGAGCGCGTCCGCAACGAAGCGGATGCCGCGGGCCGCCAGTTCCTCGCCGGTGAACAGGGTGCGCGAGGCGACGATCCCCGTCGGCGCCGTCGGCAGCCGCGTCGCCGTGGCGACGAGCTCGGGGAGGCGCACGGTGTCGGCGGCTTCCTGCGCCCGCACCGCCGGGGCGGCGGACAGCGCGGCGAGGAGGGATGCCGCGGCGAGGCGGCGCAACGTCGGGTGGACGGCCATGGACGTCGGTTCCTGTCGGTGAAGGAAGTTCGGGGCGGATCGGGTCATGCGGCCCCCGCCTCGCCCGGGCGCAGCGGCACCACCTGGGGCGCCCCGTCGCACCACGTCGTGACGGCGACGGGCCAGCCGAACACCCGGCCGAGCAGCTCGCGCTCGAGCACCTGCGCCGGCGGCCCCGCGGCGGCGACGCGCCCGCCGGCGACCAGCAGCAGCCGGTCGGCGTAGCGCGCCGCGAGGTTGAGGTCGTGGGTCACGACGAGGGCCGCGAGGCCGTCGTCGGCGAGGCGGCGGACCAGCTCGAAGAGCTCCATCTCGTGGCGCACGTCGAGCGCCGCGGTGGGTTCGTCGAGCACGAGGGCGCGGGGCTCCTGCGCGAGCGCGCGGGCGATGCGCACCCGCTGCCACTCCCCGCCCGAGAGGGTGTCGGCGCGCCGGTCGCGCAGCGCCCACGTGTCGGTCCGCTCGAGCGCGGCCCGCACCGCGGCACGGTCGGCCTCCCCGACCGGCGCGAGCGGCCCGAGGCGCGCGTAGCGGCCCATGAGCACGGTGTCGGTGACCCGGAGGAGCCCCGGGGAGGCCTCCTGCTGCGCCAGCACCCCGACCTCGCGCGCGAGGTCCGCGCGGCGCCACGCGCGCACGTCACGGCCGCGGACGTGCGCCTCCCCGGCCGCGAGCGGCACCGTGCCGAGCAGGGCGCGGACCAGCGTGCTCTTCCCGCCCCCGTTCGGGCCCACGACGGCGAGGAGTTCGCCCTCGGCGAGGCCGCAGCTCACCTCCTCGAGCGCGGGGCGCTCCGCCCCCGGGTACCGCACCGTGACCCCGACGGCCTCGAGGATCATGCGAGCGACCGCCGCAGCAGGAGGGCGAAGAGCGGCACGCCCACGAGCGCCGTGAGCACGCCCACGGGCAGCTCGAGCGGCGCCACGACCACGCGCGCCAGCGCGTCGCACGCCACGAGGAAGGCGCCGCCCGCGAGGAACGCCGCGGGGAGCAGCGCCCGGTGGAGCGGGAGGCCCAGCCGACGGAGCGCGTGCGGCACCACGAGGCCGACGAAGCCGACGATCCCCGAGGCGGCGACGCAGGCCGCGGTGAGGAGCGACGCCGCGAGGTAGGCGACCACGCGCAGCCGCGCGACGTCGGCGCCCAGGTGCTGGGCGGGCTCGTCGCCGAGGGCGAGCAGGTCGAGCGGCCGCGCCTGGCTCCAGAGCACGGCGAGCGCCGGGCACGCGAGGACGAGCAGGACGCCGAGCGCACCCCACGAGGCCGAACCGAAGCCGCCGAGGAGCCAGCCCATCGCGCCCTTGAGGTCGGCGGCGGCGGAGACCGCGATCAGCGCGCTCATGAGCGCGCCGGCGAACGCGCCCACCACGACGCCGGCGAGGAGCAGCACGTTCGGGTCGAGGCGGTGTCCCGCCACGAGCGCGATCCGGTAGACGAGCGCGATCGCCGCGAGCGCGCCCAGGAAGGCCGCGAGCGGCACCGCGAGCGGCCCGGGCAGGTGGAGCGAGATCGCGAGCACCGCGCCCAGCCCGGCGCCGCCCGAGAGCCCGAGGAGGAAGGGATCGGCGAGCGGGTTCCGCACGACGGCCTGGAGCACCGCGCCCGCCACCGCGAGGCTGCCCCCGGCCACGAACGCGAGCGCCACGCGCGGCGCACGCACCACCCGCACGACCGCGGCGGAGGCCGCCCCCGGGTCCACGAGCCCCGACCAGACCTCCCGGAAGGAGAGCGGCACCGGGCCCGCGAGCAGGCCGGCCACGAGCGCGGCCACGGCGAGCGCGGCGAGGAGCGCGAGGCGCCGCACCGTCATCGCGCGGACTCGCGGAGGTCCCGCGCCAGGGCGCGGGCCGCAGCGGGGGCGCGCGGCGTCGGGCGCAGGAACTCCGACGACTCGAGCCGCACCACGCGCCCCTCGCGCAGCGACCGCACGGCGCCCCACGCGCCCGACGCGACGGGCGGGACCCGGCCCGGCATCGCGACGAGCACCACGCGCGGGTCCCGCGCCGCGACCGCCTCGATGCTCACGGGCGCGGACGACGCCGTCACGTCGGCGAAGACGCTCCGGCCGCCCGCGAGCGTCACGAGTTCGGTGAGGAAGCTCCCCTGCCCCACCGTGGTCGGCGGCTCGTCCCAGACGAGGATGAACGCCGGCACGCCCCCGCCCTGCGGCACCCCGGCGCGCACCGTGTCGAGCGCCGCCCCGAAGGCCGCCGCGAGCGACTCGGCCGGCGCCGACCGTCCGAGCGCCGCGCCCACGAGCCGCGCGAGGCGCGGCACGTCGGCGAGCCGGTCGGCGCGGAGCCGGAGCGTCGCGATGCCCTGCGCGCGGAGCCGTGCGACGACGGGGGCGTTGAGGGGCGAGTCGTAGAGGAGGACGAGGTCGGGCCGCGCGCCGAGCAGCGCCTCCACCGAGGGCGCGATGCCGTCGCCGAGGCTCGGCACGCGCGCGGCCTCGGCCGGGTAGTCGCACCAGGCGGTGCGGCCGACGAGACGTTCACCGGCGCCGAGGTCGAAGACGAGTTCGGTGACGGTCGGGAGGAGCGAGACGACGCGTCCCGGCGCGAGCGGCACGCGGACGCTGTCGCCCGCGTCGTCCACGAGCACCGGCCCCTCGACCGCTCGCACGGCCGGCCGGCCGCACGCCGCCAGCAGGATGGCGAGCGCGGCGACGAGGCAGCGGCGTACGGCGTGGCCCAAGCGAATCCGCCCATCTCCACGGGGCGTGGCGATGGGCGGACGCTGCCCGCGCACGCCGGCGGCGCGCGCGCGAGACAGGGTACGCCACCGGTCCCCACCCCCGAGGGATCTGTGGTGGCGCGAACGGAGAGGTCTCCTGGCTCCGGGCGTCCGCTCGCCTTCCCGGTTTCCCAGTGGCGGATGAGCGGAGGTGCTGCTGCCCGTAACAGTGGCGGGGCCGCGCCGGACTTGCACCGGCTTCCGAGCGCCCCGTTCGCGTGTACGTCAGTTGTGGTGGGCTACGTTAGCCGCCGGTCTCCCGGGCCGCAAGAGCAGCCGCGAGCTCGGCGCGCAGCCGGGCCCGCTCGGTCGCGTACCTTGCCCATTCGTCGCGAGACACTTCCGACTCCCGGCCCGCATAGCGCGCATCGAGCCGGGCGATGGACTCGATGAGCGCCGCCGCGGGGATCCGCGGTGCGGCACCGGCCGCCGCAGGTGCCGGCTCGAGCGGCGGCGGCGCGCCACGCCGCCGCAGCAGCGCGACGCCCAGCCCCGCGAGGAGCACGGCGAGCCCCGCCACGAGGAGCCCGAGCGCGCCGCGCCCCGCCGACTGCGGCGCGGGGAGCTCGACTTCCACGGCGCCCGCGGCGGCCACGCTGCCGTGCCAGCGCCGGTACGTGCGCCCGTCCACCGACTGCGTGTCGGCGTAGGCGAATCCCGTGGTGCGCACGCGCGCGTCGCGCTCGGCGAGCAGGATGTCCACGCTCGGCACGGGGCCGCCGAACGGGAGGACGAGGCGGGTGCGCGGCGCGAGGAGGTACTGCACCACCAGCTGGCGCGCGCCGGGGACGAGGGGCGCCGCGAGGGCCAGGGAGTCGCCGTGGCGCTCGACGGCCCGGGAGGAGAACTCGCCCTCGCCGGTGGCGAACTCGCGGATGCCGGACGGCAGCGGCCAGCGCCAGCTCGCACCGTCGGGCGGCGCGGTGCGCGTGCGGCCGCTCCGGTTCTCGAGGGCGAAGAGCTCGAGCACCGGCCGGGCGCCACCGGTGTCGGCGGCGCCGACCACGAGGTTGCGGGCCGCGACCTGCACCGAGGCGGTGCCCGACGTGTCGTACACCGCGACGTCGAGCGCGCCGGGCGGCACCGCCCCGAGCCGGAACGGCGCGCCGAAGTACTCGATGCCGTCCCAGCTCGCGCTCACGAGGTAGAGTGCCACGGTGTCGGGCCGCACGGAGACGCGGTAGCGCCCCTGCGCGTCCGCCGCCGCGGAATCCACGGGCCCCTGCCGGTCGGCGGCCACGCGGTGGAGCAGCACGCGCGCACCGGCGAGCGGCGTCGTGTCCGGCGGCACCACGTGCAGCACGCGGCCGGCGAGCGTGGCCGCGCGCTGCGCCGACGCCGGGGTCGCGGCGAGGACGAGGAGGGCCGCGACGGCGGCGCTACGGCGTGAAGCGGCCGAAGTCCTGGGGATCGAGCTTCTCGAGGTACTGCTTGAGGGCCTGCGGGTCGAGGCCGGGACCGGGCGCGCCCTCGGGCGGGGCGGGCTCGGTGGCGCCGGCGTCGTCGAAGAGGCTGTCGGCCGCATAGATGGGGGCGTGCAGGCGGAGCGCGAGGGCGATGCTGTCGGACGGCCGCGCGTCCACCTGGAAGACGTGGTCCTCGCGGGTGATCACGAGCTCGGCGAAGTAGGTGTTCTCCTTCACCGCGCCGATCACCACCCGGCGGAGCGCGCCGCCGAGGCCGGTGAGGACCTGCTTGAGGAGGTCGTGCGTGAGGGGCCGCTGGGCCTTCATGCCCTGCAGCTCCATCGCGATCGCGTTGGCCTCGGCGGGGCCGATCCAGATCGGCAGCACGCGCGATCCCGCCTTCTCCCGCAGGAGCACCACGGGCGAGTTGCTCGCCCGGTCCACGCGGATGTCGGCGACGGTGACCTCGACCACGAGGCGGCCCCCCGCGCCGCGGCGACGCCTAGCGGACGGCGGCGCGCAGCTCCCGCACCTTGTCGGTGCGCTCCCAGGTGAAGAGGTCCACGCGGCGCGTGGCCTCGTCGCCGGTCCCGCCGCGCGTGACGCGCGCGGGTTCGGCCGGCCGGCCGAAGTGGCCGTACGCCGCGGTCGGGCGGTAGATCGGCCGGCGCAGCTTGAGCGACTCGATGATCCCCGACGGCGTGAGGTCGAACACCTCGCGCACGGCGCGCTCGAGCGCCACGTCCGGCACCGCGCCGGTGCCGAAGGTCTGCACCATCACCGAGACCGGCTCGGCGACGCCGATGGCGTAGGCGACCTGCACCTCGCAGCGCCGGGCCAGCCGCGCGGCGACGATGTTCTTCGCCACCCACCGCATCGCGTACGCCGCCGAACGGTCCACCTTCGACGGGTCCTTGCCGCTGAAGGCGCCGCCGCCGTGGCGGGCCATGCCGCCGTAGGTGTCCACGATGATCTTGCGCCCGGTGAGCCCCGCGTCGCCGTGGGGCCCGCCGATCACGAAGCGGCCGGTCGGGTTGATCAGGAACTTGACCCCGCGCGGGTCGAAGCCGTGCTCGCGGAGCACCGGCTTGACCACCGCCTCGACGACCGAGTCGGCGATCGTCGCGTGGCGGAGCGGGCGGCCGCGCCAGGTCTCGTCGTGCTGGGTCGAGACGACCACCGTCTTCACGGCGACCGGCCGGTCGCCCTCGTACTCGACCGAGACCTGGCTCTTCCCGTCGGGCCGGAGCCAGCCGATCCGGACGCCGCCGGCGCCCTTGCGGACGGCGGCGAGGCGCTCGGTGATCCGGTGCGCGAGCGTGACCGGGAGGGGCATCAGCTCCTCCGTCTCGTCGCACGCGTAGCCGAACATCATCCCCTGGTCGCCGGCGCCCTGCGCCTTCGCCTTCCCCTTCGTCGTCCGCGTGTCCACGCCCATCGCGATGTCCGGCGACTGCCGGTCGATGGAGGTGAGCACCGCGCAGGTGCGCCCGTCGATGCCGAACGCCGCGTCGGTGTAGCCGATCCGGTCGAGCGTCTCGCGGACGAGGTCCGGGACGTGGACGTACGTCGAGGTCGTGATCTCGCCCGCGACCACCGCCATGCCGGTCGTCACGAGGGTCTCGCACGCCACGCGGGCGTGCTCGTCGTCGAAGAGGATCGCGTCGAGGACGGCGTCGGAGATCGCGTCGGCCACCTTGTCGGGGTGGCCCTCGGTGACGGACTCGGAGGTGAAGACGTGGCGCTGGGTCTTGGCGGCCATGGGTTCGCGGTCGAGGGTGGGGAGGGCGCGGCGGCCGCGGGAGCGGCTCAGCGCGCGGGGGTCGTCGGCAACCTAACGGCCCCGTCCCGCGCCGGCAACGCGGCGTCGGGGTCGATGAGGCGCAGGTCCACGTGGGGGCCGACCGCCTCGCGCAGGATGGCGAGGACGTCCTCGGGCCCGGGGGCGTCGAGGGCACCGTCGGCGGCGGCCCGGAGGGCGGCGGCCGGCACGCCACGGATCGCCCACTTCACGAGCGGGAGCGCCGGCGGCGCCACGCTCAGCCGGTCGTAGCCCAGCCCGGCGAGCAGCAGCGCGCCGAGGGGCTCGGAGGCCATCTCGCCGCAGACGCTCACCGGGAGGCCCGCGGCCTGGCCGACGGCGAGCACCTGCCGGAGCTGCCGCACGCAGGCCGGGTGGAGCGGCGTGAAGCGCTCGGCGAGCCGCGCGTTGCCGCGGTCCACCGCGAGCGTGTACTGCGTCAGGTCGTTCGTGCCGACGCTGAAGAAGTCGCTCACCTCCGCGAGGCGGTCGGCGATGACCACGGCCGCGGGGGTCTCGATCATGACGCCGACCTTGAGGTCCTCCGCGACCGGGAGCCCGTCGGCCCGGAGTGCCGCTGCCTCCTCCGCGAGGAGCTCCCGGGTGCGCGTCACCTCGTCGGGACGCATCACGAGCGGGAGCATGAGCTGCAGGTCGCGCCCCGCCGCCGCCCGGAGCACCGCGCGCAGCTGCACGCGGAAGATCTCGGGGTGGTCGAGGCAGACCCGGATCGAGCGCCAGCCGAGGAACGGGTTCGCCTCCTGCGGCATCTTGAACGCGACGGGAAACTTGTCGCCGCCCAGGTCGTAGGAGCGCACCACGACCGGGTGGTGCGGGAACGCGACGCTCACCCGGAGGAAGTAGTCCACCTGCTCCTGCTCGGTGGGCAGCGCGGCGCGCCCGGTGAGGAGGAACTCGGTCCGGAGCAGCCCGACGCCCTCGGCGCCGACGCGCAGCGCCGCCTCGATCTCGTCGGGCAGGTCCACGTTGGCCAGGAGCTGCACCGCGTGGCCGTCCGGCGTCGCCGCCGGCAGCCCCGCGACGCCCTCGAGCTGGAACTCGAGGCGGTGCCGGCGGCTCTGGCGGGTCCGCGCCGCCTCGAGCTCGAGGGCCGTCGGCTCGACCACGAGCACCCCGGCCTGCCCGTCGAGCAGCAGCATGGCGCCGTCCGGAATCCGCTCCAGCGCGCCCTCCGCGCCCATCACCGCCGGGATGCCGAGGGAGTGCGCGAGGATGGCCGCGTGGGAGGTGCGCGTGCCCTGCTCGCTCACGAGGCCCGCGACGTGCTCGCGGTCGAGCTGGACCGTGAGGCCCGGCGAGAGCTCCCGCGCCACCACGATCACCAGCTCGTCATCGGGGACGGCCCACGGCTGCTCGGGCCCCTGCCCGAGCAGCGCGCGCAGCATCCGGAGCTGGATGGCGTGCAGGTCGGTGAGCCGCTCGCGGAGGCCCGCGCTCCCCGAGGCAGTCCAGAGGTTCCTGAGCTCGAGCGCCTTGAACTCGTAGGCGGTCTCGGCACTGAGCAGGTTCTTGCGGATCAGCGCCTCGACCGCGCGCAGGAAGTCCTCGTCCTGCACCATGAGGATCTGCGCGTCGAAGATGCGTGACTCCTCGGGGCCGGCGCGCCGAAGCACCTTCTCCTCGAGCTCCCGGAGCTGCGCCACCACCTGCGCCACCGCCGACCGGAGCCGCGCGACCTCCGCCTCCACCTCGTCGGCGCCGACGGCGCGGTCGGGGACGTCGGGGAACTCGGTGCGCACGAGCATCGCCCGGGCGTAGGCCACGCCCGGCGAGACGCCGATGCCGCGGAGCGTCACGTGCCGGCTCACGTCTCGCCGAACCCCTCGGCGACGAGCTTCGTGAGGGCGTCCACCGCCGCGGCCTCGTCGGGGCCGCTGGCGCGGATGGTGATGGTGCAGCCGCACTCGGCGGCGAGCATCATGACCCCCATGATGCTCTTCCCGTTCACCGCCATGCCGTCCCGCACGAGCTCGATGTCGGCCGTGAAGGCGCTCGCCGTGCGGACGACCTGCGCGGCAGGCCGGGCGTGCATGCCCAGCGGGTTCACGATCTGCGCCTCACGCTCGATCATCCCTGCCCTCCGAGGAACGCGGCCAGGAGCGCCGCGACTGTCAGCACCGCGAGCCCGTAGCGCAGGGCCGTGTACCGCGGCCCGGCCCGGAACGCGAGCACGAGCCCGACGACCACCACCAGCACGGTCGCCACCGGCTGGCGGGCGGCGGGCGCACTGCCGGCCAGGAGCCACCGCGCCGCGAGCGGCAGGGCGAGCCCCACGCCGAACCCGGCCGCCGGCCCCACGCGCTCGGCGGCACGCGGGAGCCAGGCACCGGTGAGCGCGCTCCCGACCTTGAGTCCCTGCCGGAGGCCCGTGTCCAGCGACCACGCGACGACCCAGGCCCGCACCGTCGCGTACGCCAGCACGAGCGACGCGACCACGACCCAGCCCCCCCCGAGCGCGACCGCCGCCACCGCCACGCCGACGAGCGCCGGCACGACCCCCGCCCAGAAGAGCCGGTCGCCGAGCGAGCCGAGCGGGCCGCAGAGCGCGGTGCGCAGCCGGAGCACCTGCGCACCCGGCACCCCGTCGTACTCGGCGCGCACCGTGGCACCCAGCGCGAGCCCCGCGAGGTTCGGGTTCCCGTTGAAGAACTCCGCCGAGCGCACCACCGCCTCGGCGTGCCGGGTCGGGTCCGCGGTGCGGAGGTCGTCGAGGAGCGGCTCGGCGGCCCAGCCCATGCCGACGCCCTGCATGCGCTCGGTGTTCCACGCCGCCTGGAGCGCGAACAGCCTCAGCAGCGCCCGGCGCCGTCCGGTCATCGCACCGCCAGCATCAGGAGCGAGCCGGCGCCGAGCCCCGCGACGAGCCACCCGAAGCGCGCGCCACGGCCCGCGCTCCGCAGGGCACCCGCCCCGGCGGCCACCAGGCCCGCACCGATCGCGGCCGCGGTGAGCGCCGCGAGCACCGCCGGCGGCACCGCCGCGTGCCGGAGCGGGAGGGCGACGGCGAGCCCGGCGAGCGTGAGTGCGAGCCCGCGCACCGCGTCGCGGGCGAGGCCCCCCAGCTGGAGGGCGCGCACGGCGCCCGCCTCCCCCGCCGCGAGCGCCGCGAGCCGGCGCCGGAGCGCCTCGCCGTTCTCGCGGCGGAGCCACCCGAGGCTCCAGCCGCCCATGACGGCCAGCACCAGGCCCGTCGCCACGCCGAGGCCGAGCCGGTCGGCCGACGCGCCGGCCGCCACCACCGCGCCGGCCACCGCGCCGGGGCCGTAGTCCGGGTAGCGCGCGGCGCCCACCGGCAGGACCTCGAGCGCGAAGAGCTCGAGCGCCACGCCCACGCGGAGCCCCGCGCCGACGTCCCCCGCGAGCCAGCCGGCCATCGTGGCGGCGACGAGGGGCCGCGCGAGCAGCGCCTGCGGCACGCTCACGAGATCCACCGCCACGACGACGCCCCACGCGGCCAGCCCCAGCAGGGCGAGCGCCCCCGGGTCGCTCACGCGAGCGCCTCGAGCGGCACCGCCGGCGCGGTGGGCACGTCCTGCCCGCTGATCTGGGCCCCCTCGGCGGCGAGCGCCTGCAGCTGGCGGTACTCGTCCTCGCTCAGGTAGACGTACGGCGCGCGTTCCGAGCGGCCGGCCCGGTGGTGGATCCCGCCGAGGTTGATGCGGTGCGCCACGACGGGATCGGCGTGATAGAGCGCGCCGGCCGCCTCGACCGTCCCGCACAGCACCAGCGTGCGCGCGGGCTCCGCATGCCAGCCCGCGAGGCGCCGGCCCGCCTCCAGCACCGGCGCGAAGACGAGCTCGACCTCGTTCGGCACCGCCATCCGGTAGAGCTCCTGCTCCCACGGGCTCGCGGCCACGTCGTCGTCGGCGAGCGCGATGCGCTGCACGCCGAGCGCGCGGGCCCATCCCAGCACGACCTGCCCGTGGATCAGCCGGTCGTCCACCCGGCAGAGGACGACCGTCATGCGCCCGGGGTGCCCACCGCGTGCGTGCCGACCTCGATCGCGCGCCGGGCCGCGGCCTCGACGCCCTCGCCGTGCTGGAAGGCGAAGTCCACGAGCATCGCGAGGTTCACGCCCGTCACCACGCGCACGTCGGGACGCTCGCGGAGCCGCCGCAGGGCGGCGAAGAGGCAGGAGCCGCTCGCGAGGTCCACGAAGACGAGCGCCGGGCCCGCCCCCACCGCCTCGATGATGCGGGTCTCGAGCGCGGTGCGGTCGCACCCCGAGTTGGACACCGGCACCAGCAGCCCCCCCTGGCCGGTGATGGACTCCGCGGCGGCGACGAGCGCCTGGGCGAGCGGGCCGTGGGCCACCACGACGCCGCGCAGCGGCTCACTCATAGTCCTCCTGCAGGTAGCTCCGCACGCCGGCCTTCTCCTTCATCCGGCGGATCAGGCGCTCGTTGAAGGCCGCCGCGACGTCCACGCCGGCATAGCGGAGGAGGTGCATCATCGCGACCACCTCGGAGATCACCGTGATGTTCTTGCCAGGGTTGAGCGGGACCACCACGCGCGGGATGACGACGCCCAGGATGTCGGTCGTCTGGTGCGAGAGCCCGGTGCGCTCCGCGTCCCGCGCGGTCTCCCAGTCCTCGAGCTGCACCACCACCTCGATGCGCTTCTGCTGGCGCACGGCCCGTATGCCGAAGAGCGCCTGCACGTCGATGAGGCCGATGCCGCGGATCTCCATGTGGTGCCCGGCGAGCTCGTGCCCGCGGCCGATGAGGATGTCGGTCCCGCGCCGGGTCACCTGCACGACGTCGTCGGCGACGAGCCGGTGGCCCCGCTCCACGAGGTCGAGCACGCACTCGCTCTTGCCGATCCCCGACCGCCCCACGAAGAGGAGCCCCACGCCGTAGACGTCGGCGAGCGAGCCGTGGAGCGTGGTGCGCGGCGCGAATGCCTCCTCCACGAGCGGCTTGATCTTGCGGTAGAAGTCGGCCGTCTTGAGCGGGGAGCGCAGCACCGGCACCACTCGCTCGCGCGCGAGCGCGAGGAGCTCGGCCGGGACGTCGAGCCCCTTGGTCACGAAGAGGCAGGGGATCTCGAACGCGAAGAATCCCTCGAGCCGCCGCCGGCGCTCGGCGGGGTCGAGGGAGTTCAGGTAGGTGATCTCGGTCTCGCCGAGCACGTGGAGCCGGTCGGGGATGAAGCGCGCGGTGTACCCGGCCAGCGCGAGCCCCGGGCTCGCCACCTCGGGGTTCTGCACCTGCCGGTCGAGGCCCGCCTCGCCGGTGAGCGCCTCGAGCTGGAGCGGGTTCTCCTCCCGCCCGAGGAAGTCGCGCAGGCGGAACATCAGGCTTCCGGCGCCTCCGGGCTCCCGCGCCGGGCGCGGCGGCTGCGGCCGTTGGACGAGCGGAGCTGGCGCTTGAGGCGGTCCTCCGCGACGTCGAGCGCGGAGCGGTGGTTGGGGCCCTCGCCGCGCGCGAGCAGCGCGTCGCCGGCCGCGGTGCGGAGCCGGAGTTCCGCCACGTGGTGCAGCCCGTCGGTGTCGAAGAGGACCGTGCACTCGAGCGGCCGGGTGGCCGCGGCGGCCACGCGCTCGGCGACGGTGCGGGCGCGCGCCTGCAGCGCCTCGGTGATCTCGCAGTGACGGGCGGTCACGGTGATCTGCATGGGGTCGAGCTCCTCGAGTCAACGATCCTGGTCGGCCACCAGCGCGCGGAGGTGCGCCTCGGTGGCGTCGGCGGCCGCGTCCCACGAGAGCGCCTCCGCGTGGCGGCGGGCGGCCGCGCCGAGCCGCGCGACGAGCGCGGGATCGGCCGCGAGTTCCAGCAGGCGGCGGGCGAGCGCCGCCGCGTCGCCGTGCGGCGCGAGGAGGCCGGTCACGCCCGCCCGCACCGAGTCGCGCAGGCCGGGACTGTCGGAGGCGATGGACGGCGTCCCGCACGCGGCCGCCTCGATCACGGTGATCCCCCACCCTTCCTTCGGCGACGGGAAGACGTTCGCCCACGCCGTCCGGAAGAGCCGGATCTTCTCCGCCTCGCCCACGAAGCCGAGGAAGCGCACCGCCTCCTCCTGCCCCAGCTGCCGCGCCAGCGCCTCGAGTGCCGGCCGGTGGTCCCCGCTCCCGGCCACGAGCAGCCGCAGGTCCGGCCGCTCCGCGCGCGCCAGCGCCAGGGCCCGGATGGCGACGTCCAGGCCCTTGTACCGCTTCAACCTACCAACATACACGAACGTCGGGGCTTCGGCGCGCGGGACGGCCGGATCGGGCCGGAAGCGCACCGCGTCCACGCCGGGATGGATGACCCGGATGGTCCCGCCGGGCACCCCGCGCGCCACGAGGTCGTCCCGGGTGCTCTCGCTGATCGCGTGGAAGCCCGCGCCCCGGTAGGCCCGCGCCAGTGGCCGCTCGGCGAGCCAGACGATCGCGGCCATCGGCCACGGGGCCTCCTGGAAGGCCGTCGTGCCGAAGAGGTGCGGCACCAGCACGCAGAAGGGCCGGTCGGTGAGTCCCCGCAGGAAGAGCGGGAGCTTGTTCACGTCCTCCACCACCACGTCGGGCCGCTCCTCGCGGAGCGCCCGCCGCACCGCCCCCCGGCCCACCAGGGCGAAGCCGTGCCGGCCGCCGTGGCGCTCGACCGCGATCCCGTCCACCACCGCCCGCGGCGCCGCGCCGGGCCACCCGGAGCAGACGAGCCGCACCCGGTGCCCGCGCGCGGCGAGGCGGCCGAAGATCTCGTGGAGGTGGATCTCGGCGCCGCCGGCCTGCGGGTTCTGCCGGTCCTGCCAGTTGACGACGAGGATGTTCACGGAATGATGAACGCCGCTTCAGGCGCTCAGAGCCGGCCCAGGGCGCGCGCCACGCGGTCGAGGACGCCGTTCACGAAGCCCGGGGCCCGCGGGCCGGCGAACCAGTGCGCGAGCCGCACCGCCTCGTCGATCGCGACCTTGGGCGGCACCGCGCCCGCCATGAGCTCGTGGATGCCCAGGCGCAGGATGTTCCGCTCCACCGTCGCGATGCGCTCGAGCCGCCAGTTCTCCGCGGCGTCCTGCGCCGTGCGGTCGAGCACGTCGCGCTCGGCGATCACGGCCGCGGCGAGCGCCTCGGCGCGGTCGAGGACGCGCGGCTCGGGCCCGGTG
>JBAIWX010000025.1:0-5345 GCA_037916975.1 Gemmatimonadales bacterium
TCGTGCGGCGGCACCCGGTGGCGGGGCTCATCGTGCCGTTCGCGCTCGACCTGGGGCGGGAGTGGTCGCTTGGCGCGATGCTCGAGCTCGACCTCCAGCGTGACCGGCCGGGGACGTGGCGCGGCACCTTCGTCCAGTCGCTCACCGTCGGGCGGCCGATCGCGGGGGCGCTCGCCGGCTACGCGGAGCTCTTCCACGCCTCGGGCGGCGGGCCGCGCGAGCTCACGCTCGACGGCGGGCTCGCCCTCGGCCTCACCGCCGACCTGCAGCTCGACGCGGGGGTGAACGTCGGGCTCACACGCGGGGCGGACGACGTGAACCCGTTCCTCGGGGTGGCCGTGCGGTTCTGAGCGTTCGCACGCATCGTCCGGCGCCGTGCCACGGTGGTGCGGCGACCCTTCGGCGGCATCGCCTCGCGCCCCGGCCGGCCGCCCCTGCACCGTGCTGCGCCGCGACCATCGGGCGGCTCGCTCCCGCAGCACGGCGGGAGAGTCGCGCGGCCGTGCTTCCGGCACGATCGGTCGCGCCTGACTGGCGATGCCCCGAGGGCGGGAGTATCGTGATTCAGGGGTGTGTCGGCGTGCTCTCGAGCGATGGGCTGGGTCCCAGCGAGGAAGGCGGACCGTGACGAAGCGCCCCACGACGCCCGCACCGGACGACCCGGCCGCGCCGCCGGAGCCGATCGCGCTCGTCCTGATCGACGACAATCGCCTGTTGCGCGAGGGCCTGGCGACGATGATCCACCTCCAGCCGGGATTCCGCGTGCTGGCGGCGTCGGCGGACGTGGGGGAAGCGCTCGAGAGCGTACGGAATGCCAGGCCGGACGTCGTCCTGGTGGACGTAGGTCTCGAGGATCATGACAGCCTGAGCCTCACCGCCACGGTCCGCAAGGAGGTGCCGGCCGCGCGCGTCGTCGTGATGGGCCTCCTCCCGCAGCAGGAGGACGTCGCGGCGTACGTGCACGCGGGTGCCTCCGGCTTCATCATGAAGTCGGCCTCCTTCGAGGAGTTCTTCGCCACCATCCGGGCGGTGGCCAGCGGGGCGCAGGTGCTGCCGCAAGCGCTCGCGAGTTCCCTGTTCACCCAGATCGTGAACAACGCCGTCCGCGGCGGGGCCGCGCGCGTGCTGGATTCGACGCGCCTCACGAACCGCGAACGTCAGGTGATCGACCTCCTCGGCGAGGGGCTGAGCAACAAGGAGATCGCCACGCGCCTGCACATCGCCGTGCACACCGTGAAGAGCCACGTGCACAACGTCCTCGAGAAGCTGGCCCTGCACAGCCGTCTCGAGGTCGCCGCCTTCAGCCACGCGGCGCGCGGCCGGGGCGCCTCCCCTCCCTGACCTCATCAACCGGGCCCTCTATCCGGGATTCTCCCAACGATGGATGGCGTCCGCGCACCGCCGGTTGAATCTTGGTGGTCCGCACCATCGCAGTTCGGGGGAGCAGGCCTCAGGGCCTGTTCCCCTCCTTCCTATCCCCCTCACGCCTCCGCGGAGTCCGTCAGCGGCCGGACGCCCGGCCGTCGGAACGCGGCCCCCCGACATGCACGCCACCGGCTCAGCCGGGCGCACGGCGATGGGCCCGCGATCGATCGGCGGGCGGCGCGGCGAACGCGGTGACTCCGTCGTCCGGACTCGCTCCACGCTCCCTCCGATGGCCGATGGCTGGGCTGCGCTCGCCGGCCTAGCCTTCTCTCACGGACGGAAGGCCCGCCGGGACGATCCCCACGCAGGAGGCACCTCGTGAGCTGCAGCGACGACGACGGACTTGACCAGCGGCTGAACTGGGAGCGCCTGGAGGAACTCGGCGGCGCGTTCGACCGCGTGCGCGACCCGCGCGACTGGCAGGCACCGATCCACGCCGTCATTCCCGCGGCCGATCGTCCGCTGGTGGAGCGCGCCCTCCTCCTGTTCACCGACACGCAGCCCCGGTTCGAGCCTTCGCCCGAGTCGGCGGATCGGCTCGTCGTTCGCTCCCCCGGCTACCGGCTGGGAGCAGAGCGCCGCGCCGCGCGTCGAGGGCCCGACCCGCACACCACCACCGATCGGAGTGCCCGATGACCGCCGTCGATGCCCGTGCCCTGCCGGTGCCGTCGCACTGCTGCGCACGCCGCGCCCCGGCAAGCGACCCTCGCCGGGCGGCGCCGACCTCCTGCCGTGCACACTGGGGATGCCGGACTATCTCCTGCCCGTGTTGATCGGCGGCGCGGCTCTCCTGTTCGGGGCCGAGCTCCAGGGCTCGGGGGCGTTCCGACGACGATAGCGCCCCCGCACTCCGCGCCCATGCCCGCGCGATCGGGGCCGACGCGCTCGTTCGATGGAGCCGCCTCGAAAGATCGCGCATGACGCTTCAACCGTACCGGAGACCGACCATGTCCGACCTCAGCGATCGCATCGAGGAGCTGTCCACCGCCGCGAAGGCCATCGATCCGGCGTCGATGGGGGAGCCCCACCAGGGGGAGACCCACAAGAAGGTGGAACCCGTCGTCACCGCCCCCACCGAGCCGAAGCCCGGGCTCGGTACGCCCCCGGCGCCCGCGCCGAAGCCGCCGCGGTAGCACCGATGCTGCAGACGCCGACCGCCTCCTGCGGCCGGCGTCCTGCGCCCAGTTCAGCGAGGTCCGCCATGCTGTACACGCTCGCCGTCGTCGTCGTCGTCGCCTGGCTGCTCGGCTACGGCGTCTTTCACGTGGCCGGGAACATGATCCACCTGCTGCTCCCGATCGCGGTGGTGATCATCGTCTGGCAGGCCTTTCGCGGCCGCCGCGTCTCGCTGTAGGAGCTCCGCCGCTCGCGCTCGCCTTTCGTGATGGCGGCGCGCAGCCGTCCGCTCCCCACCCATCGAGGAACGCACCCATGCATCGCGGCGTCCGCGATTGCGTCCTGCCGATCGCCCTGCTGGTCGCCGCGTGCGGCGCCCCGGCGCCGGCGGCGGCACCCGTGCCCCTGGGACCAGCGGTGGCGGCGGCGCCGGTCATCGCCGTGCGGGACTCGCTGCGCACGGGGGCGCGCGCCGGCGCCGACACCGGGGACCACCGTCCGCACTACGAGCGTCCGCGGGGTGCCCGTGCCGATTCGATGATGCGCGAGCGGCTGGCGCGTGAGACCGCCGAGCGCGACGCGGCGCAGGATTCGCTGCGTGACGGGGCCGCCTGGCGCACCGAACTCGAGCGCCCGATCACCTTCCTCGAGGGGGGCCGGCAGCTCACCCCGGAGGCACGCGAGGTGCTCGCGCGCAAGGGCGCCATCCTCGCGTCGCATCCCGCCGCCCGCCTCCGCATCGCGGGCGGCACCGACGATGGCGGGCGCGTGCCGGCGGACACGCTGCTCGGCATGCGGCGGGCGCGGGCGGCGAAGGACTTCCTCGTCGGCCTCGGGGTCGCGGCAGAGCGCCTCGAGTCCGGATTGGCCCGGTGCGACGAGGTCGTCGAGTCCAACCAGGCGTCATTCGTCCTGCTTGCGGCGTGGCGGCCGGCGACATGTGAGTGAACCGGCGCCGCCCGGGTGCTGGTCCCGGGCGCACCCACGCTGATTTCCGCGGCCGTGGCGCCGTTCATGGCGTGGAAGTGATGCTTCGCCGTGCGGCGACCGGATGGCCGGGCGGCGGGGTCACGGCGACGCGCCCGAGGGGGCGTTCCGAATGAACCCCCCGCGCCGTCCCGGGTAGATTGCCCGCGATGCGCCGCCGTCCGTTCCTTCCGCTCGCGCTCGTCGCGATCGCCGTACTCCGTGGCGCCGGCCGCGCGCGCGCGCAGGTCCCGGCCCCGGCCGCCGCGACGGTGACGGCCGTCGCCGTCGAGCGCCGGCTCGCCGTGGAACTCGGCCTCGCCGTCGGCGACACCCTGCGCCTGGGCCCGAGCCCCGACTCGCTCCGGCTGGTCGCCCGGATCGCCGCCATCTACGAGCCGCCCGCCGACCCCGCGATCGTGCTCCGCCGCGAGCTCCGGCTGCGCATGCACCTCCCCGACCTCGCCACGCTCCTCGGCCACCCCGACCGCGTGGACCGGATCGGCGTCGCCCTCGTGCCCGGTGCCGACCCTGCCCGCGCCGTGGAGCGGCTGGGCCGCGTGGCCTACGGCTTCCGCGCCTTCCCGAGCGCCGAGATCGCCTCCGAGTCGTCGCGCACGTTCAAGGTCGTGAGCCGCTTCCATCGCGCCATCGCGGTGATCACCATCGTGGCGAGCGCCGTCTTCCTCCTCTGCATCATGCTCCTCAAGGTCGAGGAGCGCCGGCTCGACGCCGCCGTGCTCCGCTTCGTCGGCATCCGGCGGCGGACGATCTTCCTCGCCCTCCTCCTCGAGGCCGCCCTCGTCGCCGCGATCGGGTCCGCCCTGGGCGTCGGGATCGCCACCGTCTCGGGATGGGCGACCAACGCCTACTACCAGCGCTTCTTCGACACCCGGCTCGTCTTCTCCTGGATCACGCCGGAGATCCTCCGCTTCAGCGTCGGGCTCTCGATGCTCCTGGGCCTGGGCGCCGGCGCCCTCGCGGCCTGGCGGCTCGTCCGTACCCGGCCGATGGTGCTCTGGGGGCGCGGCTGATGGACCTCCGCCGCGGGCTCCGGAACCTCGGGCGCCACCCGCTCCGCACCGCGCTCTCCGTCGCCGGCATCGCCGTCGCCTCGGCGATGCTCCTCGACATGGTGATGCTCCGCGGCGGGCTCGAGGTCTCCTTCGCCGAGCTGCTCCTCAACCGCGGGTTCCAGGTGCGCGTGACGCCCAAGGGCACGCTGCCGATGGACAGCGAGGCTACGATCGGCGACGCGACCGCGGTCGCCGCCACGCTCGCCGCCGAACCCGCCGTGGAGGTGGTAGCGCCGGTCGTCGCCACGAGCGTGCACGCCCGGCGCTCCGGCGCGCCGGGCGCCGACTCGCTCGCCACGCTGTTCGGCTACGGCATCGACCCCGCCCATCAGGCGCTCTACGAACTCGAGCGGGGCCGGGACCTCGCCCCCGGCGACTCGGCCGGCCTCCTCGTGAGCGCCGCCGCCGCGCAGGCCCTCGGCGCCGAGGTCGGCGACACGGTGACGCTCGTCGGCCGGCTCGACCCGCAGGTGGCGCGCCCCGCCGTGGAGCGGCGGCTCGTGGTGCGCGCGGTCGTGCGCTGGCTCTACGACTACAAGGACCAGCCGTCGGTCGGCACGCTGGTGCCGGTCATGCAGCACCTCGCCTGGCAGCAGGAGACCGACCGCGTCTCGGTGTTCATCGTGAAGGTTCGAGACGGGCACGACGTCAACGCCACCGTCGCCGCACTCCGGACGCGCCTCCCCGCCGTCTCGGTGAACGGCGTGGACGACCTGGTGCGCACCTTCCGCGAGCGGATGGTCTACTTCCGCCAGCTCGCGC
>JBAIWX010000026.1:0-41925 GCA_037916975.1 Gemmatimonadales bacterium
AGGGCCACGGTGGCCTTGCGCTCGAGCTTGCCCCACCCCACCACCCGGCCGCGGAGCGCCGCCATGAACGAGCGGCCCACCACGAAGTACATCACCTGCCGGTAGGCGAAGCGCTGCAGCACGATGAGGGCGGAGAGGCGCCAGTCCTCGCCCGGCTCGAGCAGGAAGGCGAGCACCGCCGCCCCCCAGTCCACCACGAGGAAGAGCGCGTAGAGCGTGAGCACCTGCTGGAGGTTCACCAGCGCGTAGGTGGCGCCGTGCTGCTCCTTCACCAGCCAGATGCTCAGCAGGCTCCAGAGGAACATCAGGTCGGCGAGCGGCGAGAGCGCGGCGAAGACGAGCTGGAAGAGCCACACGTTGGGCATCGCCACCCAGCCGAGGGCGCCGTAGCGCCGGCGGAAGAGGGCGTCGCGGTGCTTCCACATGCACTGCAGCGTCCCGAAGCTCCAGCGGAAGCGCTGCTTCGCGAGGCCGCGGAGGGTGTCGGGGGCCTCGGTCCACGCGACCGCGTCGTCGGCGTACGCGACGCGGTAGCCGCGCCGGAGCACCGCGAGGGTGAGGTCCTGGTCCTCGGCCAGGGTGTCGTCGCTGAAGCCGCCCAGCTCGAGCACGAGCGCGCGGCGCCACGCCCCGACCGCCCCCGGCACCACGGTGATGCAGTTGAGCTCCGCGAACGCCCGGCGGTCGAGGTTCTGGCTGGTGACGTACTCCACCGCCTGCCACCGGGTGACGAGGTTGACCCGGTTGCCCACCTTCGCGTTCCCCGCCACCGCGCCGACCGCCGGGTCGGCGAGCGGGGCGACGAGCCGCGCGATCGTCCCCGGCGCGAAGACGGTGTCGGCGTCGAGGGCCACGATCACCTCGCCCTGCGCCGCCGCGATGCCGTGGTTGAGCGCGCTCGCCTTGCCGCCGTTCGGCTTGGTGAGCACCCGCACGCGCGGGTCGCCGCCGAACGCCGCCTGCGCCACCGCGTACGTCCCGTCGGGCGAGCCGTCGTCCACCACGACGATCTCGAGCGGGCCGGCGTACGCCTGCGCGAGGAGGCTCTCGACCGTCTTCACGATCACCCGCTCCTCGTTGTACGCCGGCACGACGACGCTCACCGGCGGCGCCCACCCGGCCGGCGCCGGGACGCGGCGGCCGAAGCGCTGGAGGAGCGCGAGCGTGAGGATCACCGCGAGGCGGCCGATCGCGAGCACCGCCGCGACGAGGAAGAGCCAGTGCACCCCCCACTCGAGGCCGCCCACCAGCGCGAACGAGGCGAGCTCGACGGCGCGCGTGGCGGCGCTCGCGGGCGGGAGCGGCGTCATCGCCTGGTCGCGGGTGAGGCCGGCGAGCTGCGAGAGGAGGACGAGGGTGTCGCCGCGGGCGCGGAGCGAGTCGATGAGCGGCCCGAGCGCCGCCACCGTCTGCGACCGGTCGCCGCCGCTGTCGTGGAGCAGCACCACGTTCCCGTGGGCGCGGCGCGCGAGCACGTTCCGGATGATGCTGTCCCGGCCCGGCTGCTGCCAGTCGTCCGAGTCCACGTGGAGGCCCGCGGTGACGTAGCCCAGGTCGGTGGCGATCGCCACCGGGCCGAGTTCGTCCACCGTCGTCGGCTCCGCGTCCCCGAAGTAGGGCGGGCGGAAGAGCGCCGTCCGCCGGTCGAGCACCGCCTCCACCACCCGCTCGGCGGCGTCCAGCTCGAGGCGCGTGACCACGTTCGGCACGAGCGCCAGGTTCGGGTGCGAGAAGGTGTGGATGCCGACCTCGTGCCCCTCGGCGTAGAGCCGGCGGGTGAGGCGGATGTGCTTCTCGACGTTGGCGCCGATCACGAAGAAGGTCGCCGGCGCGCCGTACTTCCGCAGCGTGTCGAGGATGACCGGGGTCCACTGCCCGTCGGGGCCGTCATCGAAGGTGAGCGCGACCTCGTGGGGCGAGGCCCCGGTGCGCTGGATGACCCACGGCGTCGGGAGCGCGGTCACCGCCTCGGCGGCGACGAGGCCGCTGGCCGAATCCACGGTGACGTCCCGGCGGCCGTCGGTCGGCCGGTGCTCGGCGCGGAGCAGCTCCCCCTCGCCCTCGAATTCCACGTCGTAGCCCGCCGGCATCGTGGCGAGCGCGGCCGCCGGCGCGTCGAGCCCCGCCCGGCCGAGGACGTTCCAGACCGACGGGTCCTCGCTCCCGAGGCGCCAGATCGCGTGCCCCGCCACGCCGAGGCGCCGTCCCGCGTGCACCTCGTTCCACGCGGTCGCGCCGTCGAGGAACCACATCACGTGGTCCGTCGAGTCGGGGTCGCTCCACGCGAGGTACGGGTTGAGCGAGGCGGCGTCCCACCGCAGCGGGGCGCCGTGCTCGCGCGCCGCGCGCAGCACGTCCTGGTAGGTCACCTCGTCGCCGCGCGGGCCGGGCGTCGCGTCGTTCCAGTGGTAGCCGTAGGCGCCGAGGGCCAGGATCAGGTGGCCGGCCGGGACGTCCTCGAGGGCGCGGCGCGCCTCGAGCTCGTACCAGCGCTGGCTCGCCACCGGCCCGGGCTCCATCCCCCCGTCGTGCTCGTCGTAGAGCATCAGGAAGATCCGGTCGGTGCGCTTCGCGTAGGCGCGGAGGACGGCCCGCGGCAGGCCGGGCGCCACCGCCTGCGTGACGAGCGACCCGGCGGGGAGCGCCGCGCGGAGCTCCTCGAGGAAGCGCGCGAGGGGGGCGTGCAGGTCCTCGGGGACCTCCTCGAAGTCCACCGTCACCCCGCCCAGCCCGAAGCGGCGCACCGCCGAGTCGAGCTGGGCCACCGCGCGGGCCCGCGCGGCGCGCCGCTCGAGGAGGCGGCGGAGCGCGCCCGTCTCGAAGCGCCGGTCCTGCGAGCTGAAGTTGCTCACCATGAGGAGCGCGCGCGGCCGCTGCCCGGCGGGGAGCCGGTCGGCGGTGAAGAGCACCCGCCGGTCCACCGCGAGGCGGAGCGAGTCGCCCCCCGCCGCCACGAACCCCCACTCGCCCACGACGAGGTCCATCTCGGCGGCGTGCGCCCGGAACGAGGCGAAGGAGTTGTCGTCCCAGTTCACGTAGAAGCCGGCCACCTCCGCGTCCCGCACCGGCGCCGCGGGGGCGCGACGCCCGCTCACCGGGAGCTCGCCCGGCCGGAGCGCGGGGGCGGGGCGGTGCTGGCGGAGCTGCGCGAAGAGCCGGCGGCGCGCCGCGGCGCGGGCGCGGTCGAGGCGCGAGAGCGCGAGGTCGGGGAGCGCGGGGCGCCAGCCGGGGCTGGTGCTGCCGAGGGGGAAGGGGGGGAGTGCCGGCGGCAGGAGGATCGCGACGACGACGGAGAGCGCGAGCAGCGTGGTCGCGATGCCGGCGGCGAGGGTGAGCCGGCGCATGCGCGACCACCGCCGCCCGCTCGGATCGTAGAAGACCGGTCCCGTCTCGCGTGCCATGCCCTCAGCCGCCGCTGGCGCGGGGGACGCGGCGCCCGGGCGGGCGCCCGGGCCGCCCGCCCCTCAGCGCGCCTGCCCGAGGAGAAAGAGAAGCAGGGCGCCGCGCCCCGTCCAGAGCGCCACGCGGAGCCAGTTGGCCCGGACGACGCGGCGGTGGAGCCCGTCGTCCCACGCGCGCGCGAGGCGCGCGAACGCCGGGCCGTTCACCAGCAGGGTCACGCCCCACGTGAGCAGCGTCGCGCCCGCGGCGGCCCACGCGGGCGCGCGGGGCACGCCGGGCGGCGGCGCCGCCGCGAGCCAGAGGCTCGTGGCGAGCTCGAGCGCCATCCACGGCGCCACGAGCGGCGTGATGCGGCGGGCGTGCGCCGCCGCGTAGGCGGGCCACTCGGCGCGGCCCACCGCGGCGAACAGGGGATAGTGCACCAGCTGCACCGTCAGGATGAGCCCGATCAGCACCCCGGTCGCGGCGGTGTTGGCGAGCAGCGCGAGGGGCACGGCCGGCGCCCCTCAGCGGTGGAGGGGCTTGTACTTGATGCGGTGCGGCTGGTCCACCGCCGCGCCCTTCCGGCGGTGGTAGTCCGCGGCGTACTCCTGGTAGTTCCCCTCGAACCAGACCACCTCCGAGTCGCCCTCGAAGGCGAGGATGTGCGTCGCGATGCGGTCGAGGAACCAGCGGTCGTGGCTGATCACCACCGCGCACCCCGCGAAGCCCAGCAGCGCGTCCTCGAGGGCGCGCAGCGTGTCCACGTCGAGGTCGTTCGTCGGCTCGTCGAGGAGGAGCAGGTTCCCGCCCCCCTTGAGGAGCTTCGCCATGTGCACCCGGTTCCGCTCGCCGCCCGAGAGGTCCTTCACCTTCTTCTGCTGGTCGGGGCCGCGGAAGTTGAAGCCCGCGCAGTAGGCGCGCGCGTTCACCTTGCGGGTGCCGAAGAGGAGCTCGTCCTGCCCGCCCGAGATCTCCTCGTAGACCGTCCGCTCGCCGTCGAGCGCCTCGCGGCTCTGGTCCACGTAGCCGACCTTCACCGTCTTCCCGACGACCAGCTCGCCCCCGTCGGGCTGCTCCTGGCCCACGATCATCCGGAAGAGCGTGGTCTTGCCGGCGCCGTTCGGGCCGATCACGCCGACGATGCCGCCGCGGGGGAGCGCGAAGTTGAGGTTCTCGAAGAGGAGCCGGTCGCCGAAGCCCTTGCGCAGGTTCTTCGCGACCACGACCTCGTCGCCCAGCCGCTCCGGCACCGGGATGATGATCTCCGCCGTCCCCTCCACCTGCCGCTCGGCCTCGGCGCGGAGCTCCTCGTAGCGCTGGAGGCGCGCCTTGCTCTTCGCCTGCCGCGCCTTCGGGCTCTGGCGCACCCACTCGAGCTCGCGCTCGAGGGTCTTCTGCCGCGCCGAGGCCTGCTTCTCCTCGACGGCGAGGCGCTTCTGCTTCTGGTCGAGCCAGCTCGAGTAGTTTCCCTCCCACGGGATCCCCTCCCCGCGGTGGAGCTCGAGGATCCACTTCGCCACGTTGTCGAGGAAGTAGCGGTCGTGGGTGATCGCCACCACCGTCCCGGGGAAGCGCTCCAGGTACTGCTCGAGCCACGCGACGCTCTCGGCGTCGAGGTGGTTCGTCGGCTCGTCGAGGAGCAGCATGTCCGGCTCGGAGAGCAGGAGCCGGCAGAGCGCCACCCGGCGCCGCTCGCCGCCCGAGAGCTTCGTGACGTCCGCGTCGCCCGGCGGCAGCCGGAGCGCGTCCATCGCGAGGTCGAGCTTGTGGTCGAGTTCCCAGAGGTTCAGGTGGTCGATCCGCTCCTGCAGCCGGCCCTGCTTGTCGAGGAGCCGGTTCATCTCGTCGTCGTCCATCGGCTCGGCGAACTTCAGCGCGAGCTCGTTGAAGTCGTCGAGCAGCTTCCGCAGGTGCGCCACGCCGTCCTCGACGTTGCCGCGCACGTCCTTCGCGGGGTCGAGCTGCGGCTCCTGCGGGAGGTACCCGATCCGGGTCCCCGCGAGCGGCTTCGCCTCGCCCAGGAAGTCGGTGTCCACGCCCGCCATGATCCGCAGCAGGGTGGACTTGCCCGCGCCGTTCGCGCCGAGCACGCCGATCTTGGCGCCCGGGTAGAACGAGAGGTAGATGCCCTTGAGGATCTCGCGGGAGGGGGGCACGACCTTCCGGAGGTCGCGCATCGTGAAGATGTATTCGCCGGCCATAGGGCGGCAAAGATACACGCGACCCGCGGGCGGAGGGAGCGGGCGGCGGCCCCGCCCCCGGAAACGCTGAAGGGCGCCCCGACGGGAGCGCCCTCGACCAGCGACCGGCGGACCGCGACGACTCAGCTGAGGTGCTTGCCCACCAGCTTCGTCATGTCGAACATCGAGACCTGGTCCTTCTTGAAGATCGGGCGGAGCTTGTCGTCCGCGTTGATCATCCGCTTGTTCTTCGTGTCCTGCAGCTTGTTCTTCTTGATGTACGCCCAGAGCTTCTTCGTGACCTCGGTGCGCGGCACCGGCTTGGCGCCGATCACCTCGGCGAGCGTGGCGCTCGGGGTCATCGGCTTCATGAACGCCGCGTTGGGCTTCCGGGCCGACTTCTTCGCGGCCTTCTTGGCCGCCTTCTTCGCCGTCTTCTTCGCCGCCTTCTTCGCCGCCTTCTTCTTGGCTGCCATCGGATCGCTCCGTGATGGGGGTGGAGACGCGACTGCGCACTGCGGGTCCAACTGACACCAAAGTAGCGTCCCGTCCCCGGGCCACAAGAGGGTTTTCCCTCGGAGAACGGCCGTTTTCCCCTCGGGAACGCCTCGCGCGCGCGGTGCGCGCCCCCGCCGCCGCCGCGGGCGCCGCCCGCGCCGCGCCCGGGGGACACGGCCCGGGCGGGTGTAGTTTTCGCCCGGGAAACAGGCCCGGCGCCGCCGGGTATCCGCTGCCGAACCGTCCCGGAGGACTTCCATGCCGCTCCGTGCGAGCGCGCGCCTCGCGCTCCTCGCCGTCCCCCTCGCCGCCCTCGGCCCCTCGCCCGCGCGCCCCGCGCCCGCGTGCGCGCCGGACAACGGCGGCCTCACCCTCCCCGCGGGCCTCTGTGCCGTCATCGTCGCCGACGGGCTCAAGGGGCCCCGCCAGCTCGCCGTGACGCCCGACGGGGTGCTCTACGTCGCCGTGCAGGGCGCGGAGCCCGGCGCGGGGGTGCTCGCCCTGCGTGACCGCGACGGGGACGGCCTCCCCGACGAGCGCGCCACCTTCGGCCCCGCCGGCGGGAACGACGTGGCGCTCCGCGACGGCTACCTGTACCTCGCGCTCCGCGACCGCATCGTCCGCTGGAAGCTCGTGCCGGGACGGCTCGCCCCCGAGGGGGAACCGGAGGAGATCGTCGGCGGCCTGCCGACCGGGGGGCATGCCGAGAAGTCCGTCGCCTTCGGCGCCGGCGACGCGATGTACGTGAACATCGGCTCGCTCTCGAACAGCTGCCAGGAGCGCGACCGCGTCGTGCGCTCGCCGGGCCGGTCCCCGTGCGCCGAGCTCGAGGAGCGCGCCGGCATCTGGCGCTTCTCGGCGACGAGGCCCGGCCAGCGCCAGGCCGACGGGCGGCGGTTCGCCACCGGGATCCGCAACGCGAACGCGCTCGCGGTGCACCCGGTCACGGGCCTCGTCTACGCGGCGCCGCACGGCCGCGACCAGCTCGCGCAGAACTGGGGCTTCAGCGAGGCCTACGGCGCGGAGAACCCCGCCGAGGAGTTCCTGCAGGTGGACGACGGCGACGACTTCGGCTGGCCCTTCTGCTACTGGTCGAACGACGTCCACGCCAAGGTGCTCGCCCCGGAGTACGGCGGCGACGGCAAGGCGCGCGGCCGCTGCACGTCGGCGAAGGACCCGCTCGTCGCGTTCCCGGGGCACTGGGGCCCGATGGACATCGCCTTCGCCACGGGGCCCGCGCTCGGACCGGCCTACGCCGACGGCGCGTTCGTCGCCTTCCACGGCTCGTGGAACCGGGCGCCGCTCCCGCAGGAGGGCTACCGGGTGGTCTGGCTCCCGTTCGAGGGCGGCAAGCCGACCGGCCGGTACGAGACGTTCGCCATCGGGAGCGAGAGCGACACCTGGCTCCGGCCCGCGGGCCTCGCCCTCGCCGCGGACGGGCTCTACATCTCGGCCGACCAGAACGGCCGGGTCTGGAAGGTCGTGCGGAAGGACTGACCGCGTCCACGCACCCCCGTGCGCGCGGCGCCCGGGGCGGCTAGACTGGGAAGGACTCAGCGAGGAGGGTCGAGGTGCGTTCCACGTTCCTGCTGGCCGCGGTGCTCGCGCTCGCGGCCGCCCCGCTCCGGGCGCAGCGGTCCGCGCCGCTCGCGGTGGGGGAGGCCGCCCCGGCGTTCGCCGGGCGGGCCGCGACCGCCGCGGGCGTCGTGCCGAAGCCGTTCCGCCTCCAGGAGGTGAAGGCGCGGACCGTCGTGCTCGCGTTCTTCTACAAGGCGCGGACCAGCGGCTGAACGGTGCAAATGGACGCGTACCGTGATCAGTACGCGCAGCTCTTCCACGGCGGGACGGACGTGGCGCTCGTCGCCATCAGCACCGATCCCGACACCACCCTCGCGGCGTGGGCGAAGGAGCGGGGCTATCCGTTCACCTTCGTGAGCGATCCCGACGGGGCCATCGGGAAGGCGTACGGCGCCTTCAACGAGCGCTTCGGGCTCGACAACCGCACGCTCTACGTGCTCCGCGACGGCAAGGTCGCCTACGTGGCGGCCCCGTTCCGCGAGGTGGATCCGCAGGCCTACCGGGACCTCGGCGCCGCCATCACGCGCACGCTGGGCCCGAAGTAGGCCGGGCGGGGAAGCGACCGCGGGGCGGGCGGCTCATGGCCGTCCGCCCCGCGACGTGTCCGGGGGACCCGCGTACCGCGCGGCCCGCTACGCCTGGCGGGCCCGGAGCCCCGCGAGGACGCGCTCCACCGCGCGCAGGTCGGCGGGGATCTCCACCGGGCGGTTCGCGAGCGGGGGCGCGGGGTCGGTGTCCCGGTGGTAGGTGAGCAGGATCCCCGGGTCCTTGAGCACGTGCCCCGTGAGCACCGCCACCACCCGCTCCCCCGGGGCGATGCGTCCCGAGCGCGCGAGCTGCCGGACGCCCGCCACGCTCGCGGCGCTCGCCGGCTCGCAGCCCACCCCCGACGCGTCGATCACCGCCTTCGCCTCGAGGATCTCCTCGTCCGTCGCCATCGAGACGACGCCGTCGGTGTCGCGGATCGCGCGCACGGCGCGGTCCCACGAGGCGGGGTCGCCGATGCGGATCGCCGTCGCCACCGTCTCCGCCTTCACCGCCTGCCGCGTCGTGAACCCGCCGGCGAAGGCCCGGGCGAAGGGGGCCGCCCCCGCCGCCTGCACCGCGAGGAGCCGCGGCACCCGCGTGATGAGCCCGAGCGCCCGCGCCTCCGCGAGCGCCTTCCCGAACGCCGCGGTGTTCCCGAGGTTCCCCGCCGGCACCGCGATCCAGTCGGGCGCCTCCCACCCGAGCTGCTGCAGCAGCTCGAGCACGATCGTCTTCTGCCCCTCGAGCCGGAACGGGTTGATGCTGTTGAGCAGGTAGACGCCCAGCTCGCGGCTCATCCCCTCGGCGAGGCGGAGGCAGTCGTCGAAGTCGCCGTCCACCAGGAGCGTCGTCGCGCCGTAGGCCAGCGACTGCGAGAGCTTGCCGAGCGCCACGTTGCCGCGGGGCACGAGGACCAGCGCCGGCAGCCCGGCGTTGGCGGCGTACGCGGCGAGCGAGGCGGAGGTGTTGCCCGTCGAGGCGCACGCGACGGCCGTCGCGCCCACGCGCACCGCCTGCGTCACCCCCACCGTCATCCCGCGGTCCTTGAACGAGCCGGTCGGGTTGTGGCCCTCGTGCTTGAGCTGGAGCCGCTCGACCCCGGCCCAGCGCGACACGCGGTCCCGCGCGAGCAGGGGCGTGTTGCCCTCCGGGTGGGAGACGATCCGCGTCGCCGTCGGGAGGACGACCTCCCGGAAGCGCCACACCCCGCTCGCCTGCTCGTGGCCGGGCCGGCTGCAGCAGGGCTGCTGGAACGCCTGCCGGAGCGCCGCGGCGTCGAGCGCCGGCGGGGCATGCACCACCTCGAGCAGCCCGCCGCAGGCGGGACAGCGCGTGAGCGGCGAGAGCTCGGGGAGCTCCTGCCCGCAGGTGGCGCAGCGCTGCCAGCTGCGCGCGCTCACGCGAACGCCCCCGGCTCGCGCACGACGCGCGCCCCCGCGTGGTCCACCGGCGCGACGCGGGCGGTGCACGGCACCCCCGCCGCGGCGTAGGCCGCCCGCATCGCCGCCGCGACGCGCTCGGCGGTGCCGGGGTCGTCGCAGAGGGCGAAGGCGGTGGGCCCGCTCCCCGAGATGGACGCCCCGAGCGCCCCCGCCGCGAGGGCGGCCGCCTTGGCCGCGGCGAAGCCCGGGAGGAGGGCCTGCCGCGCCGGCTCGGCGATGCGGTCGTCCACGGCGCGGCCGAGGAGCGGGAGGTTTCCCGAGTAGCAGGCGGCGACCATCGCGGCGACCTGCGCCGCCTGGTGGATGGCGACCGCGCGCGGCACGCTGGCCGGAAGGACCGCGCGCGCCTCCGCGGTGCGGAGCCGCTGGTCGGGATGGGCGAGCACGACGAGCAGCTCGGGCGGCACCGGGATCGTCGTCACGTCCACGGGGTCGAGCGAGCGGACCAGCACCGCGCCGCCGAGGAGCGAGGGCGCGAGGTTGTCGGCGTGGCGACCCGCCACCGTCGCCTCCGCCACGAGGCAGCACTCGAGCAGCGCGCCCGCGCCGAGGGGGCGGCCCAGCACCTCGTTCGCGGCGACCGCGCCGGCCACCGCGGAGGCGGCGCTCCCGCCCTGGCCGCCCGCGAGGGGGAGGCCCTTCCGCACGCGGAGGGCGAGCCCGTGCGCGGCACCCGCGCGCTCGAGCACGGCGTGCGCCGCAAGCGCCGAGGCGTGCTGGCGCGGGTCGGCCGGCAGGTCGGGGTGGCCGGGGTCGCGCAGCTCGATCCCGCGCGCCGGGATCGCCTCGGCGGTGACCCAGTCCCCGGCCCCGGCGACGGCGAGGCCGAGGACGTCGAGGCCCGGCCCGACGTTGCCGATCGAGCCCGGCGCGAAGACTGTCAGCGCGCCGCCGCTCATGCCGGGGCGAGCTTCATGATGTCGTTCATCACGCCCGCGGCGGTGACCTCGAGCCCGGCGCCCGGCCCCGTCACCACGAGCGGGTTGGTGCGGTAGCGGTCCGAGGTGAACACGACCTGGTTGTCGGTTCCCCGCAGCGAGCCCAGCGCGCTCGCCGCCGGCACCGTGGCGAGCCCCACCGTGATCGCGCGCGGCGTGACCGACGCCACGTACCGCAGCACGCCGCCCTTCGCCCGCGCCGCCTCCACCCGCGCCCGCCACTCGGCGTCCGACCCGTCCATGCGGGCCAGGAACTCCGCGAGCGGGAGCCCGCGCGCCGCCTTCGGCACGAGCGACTCGACGGTCACCGACTCGATCCCGCCGGTGTAGCCCATCAGGTGCCCGAGGATGAGCGCCTTCCGCGCGACGTCCATCCCGCTCAGGTCCTCGCGCGGGTCGGGCTCGGTGTAGCCGCGGGCCATCGCCTCGCGCAGCGTGGCGCCGAACGGCCGCCCCTCGCCCACCTCGCTGAGGAGGAAGCCGAGCGTCCCGGAGAGGCACCCCTCGATGCGCCGGATCCGGTCGCCCGACTCCACGAGCTTCCACGCCGTGTCGATGATCGGGAGCCCCGCCCCCACCGTCGCCTCGAACAGGAGCCGGCGCCCGTGCGCGCGCGCCGCCTGCTGGAGCGCCTCGGCGTCGTGCCGCCGCTCGGTGAGCGGGCGCTTGTTGGCGAGCACGACGTCCATCCCCGAGTGCAGCACGTGCCGGAGGATCGCCGCCGTGTCGTAGGCCGTCACGTCCGCCACGACGGGGCGGGGGAGGGCGTGGCGCGCGATGAACTCGAGCGCCTCCACCGAGCCCGCCGCCACGCCCCCCTCGGCGCGCGCGAGCGGCCGGCCGCCCTGCTTCTCCTGGGCGAGCTGCGCGAGCCGGCGCGGCGGGATCCCGTCGGGGTCGAAGACGAACCCCGTCCGGTCGATCACCGCCGCCACCTCGAGCTGGAGCCCCGGCCGGCTCGCGCGCGGGATGAGCCGAGCGAGCGTGCGCCCCACCTGCCCGAAGCCGAGCAGCACGACCGCCACCCGCTCGGGGGCCGTGACCTGGCCGCCGCCGATCTTGTCGAGCTGGAACGCGGCGTGGACGCGCCGCTGCGCCGCGGCCGCCTCCGCCTCGCTCACCACGAACGAGATGTTGAGCTCCGACGAGCCCTGCGCGATCGCCGCGACGTTGATCCCCGCGTGCGCCACCGCCCCGAAGACGCGCGACGCCACCCCGCGCGTCCCCGCCATCCCGAGCCCGACCACCGCCACCGTCGCCATGCCGCGGCGGGCCTCGACGCCGTCGATCTCCTGCCGGGCGATCTCCCCGCGGAACTCCTGCAGCAGCGCCTCGCGCGCGTCGGTCGCGAGCGCCTCGGGCACCGTGAACGAGATCGAGTGCTCCGACGAGGCCTGGGTGATGAGCGAGACCGAGATCCCGCGCCGCTGCAGCGCCTCGAAGGTGCGCGCCGCGATGCCCGGGACGCCCAGCATGCCGTTGCCGGTCACCGTGACGAGCGCCTGCCCGCCGATCCCCGAGACCGCCCGCACCGGCGAGCGGGTGCGCGCGCGGCGCTCGGACACCTCCGTGCCGGTGGCCGAGGGCTCCGCGAAGGGGCGCACGTGGAGCGGGATCCGCCGCCGCTTGAGCGGGATGAGCGCGCGCGGGTGGAGGACCTTCGCGCCGTAGTAGGCGAGCTCCGCCGCCTCGCGCGCGTGCAGCTGGGGGACGACCCGCGCCTCCGCCACCACCCGCGGGTCGGCGGTGAGGAATCCCGGCACGTCCTTCCAGAGCGAGACCGCCTTCGCGCCGAGCGCCCGCGCGAGGAGCGTGGCGGTGAGGTCGGAGCCGCCGCGGCCCAGCGTCACCACCTCGCCCGAGGGGCTCGCGCCGAGGAACCCCGGCACCACCGGCAGCACGCCGCGGCGGAGGAGCGGCCCGAGCACCTGCCGCACCCGGCGGTCGGTCGCCCCGAAGTCGGGGGCCGCCTGCCCGAAGGTGCCGTCGGTGACGATGAGGCGGAGCGGGTCCACCAGCGCCACCTTCCGCCCGTCGGCCCCGAGGGCCGCGCTCACGAGGAGCGCACTCAGCCGCTCGCCGCGCGCCACCACGTAGTCGCTCGTGCGCGGCGTGAGCTCGCGCACCACCCGGAGGCCGTCGAGCAGCGCCGCCAGCTCCGTGAGCGAGGCGTCGATCGCCGCCACCACCTCGCGCCGCCGCTCGGCGGCCGGGAGGAGCGCGCGCGCGGCGTCCACGTGCTGGACGCGCAGCGCCGCCAGCGTCGCGGGCGGGCTCGGCTCGCCGCGCACCGCGCCGCGGGCGAGGTCGAGCAGGCGGTCGGTGACGCCGCCCATCGCCGAGAGCACGAGCACCGCGGGCTCGGGCGGGAGCGCGCGCACGATGGCCACGGCGTGGCGCATCGCGGCCGCGTCGGCGAGGGAGGCGCCCCCGAACTTGTGGACGTGCGGGGCGCGACGGGACGAGGGCATAGGGATGCGAGTTTAGGGGCCGGAGGCGGGAATGTCCATCGGGCCGGGGCCCGTTTCCCCGGCTGAAGGAGCCTTCTAGCTTCCGGGAACCATGCTCACGCTGCTCAAGCTGCTCCAGTCGCTGCTGAAGACCCTGCACTCGGAGGGGACGCCCCACCAGGTCGCCGCCGGCATGGCGCTCGGCGCGGCCCTCGGGCTCACCCCCCTGATGAACGTGCACAACCTGGCGGTGTTCGCGGCGCTCGCCCTGCTCAACGTCTCCTTCGGCGCCGGGATGCTGGGATGGGCGCTCGCCACCCCGCTCGGCTTCGCGCTGGACCCGGTCTTCCACCGCCTCGGTCTGGCCCTGCTCGACGCCCCCGGCCTGCGCGGGTTCTGGACGTGGGCCTACAACGTCCCGCTCGCGCCGTACACGAACTTCAACAACTCCGTCGTCCTCGGGAGCGTCGTCGGCTGGCTCCTCCTGGCGGCGCCCATCTACGCGGCGGCGCGGGTCGGCGTGGTGCGCTACCGGGCGACCTGGGGCGAGCGGGTGCGGCAGTCGAAGCTCTACAAGGCGGTCACCGCCTCGCAGCTGTACAACGTGTACCGCCTCTTCCGGCCGGAGTGAGCCGTGGCCCGCCGACTCGTCCGCTGGAAGGCCGTCGTCCCCCTCGCGCTCGTCGTCGCGCTCGTGGCGCTCCTCGCCTGGCTCTTCGCCGAGCCGGTGGCGCGCGACACCGCCGAGGAGGCCGCCTCGAAGGCGCTGGGCACCCAGGTGGACCTCGCCCGCGTGCGGCTCTACCCGCAGCGCTCCGGCTTCGCCCTCGAGGGGCTCCAGGTCGCCGATCCCTTCGACAGCACCCGCAACCTGCTGCAGGCCGACCGGATCGACGTGAAGGTGGACCCGGTCGCGCTCGCCGAGAAGAAGCTCGTGGTGGAGCGCCTGCGCCTCGAGGGGATCCGCCTGGGCGAGCGCCGCGCGCGCCCCGCCCGGCCCGTGGCGGGGGAGGGCTACGCCAAGACCCTCGTGCGCCAGCTCGACGACTTCCGCCGCCGGCTCGACGTGCCGCTGGTCAAGCTCACGCCGCTCGACACGCTCCGCCAGCTCGCGCTCGATCCCGGCCAGCTCGGCACGGTGAAGGCCGCGAAGGCCCTCCTCGCCGCCGCGGACTCGAGCCGGCAGGCGGTCACCCGCCGGGTGGATTCACTGCGCTTCGGCCCGCTCCTCGACTCGGCACGCGCGCTCGCGGACTCCGTCGGCAGGCTCGACCCGAAGCAGCTCGACGTCGCGACGGCCGCGCGGCTGGTGCAGCGGGTGCAAGGACAGGTGAAGGCGGTGGACCAGGCCCGCGCGCGGCTGGCCGCCCTCGAGAAGGAGGTCCGGGGCGGGGTGCAGGCGCTCCAGGCGGGCGTCGGGCGCCTCGACGCGGCGCGGCAGCAGGACTACGCCTTCGCGCGCGGGCTGCTCAAGCTCCCGAGCCTCGCCGCGCCCGACCTGAGCCGCGCGATGTTCGGTCCGGTCACGATCGACCGCTTCCAGCAGGTGCTCTATTGGGCGGAGCTCGCGCAGGAGAAGCTGCCGCCGGGCCTCCAGCCCCGGCGCGAGGAGGGGCCCTCGCGGCTGCGCATGGCGGGGACGACCGTCGCCTTCCCGAAGGAACGGCACTACCCGCAGTTCCTGCTCGAGTCGGGGCAGGTGGACCTGACGGTCGGGGGCTCGTCGCCCCTCGCGGGGGCGTACCGGGCCGCCGCGCAGGGGATCACCACCGAGCCGGCGCTCGTCGGCGTGCCGATGGCCTTCCAGGCTCGGCGCGATGCCCCCGGCACCGCCGTCGCGGCGCTCGAGGTGCGGGGCGTGCTCGACCACCTGGGCGCCGTCATGCGGGACTCGGTGCTGGTCACGGCCCGCGGCGTGGCGCTCCCGGCCTTCCGGCTCCCGGGCCTGCCCCTCACCCTCGACCCGCGGCAGGGCGGGGCCCAGCTCGCCTTCGCGCTGGCCGGCGACCAGCTCCGCGGCCGCCTCGTGATCTCGGCCCCGGCCGTGGGCTGGTCCCCCGACACCGCCGGGGCGACCCTCAACGACCTCGAGCGCCTCGTGGTCCGGACGATCGCGCGGATCCCGTCGCTCGACCTCACCGCGGAACTGGGCGGCACGCGCACCGCCCCGACTCTCGCGATCCGCACCAATCTGGACGAGGCGGTGGCCGCCAGCCTGCGCGCCACGATCGGCGAGCAGGTGGCCAAGGCGGAAGCGCGGGTCCGCGCCGAGGTGGACCGCCTCGTCGGCGAGCAGCAGGCCGCCGCCCGGCAGCGCGTGGCGGCCGTCCAGGGTGACGTGGAAGCGCGCCTGGGCCTCGAGCGCGGCCAGCTCGACCAGGTGAGTGCCCGGCTCGACCAGGAGCTCAAGCGCCTGGCGGGGCCCGCCGGCGGCCTCATCCGGATCCCGAAGCTCAAGCTCTGACCCCGGCCCGGCGCCCCGTGGACGCGGGACCTCCCCGGGGGCCGGCGGGGGCGCTTCATGAAGTCCCCCCGCCCGCGGCGGGAGGGGGGAGTGAACGCCGGGCGTTCCGCTGGGTACATTTGCGCGTTTGCCGTCGTCCCCCATCCACCCCGGAGTCCAGTGATGCGCATCGCGGTCCCGCGGGAGACTGCGCCGCTCGAACGCCGCGTCGGCCTCGTGCCCGACGGTGTCGGCCGCCTCGTGAAGGCCGGCAACACCGTCGTGGTCGAGCGCGGCGCGGGCGCCTCGGCCGGCTTCACCGACGCCGCCTTCGAGGCGGCGGGTGCCACCCTCGCCGACGGCTTCGCCGCCACCGTGGCGGGCGCCGAGATCGTCTGCAAGGTGCAGCGGCCCTCGCCCGAGGAGGCGGCGGCGCTGCCCAGCGGCGCGCTCCTCATCTCGTTCCTGCAGCCGGCCCAGCAGCGGCCGCTCCTCGAGCAGCTCGCCGCGCGCCAGGTGACGGCGCTCGCCATGGAGCTCGTGCCGCGCACGACCAAGGCCCAGTCCATGGACGCCCTGTCGTCGCAGGCCACGGTCGCGGGCTACAAGGCGGTGCTCCTGGGCGCGGCGCACCTCCCCCGGCTGCTCCCGATGCTCACCACCGCCGCCGGCACGCTCGCCCCGGCGAAGGCGCTCATCCTCGGGGCCGGCGTCGCGGGCCTCCAGGCGATCGCCACCGCGCGCCGCCTCGGCGCGATCGTCTCGGCGTTCGACGTCCGCGCCGCCGCGAAGGAGCAGGTGCTCTCCCTCGGGGCCAAGTTCATCGAGGCGGAGACGGTCGCCGGCGCGGAGACGGCCGGGGGTTACGCGAAGGAGCTCGCCGAGGAGCAGCAGCGGAAGGTGCTCGAGGCGGTCGGGAAGGCGCTCCCCGGCGCGGACCTCGTGATCACCACCGCCCAGATCCCCGGCCGGGCCGCGCCCCGCCTCGTCACGGACGCGATGCTCGCCACGATGCAGCCCGGGTCGGTCATCGTGGACCTCGCCGCGGAGACGGGCGGGAACGTGGAGGGGACGCGGGCCGGCGAGACGGTCACGGCGCACGGCGTCACGCTCATCGGCGCGGTGAACCTGCCGTCCACCGTGCCCTACCATGCGAGCCAGATGTACGGCAGGAACATCCTCACGCTGCTCCAGCACCTCCTCACGAAGGAGGGGGCGCTGCAGCTCGACCTCGCCGACCCCATCACCGGGGCCATGGCGGTGACGCACGGCGGCGCCGTGCGCGGCAACTGACCGGAGGGGAAGCGATGGAGAACCTCGTCACGCCCGAGCGCCTCGAGCTCACGAACCAGTTCCTCAAGCTGTTCGTGTTCGTGCTCGCGGGCTTCGTGGGCTTCCTGGTGATCACGCGCGTCCCGCCGCTGCTGCACACGCCGCTGATGGCGGCGACGAACGCGATCTCGGCGATCTCGATCGTCGGCGCGCTCGTCGCGGCGGGCAGCGAGCACAACCGCGTCGCCACGATCCTCGGCTTCATCGCCGTGATCTGCGCGACGATCAACGTGGTCGGCGGCTTCATCATCACCGACCGCATGCTCCGGATGTTCCGCCACCAGGGGGACAAGCCGTGATCCTGGCCACCCTGGCCCGCGAGGGCCCGAACCTCGCGCGCGAGGCGCTGACGCTCGTCACCTACCTCGTGGCGTCGGTGCTCTTCATCCTGGGCCTCAAGGGCCTCACCAAGGCCGAGAGCGCCCGGCGCGGCATGCAGTACGCGGCGCTCGGCATGCTCCTCGCCATCGTCGGCACGCTCGTCCGCGAGGAGATCGTCAGCTACTGGTGGATCGCGGGCGGCCTCCTCATCGGCACCGTCATCGGCTGGCCCCTCGGCACCCAGGTGCCGATGACCGCGATGCCGCAGCGGATCGCCATCTCGCACATGTTCGGCGCCCTCGCGGCGACGCTCGTGGGCGTGGCCGAGTACTACACGCACATGCGCGCCGGCACCCCGCCCGAGCGGCCGATCATGGCCGCCCTGGGCTTCGAGGTGCTCTTCGGCTCGCTCACGGTGACGGGCAGCTTCATGGCCTTCGGCAAGCTGCAGGAGATCCTCCCCAGCCGGCCGATCACCTACAAGGGGCAGAACGTCATCAACATCGGCGTGTTCGGCGGGACGCTGCTGATGTTCGCCTACCTCATCGTGAACCCGGCGGCGCAGCCGGTCTTCTACGCGATGGTCGCCATCGCCTTCGTCATCGGCGTGAGCCTCGTGCTCCCGATCGGCGGCGGCGACATGCCGGTGGTGATCTCGCTCCTCAACTCCTACGCGGGCCTCGCCGCCTCGGCGACGGGCTTCGCGATCGACAACAGCCTCCTCGTCATCGCCGGCGCGCTCGACGGCGCCAGCGGCTTCATCCTCTCGATCATCATGTCGAAGGCGATGAACCGCTCCTTCGGGAACGTGCTCTTCGGCGCCTTCGGCGCGGTCGTGGAGTCCTCGGGCGAGGCGATCCAGGGGGAGATGAAGGAGATCTCGGTCGAGGACGCGGCGCTCCAGCTCGCCTACGCCCAGCGCGTCATCATCATCCCGGGCTACGGCCTCGCGGTGGCGCAGGCGCAGCAGACCGTCCGCGAGCTCGCCGACCAGGTCGAGCGCCGCGGCGGCGAGGTCAAGTACGCCATCCACCCGGTCGCGGGGCGCATGCCGGGCCACATGAACGTGCTGCTCGCCGAGGCGAACATCCCCTACGAGAAGCTCCTCGACATGGAGGAGATCAACGACCAGTTCGACGAGTGCGACGTGGCGGTCGTGATCGGCGCGAACGACGTCGTGAACCCGGCGGCGCGGACCGACAAGTCGAGCCCCATCTTCGGCATGCCGATCCTCAACGCCGACCACGCGAAGAGCATCTTCGTGCTCAAGCGCGGCAAGGGAAAGGGCTTCGCCGGCATCGAGAACGCGCTCTTCTTCGACGAGAAGACGCGCATGCTCTACGGCGACGCGAAGAGCACCCTCACCCGCCTCGTGGCGGAGATGAAGGCGATCTGACGCCCGGGCCCTGACGGGACCCCGGCGCGGGAAAGGGGGGTGGCCCTGGCGGGCCGCCCCCCTTCGTCGTTCCCGGCGCCGTGCACCGACCCGGCGGCACCGCGTCTCCCGCGAGGCGCGGCGCATCTTCCCTGATGGTGGGCGGATAGGCCGGGTGCGGGGCTCAACCGTCTCAGCGAGGGAGCGCTCACATGAGCGGCTCCTGCCAATTGTGCAGGATGTTGGCGGCTGCGGATATCCGATGTGGAAATGTGCGCGGCCATGCACCCAAGTGACGCGCGGCCATGGGGTTACGCTAAACCGTTGAAAAACAGCACTTTACGAGCTAAATTGTCGTCAATCGTGGACCGGACGGTGCCCGCCGGACCGGTCCGACCGCAACGGGGATAGGGATTTCTCCGAGGAGGCGTTCAAGAGTGACCAGCAAGCCGCGGAAGAAGCGTGGATCGGTGCGGCCGGCGCAGATCGCTCGCGCGGTGGACGAGGGGCGCGAGAGCCTCGACCTGTACCTGGACGAGATCAGCCGGGTCCCGCTGCTGAGCCGTGACGAGGAGATCGAACTGGCCCGCAAGGCGTTCCGGGGCAGCGTGGCCGCGCAGGAGAAGCTGGCGCGCCACAACGTCCGGTTCGTCGTCTCGGTGGCCAAGAAGTTCCAGAACCGCGGGGTGCCGCTCGTCGACCTGATCGGCGAGGGGAACCTCGGCCTCATGACCGCGGCCCGGAAGTTCGACCCGGACCGCGGCGTGAAGTTCATCTCGTACGCCGTCTGGTGGATCCGCCAGGCGGTGCAGGCGGCCATCGCCCGGCACGGCCGCCCGGTCCGGGTGCCGCTCAACCGCACCGCGGACCTGAGCCGCCTCGGGCGCACCACCACCATCCTGAAGGAGCGGATGGGGCGGATGCCGACCACCGAGGAGCTCGCGCGCGCCACCGGCCTCACGGTGGAGGCGGTACGGAGCCTGAGCGCCCTCAACGCGGAGGCGGTGCGGCTCGACCACCCGACCCGCGAGGGCGACGGCAACGAGCGCATGGAGCGCTTCGCCACCGCGGAGCAGGAGGGGACGGACCACTCGGCGATGCAGAACAGCCAGACCTCGGACATCGAGGCGGCGCTCGCCACCCTCCCCGCGCGCGACGCGAAGGTGCTCCGGCTCTACTTCGGCCTCGACGACGGCAACAGCCGCACGCTCGAGGAGATCGGCCGGATGATGGGCGTCACGCGCGAGCGGATCCGCCAGCTGCGGGACCGCGCGCTCCTGCGCCTGCGCGAGGGCGAGACCGGCGTGCGGCTCCGGGACCTCGTGGCCTGACCGGCCGCGGCCCGCCACGCCGGACGGCCCCGGGGAGCGATCCCCGGGGCCGTCGTGCGTTCCGGGGGCCGGGCCTCACGCGCCGGCGGGCCGCGTCCCCCAGCTCCGGAGCACCCGGATGTAGTTCGCCCGCTCGAACGCGGCGGGGTCGGCCACCGCGCGCTGGCTCATGCTGCCCTGCATCTGGCGGATCGAGTCGTACTCGTGCGCCTGCATCCACGCCGCGAGGTCCGCGAGCACCGTCGTCACGTGCCCGGGCCCGTGGCGGAGGAGCGCCGACGTCATCATCGCCACGCGCGCGCCGACCATCATGCACTTGAGCACGTCCTCCGCCGAGTGCACCCCGCCCGTCACGGCGAGGTCGGCGGTGGTGTGGTTGGACACGATCGCCACCCAGCGGAGCCGGAGCCGGAGCGTCCACGGGCTCGAGAGCGTGAGGCTCGGCACCACCTCCAGCTGCTCCAGGTCGAGGTCCGGCTGGTAGAAGCGGTTGAAGAGCACGAGTCCCCGCGCCCCCGCGGCGGCGAGCTCGCGGGCCATGTGCACCGGCGCGCTCAGGAACGGCGTGAGCTTCACCGCGACCGGGATCCGCACCCGGGTCACCACGTCGCCCACGAGGTCGAGGAGCGCCCGCTCCACGTCCTGCCCGCTCCGGTCGGGGTCGGTCGGGACGGCGTAGACGTTGAGCTCGAGCGCGTCGGCGCCCGCCTCCTCGAGCCGCCGCGCGTAGCGGATCCAGCCGCCGGTCGTGGCCCCGTTCAGGCTCGCGATCACCGGGATCCGGAGCGCTGCCTTCACCTTCGCGAGGTGCTCCAGGTAGGCCACGGGCCCGAGGTTCCAGGCCCGCATCTCCGGGAAGTAGGTCGCCGCCTCGGCCTGGCTCTCGGTCCCGCGGCCGAGGATCGAGTCGAGGTCGTGCGCCTCCAGCGTGATCTGCTCCTCGAAGAGCGAGTGCAGCACCACCGCGGCCACGCCGGCGTCCTCGAGCCGGCGCAGGTCGTCGAGCCGCTCGGCGAGCGGCGACGACGACGCGACCACGGGGTTCGGCAGGGCCAGGCCGAGCCAGGCCGTCGAGAGGTCAGGCATGGGGGACCTCCGCCGCGGGTTGGGCCGCCTCGCCCGGCAGGCGGGCGAGCTCCTGGTAGAGCTGCCAGCGATGCCGGGCGTCCTCCTGCGCGTCCGCGAGGAGCGCGGCCGCCGCCTCGGGATGGGCGTGTGCCAGCATGGTGTAGCGCGTCTCGTTGTACGCGTACTGCCGGAAGGGGACCGTCGGCGCCTTCGAGTCGAGCACGAGCGCCGGCTCGCCCGCCTCCGCGCGGCGCGGGTCGTACCGGAAGAGGGGCCAGTGGCCCGCCTGCACCGCGAGCTTCTGCTGCGCGAGGCCGTGGACGAGGTCGTAGCCGTGCGCGATGCAGTGGCTGTAGGCGAGGATCAGCGCCGGCCCCGGGAAGGACTCCGCCTCGCGGAAGACCTTGACGACGTGCCCGTCGTCCGCGCCCATCGCCACGGCGGCGACGTAGACCTGCCGGTGGGCCATCGCGAGGAGGGCGAGGTCCTTCTTGGGCGCCTGCTTCCCGCCCGCGGCGAACTTGGCCACCGCCCCGCGCGGCGTGGCCTTCGACATCTGCCCGCCGGTGTTCGAGTACACCTCGGTGTCGAGCACCAGCACCCGCACGCGACGGCCCGAGGCCAGGACGTGGTCGAGCCCGCCGAAGCCGATGTCGTAGGCCCACCCGTCGCCGCCCACGATCCAGACGCTCGTGGGCACCAGCGCATCGGCGAGCTGCACGAGCTCGTGGGCGTGGGGCCCGTCGAGCCGGGCGAGGCGCGCGCGCAGCTCCGCCACGCGCGCCCGCTGCGCCGCCACGGCCGCGTCGTCCGCCCGGCCGTCGGCGAGGAGCGCCTGCGCGAGCTCCGGCCCCACGGCGTCCGCGAGCGCCGACACGAGGGTCCGGGCGCGATGCTCGCGCTGGTCGAGCGCCACGCGCATCCCGAGGCCGAACTCCGCGTTGTCCTCGAAGAGCGAGTTGGCCCACGCGGGGCCGCGGCCCGCCGCGTTCATCGCCCACGGGGTCGTCGGGAGGTTGCCGCCGTAGATCGAGGAGCAGCCGGTGGCGTTGGCGACGAGCAGCCGGTCGCCGAGGAGCTGGCTGAGGAGCTTGAGGTAGGGCGTCTCCCCGCAGCCGGCGCAGGCCCCCGAGAACTCGAAGAGGGGCTGCAGGAGCTGCACGTCCTTCACGTGGTCGAGCGCGAGCTCGGCGCGCGGTGCTTCGGCGAGGGTGGTGAAGAACTCCCAGTCGGCGCGTGCCTCGGCCCGGCGCGGCGCGAGCGGGGCCATGTTGATGGCGCGGCGACGGACCTCGCGCTTGTCCTTGACCGGGCAGGCCTCGACGCAGAGGCGGCACCCGGTGCAGTCGTCCGGGGCGACCTGCAGGGTGTAGCGGCGGTCGCCGAACTGCCGCCACCGCGCAGGGGCCGAGGCGAAGCCCTCGGGGGCGGCGGCGAGCGCGCCCTCCTCGCAGATGGTGGCGCGGATCACGGCGTGCGGGCAGACGAGCACGCACTTGCCGCACTGGATGCAGAGGCCGGGGTCCCAGGCGGGGACCTCCGCCGCCAGGCCGCGCTTCTCGTAGCGGCTCGTGGCGGTGGGCCAGGTGCCGTCCGCGGGGAGGGCGCTCACCGGGAGCCCGTCACCCCGCCCCGCGACGAGCGCCGCCGTCACCTCGGCGACGAACGGTGGCGCCCCCGCCGCGACCGGCGGCTGCCACCCCGCGGTGGCGGTGACCGCCGCCGGCACCGGCACGGGGTGCAGGTGCGCGAGCGCCGCGTCGAGCGCCGCGAAGTTCCGCTCGACGACGACCTCCCCCCGCTTGCCGTAGGCGTGCTCGATGGCGCGGCGCATCGCCGCCATCGCGCGGTCCATCGGCAGGATCCCGGTGAGCTGGAAGAAGCACGCCTGCATCACGGTGTTGATGCGCCCGCCGAGACCCGCCGCCCGCGCCACGCCGAGGGCGTCCACCGTCCAGAGGCGCAGCCCCTGCTCGAGCACCTGCCGCTGCACCGGCGCGGGGAGGTGGTCCCAGACCGCCTCCGGCGCCCACGGGGTCGCGAGGAGCACGGTGGCGCCGCGGTCGGCGACGCGCAGGACGTCCATGCGCTCGAGGAACGACGCCTGGTGGACGCCCACGAAGCCGGCGCGGTCCACGAGGTACGCGGAGCGGATCGGGGAGCGGCCGAAGCGGAGGTGGGAGACGGTCACCGAGCCCGACTTCTTCGAGTCGTAGACGAAGTAGCCCTGGGCGTGGAGGTCGGTCTCGTCGCCGATGATGCGGATCGCGTGCTTGTTCGCGCCCACGGTGCCGTCGGCGCCGAGCCCGAAGAACACCGCCCGCACCGTGTCGGGCGCCTCGGTGAAGGTCGCGGGATCCCACGCCAGGCTCGCGTGCGTCACGTCGTCGTGGATCCCGACGGTGAAGTGGTTGCGGGGCACCGCCGCGCCGAGCTCGTCGAGCACCGCCTTCACCATGCCCGGCGTGAACTCCTTCGAGCCGAGCCCGTACCGGCCCCCCACGACGACGGGGGCGTGCCGCGCCACCGGATGGTCGGCCGGCGCCTCCGCGAGCGCCGCCACGACGTCGAGGTAGAGCGGCTCGCCCAGGCTCCCGGGCTCCTTGGTGCGGTCGAGCACCGCGATGCGCCGCGTCGTCGGCGGGAGGGCCGCGAGCAGGGCGCCGCCCACGAACGGGCGGTAGAGCCGGACCTTCACGACCCCGACCTTCTCGCCCCGGGCCGCGAGCGCCTCCACCACCTCGTGCGCCGTCTCCGCCCCCGAGCCCATGAGCACGAGGACCCGCTCGGCGTCGGGCGCGCCGGCGTAGTCGAAGAGCCGGTAGTGCCGCCCGGTGCGCTCGGCGAGCCGGTCCATCGCGGCTTGCACCACGGCGGGGCAGGCGAGGTACCACGGGTTGGCGCCCTCGCGGCCCTGGAAGAAGACGTCCGGGTTCTGCGCCGTCCCCCGGATCACGGGGTGCTCGGGCGAGAGGGCACGGCGCCGGTGGGCCGCGACCAGGGAGGGATCGATGAGCGCGCGGATGTCGTCCCCGTCCAGCGGCACGACCCGGGCGATCTCGTGCGAGGTGCGGAAGCCGTCGAAGAAGTGGAGGAACGGCACGCGGGCGGCGAGCGTGCTCGCGTGCGCGACGAGCGCGAGGTCCATCGCCTCCTGCGGGCTCCCCGCGGCGAGGAGGGCGAAGCCGGTGGCGCGCGTGGCCATCACGTCGGAGTGGTCGCCGAAGATGGAGAGCGCGTGCGTCGCGAGGCTCCGCGCGGCGACGTGGAACACCGTCGGCACGAGCTCCCCCGCGATCTTGTACATGTTCGGGATCATGAGCAGGAGGCCCTGCGACGCCGTGAAGGTGGTCGTCAGGGCCCCGGCCAGCATCGCGCCGTGCAGCGCACCCGCGGCGCCGCCCTCGCTCTGCATCTCCACCACCGTCGGCACCGCGCCGAAGGCGTTCGGGCGCTCCTCCGACGCCCATTGGTCCGCCGCCTCGCCCATCGCCGAGGAGGGGGTGATCGGGTAGATGGCGATGACCTCGCTGGCCTGATAGGCCACCTCGGCCACGCCTTCGTTGCCGTCGAGCATGCGGGCGCGTGCAGGCATCCTGGCCTCCGTTCCAGCTGCACGCTGGCCCGGCGGCCATCAGCCTGCGGTGAAGCGAACCTGAAGGCCCCTTCAGGAACCGCCGAGCGCCCGGCCGATCGCCGCGAGCGCCTTCGTGGCGCGCGCCGCGGCGCCGTCGCCCTCGGCCCACCCGGCCGCCTCGTCCGGGTCGAGCCCGGCGACCTCGTTGGTGCCGTTCGCCCGGAGGCGCGCGCAGTCCGGCATGCGCACCTCGAGCCCGCTGTGCGGCAGCACGAGGGGGATGCCGCCGTTCGTCATGCCGCAGCCGGCGCCGAAGGTGCGCTCGCCGACCACGCGCGCCGCGTCGCCGTCGCGGAGGAGCACCGCGAACTCCTCGGCCGCCGAGGCGGTGCCGCGGTCCACGAGCAGGAGGAGCGGCCCCGACCACGCGCCCTCCTCGAACCGGTTGATCGAGGGCCAGAAGAGCGCCGCCGCCCCCGGGCGCTGCCGGAGCGAGTCGGGCAGCCAGGGCAGGGCGCCGGTCACGTAGCGGCGCCCGGTGACGAGCTGCCGGCAGCTGACGGCCGCGGGCCCGGCGGTCCAGAGGGCCGACCGGTCGCAGGGCTGCCGCGCCTCCGCGATCGCCGTGTCGAGCGCGGCACGCGCGGCGCGAAGCGCCGGCGCGAGCGCGGGATCGGGGCCGCCGGCGAGGGCCGAGTCGAGCTCCGCGGCCTCCGCGTCGAGCGCGCGTACCCAGTGCGGGTGCCGGACGAAGCCCATCACCTGCGCCCGGAGCGGCCGGGGCGAGAACTGCCGCGCCGCGGGGTCCGCCCACTCGGTCCCGCCCCCGTTTCCCGTGAGGTCCACGACCAGCGCGGTCGCGCCCGCCTCGCGCAGGGCGCGCAGGCGGCGGCGGAGGTCCGCGAGCAGTTCGTCCCCGGTGGCGACGCGGATGAGGCTGGCGCACCGGTGGTCACAGCCCGCGCGCGCGACGGAGTCGCGGAGCCGCCCCCAAGCGCGCGCGCAGGCGGGGAGGAAGCGGTCCACGCCGAGGGTGGCAAGGCGGATCACCCCCACCGGCCTGCCCCCGAGCGAGACGATCCCGGTCGGGAAGGGACCGGTCGCATCCACGGCGCGATAGCCCGGCGCGGCGGCGAGCGCCGAGGCGTCGCCGGCGTCGTCGCCGTAGCCCAGCGCCGCGCAGGCCTCGGCGCCGGACCGGTTCGCGGCCGGCCCGGCGCCGGCACCGCCGCGCCCGCGCCAGCGATCACGGACCCAGCGCACGGCCGCCGGCATCGGACGCACGACGGCGAAGTGCCCGTCGTGGAACCCGGCCGCGAAGGCGCGCAGGGCCGCACGCGCCTCGCGGTCGGATCGGGCGTGTCGGATGAGCGAGTCGGTCCGGCGGTGCAGCGCCACGGGGTCCACGCCCCCCCGTTCGACGTGCCACTCGAGGTTGGCGAATCCTTCGCCGGCGCCGCGCTCGAGCGTGGCGAGGTCCTCGAGCCATGGGGCCGGGTCGTACGGGCGGAGCGCGGCGGCGAGCGCGACGAGTCCCGCGGCGCCGAGGAGCACGAGCCAGGGGCGCGCACGGGAAGTGGAGCGCGATGCCACGAGGTCTCCAAGAAGGTGTTCCAGAAGGAAACGCAATTGGAGACCCGGAGGTTTCATGCTGGGGCGTGCGGCGTGGCGGACTTGGACAGGGAGGGACGTGCCCCCGGACGAGAACGGGCGCCGAGGGAGTGCCCCGGCGCCCGTCGCGATCCCGCCGACTCGGCGAGCCGGCTAGAGCGTGCCGTCCACGAAGCCTCGGAGCACGCGCTGCAGGATGCCGCCGTGGCGGAGGTACTCGAGCTCGACCGGCGAGTTGAGCCGCACCACCGCCTGGAAGGTGGTGACCTTCCCGGCCTCGTCCGTGGCGGTGACCGTGACGCGGCCGCCCGGGGTGAGGCCCTGCGCGATGCCGGCGATGGCGATCGTCTCGCGGCCGGTGAGGCCCAGCGACTGGCGCGTGACGCCCGGCTCGTAGGCGAGCGGGAGCACGCCCATGCCGACCAGGTTCGAGCGGTGGATGCGCTCGTAGCTCTCGGCGATGACGGCCTTCACGCCGAGGAGGGCGGTGCCCTTCGCGGCCCAGTCGCGGCTCGAGCCGGTGCCGTACTCCTTGCCCACGAGGAGGACGAGCGGCGTGCGGTCCGCCTGGTAGCGCATGGCGGCGTCGTAGATCGACAGCACCTCGCCGGTGGGGAGGTGCACCGTCCAGTTGCCCTCCTTCTCCGGCACGAGCGCGTTCTTGATGCGCACGTTGCCGAAGGTGCCGCGCATCATCACCTCGTGGTGGCCGCGCCGCGAGCCGAAGGTGTTCCAGTCGGCCGGCGCGACGCCCCGCTCGACGAGCCACTTCGCCGCGGGGCCGTTCTTCGGGATCGAGCCCGCGGGCGAGATGTGGTCGGTCGTGACCGAGTCGCCGAGGACGGCGAGGACGCGCGCCCCGGCGAGGTCGGCGAGCGGCGCCGGCTCCTGCGCGAGCTGCTGGAAGAACGGCGGCTCCGCCACGTACGTCGAGGCCGCCTCCCACGCGAAGCGGCTCCCCTCCGGCACGGCGAGGGCCTGCCAGGTCGCGTCGCCGCGGAAGACCTCGCCGTAGCGGCTCGTGAACATCGCCGGCTTGAGGGCGGCGGCGAGGGTGTCGGCGATCTCCTGCGGCGAGGGCCAGATGTCCCGGAGGAACACCGGCTTCCCGTCCGTGCCGGTGCCGATCGGCTCGTTGCCCAGGTCGATGTCGGTGCGCCCGGCGAGGGCGAAGGCGACGACGAGCACCGGGGAGGCGAGGTAGTTGGCGCGCACCTTGGGGTGGACGCGCGCCTCGAAGTTCCGGTTGCCGGAGAGCACCGCGGCCACCACGAGGGACTCCTCGTCCACGAGCCGCTCGACCTCCTCGGGGAGCGGCCCCGAGTTGCCGATGCAGGTGGTGCAGCCGTAGCCGACCGTCTGGAAGCCGAGCCGGTCGAGGTACGGCGTGAGCCCGGCCTGGTCGAGGTAGTCGGTGACGACGCGGGAGCCCGGGGCGAGCGAGCTCTTGACCCACGGCTTCCGTGCGAGGCCCTTCTCGACCGCCTTCTTCGCGAGGAGGCCGGCGCCGATCATCACCGAGGGGTTCGAGGTGTTGGTGCAGCTCGTGATCGCCGCGATGACGACCGAGCCGTCGCGGAGCTCGATCGGCTCGCCGCCCAGCGTGCCGCGCGCCACCGCCGGCGCATCGTGCGCGGCGTCGGCGAGGGTCGCGGCGGGGGCGCCGCCCTCGCCGTTCCAGCGGGCCATCGTCGTCTCGGCCGCCGCGCGGCGCGCCGCCGGCACCGACGGCTGCATGAGCGACGGCAGGTTCACGAGGAAGTTCCGCTTGAGCTGCGCGAGCGGGACGAGGTCCTGCGGGCGCTTCGGGCCGGCGAGGCTCGGCACGACCGTGGCGAGGTCGAGCGCCAGCGTGTCGGTGAACTCGGGATCGGGGGTCTCGTCGGTGCGGAAGAGGCCCTGCGCCCGGCAGTACGCCTCGACCAGCGCGACCTGCGCCCGGTCGCGCCCGGTGCGCTCGAGGTAGCGGACCGTCTCGGCGTCCACGGGGAAGAAGCCCATCGTGGCGCCGTACTCGGGGGCCATGTTCGCGATCGTCGCGCGGTCGGCCAGCGAGAGCGAGGAGAGGCCGGGGCCGTAGAACTCGACGAACTTGTCCACCACGCCGCGCTTGCGCAGCATCTGCGTCACCGTCAGCACGAGGTCGGTGGCGGTGGTGCCGAGGGGGAGCGTCCCGGTAAGCTTCACGCCGATCACGTCGGGGATCAGCATGAAGTAGGGCTGGCCGAGCATGACCGCCTCGGCCTCGATGCCGCCGACGCCCCAGCCCATGACGCCGAGGCCGTTGATCATCGTCGTGTGCGAGTCGGTGCCGACGCAGGTGTCCGGGTAGGCGGTGAGCTCCCCGTGCTGCTCGCGCAGCTGGACCGCGGGCGAGAGGTGCTCGAGGTTCACCTGGTGGACGATGCCGGTGCCCGGCGGCACGGCGCGGAAGTTCCGGAAGGCGCGCTGGGCGAACTTGAGGAGCTGGTAGCGCTCGCGGTTCCGCTCGTACTCGAGGGCGACGTTCCGCTCGTAGGCCTCGGGGCTCCCGAAGTAGTCCACCTGCACCGAGTGGTCGATGACGAGGTCGCAGGGGACGACGGGGTTGATCTTCTGCGGGTCGCCGCCCATGCGCGCCATCGCGTCGCGCATCGCGGCGAGGTCCACGACGCACGGCACGCCGGTGAAGTCCTGCAGCACCACGCGGGCCGGCATGAAGGGGATCTCGCCGCGCGCCGGGTCCTTCGGCTGCCACGCCGCGATCTCGCGGACGTGCTGCTCGGTCACGACGCCGCGGCCCGCGAAGCGGAGGGCGTTCTCGAGCAGGACGCGGATCGAGAAGGGGAGCCGCTCGAGCGGGCCGAGGCCCTGCCGGGCGAGCTCGGGGAGGCGATAGACGACGGCGCGCTGGCCGCCGACCTCGAGGGTGCCGCGGGAGCCGAAGGGGTTCGGGGTGCCGGAGGTCATCGGGATGCGGGGCGTGAGGGGTCAGGGGACGGGGTTCGGACCCGCAAGATAAGCGATCACGCCGGCCGGTGCGGAGGCACGGGCCGCGGGAGGAATCGGGAGGAATTCATGAAGGCACCGGTGCTGCCGTACCGCATCACGCGGCGCGAGGACGGGCTCCTGCTCGAGTGGGACCAGGCGGGCCACGAGGCGCTCTACCCGGCGCGGGCCCTCCGCCTCGCCTGTCCCTGCGCTGCCTGCGTGGACGAGATGTCGGGCCGGCCGATCCTCGATCCGGCGACCGTGCCGGCCGACGTGCGCCCGCTCTCGGTCGCGCTGGTCGGGAGCTACGGGCTGCGCGTGGCGTGGTCCGACGGCCACGGGACGGGCATCTACACCTTCGAGCGCCTGCGCGCCGAGTGCCCGTGCGCGCGGTGCCGGGCGGGGTGACCGGGAACTCCCGGGGCCGGCCGTGCCTTGACGCCGCAGGGGTCGTTCACGTTGACTTCATGCAACCGGCATCCGCTCCCCCGCGAGACGCCGGCAGGGAAGGCAGCATGGATCCGGCTTCGCCCACGGCGGTGACGATGGTTCCGGCCCTCCGATTCTGGCTCGTCGCGTGGTACGCCATCCTCGTCCTCGGTATCCTCGGCCTCACCGGCGCGGTGCTCTCCGGCCGGCAGTTCGGCTGGCGGAACCGGAACGAGGTCCTGCGTGGCCTGGGCACGGTGTTCGCCGCCGCCGGCATGCTCCTGCTGCTCGAGGGGCTCTGGCCGGACGCGGCGCAGGCGGCGCTGGCGTTCGGCGTGCTCTGCTTCGGTGGGGCGCTCCTGCTGGAGCGCCGCCGAGGGGCGCGCCCCGCTGCGGCGGTGCCGCACCTGCGCCTCGAGCGCTCCGAGCCCGGCGCGCCACGCGGCGTGCCGGAGCCGGTGCGCAGCGCGCCGCCGCGCTGACGGTCGCCCCGGGCCCCCGACGGGCGCCCCTCCCAGCGGGGGGGCGCCCGTGTAGCTTAGGGCACCGTTCGACCCCGGAGTGCTTCCTGCGCGTCCCGTCCCGCCTCGCTGCCCTCGTCCTCGCCTGCGTCCTCGCCACCCCGCTCGCCGCGCAGCTCGAGCCGGCAGGGACGGGGGGTGCCCTCACGCTCGCGCAGGCGGTCCAGCGGCTCGGCCACTACAAGCGCGTGCTGCTGGTCGGCGCGCATCCCGACGACGAGGACACCGAGCTCCTGACCCTCCTCGCGCGCGGGGAGGGGGCGGAGGCGGCCTACCTGGCGCTCAACCGTGGCGAGGGCGGCCAGAACCTCATCGGGGCCGAGCTCGGCACCGCGCTCGGGGTGCTGCGGACGGAGGAGCTGCAGGCGGCGCGGCGACTCGACGGCGCCCGGCAGTACTTCACGCGCGCCTTCGACTTCGGCTTCAGCAAGACGCAGGACGACACCTGGGCGCACTGGCCGCACGACTCGCTGCTCAAGGACGTCGTGCGCATCGTCCGGCGCTTCCGGCCGCAGGTGATCGTCGCCGTCTTCTCGGGCACGCCACGGGACGGGCACGGCCAGCACCAGGCGGCGGGGGTGCTCGCGCGGGAGGCGTTCCGCGTGGCGGGCGATCCCGCGGCGTTCCCCGAGCTCGCGCGCGACGAGGGGCTGGCGCCGTGGACCGCGGCCCGGCTCTACCGGAGCGCGCGCTTCGACTCGGCGGCCACCACCCTCGTGCTCGACGGCGGGCGCGTGGACCGCGCGGCGGGCCGCACCTACCACCAGCTCGCCATGGCGAGCCGCAGCCTCCACCGCTCGCAGGACATGGGGCAGCTCCAGGGGCTCGGCCCCTCGGCGGTGCGGCTCGCGCTCGTCGAGGACCGGACCGGCGCGGGTGGCGGGCTCTGGGACGGCGTGGACACCACGCTGGCCGCGGTGCCGGGCGCGCCGACGGGCAGGGGCGACGCCTTCGCGAAGTATGCCGCGCTGGTGGCCGCCGTGCAGCGCGGCGAGGTGCCGCCCGCGCGGCTCTCCGCGCAGCTCGCCGAGGCCGACGCCGCGTTTCGCGCCGCGGCGCTCCCGCAGGACGCCCCGGACGCGCGCGCGGCGCTCCCGCCTGAGCTCGCGGACCAGCTCGCGGCGCTCGACCGGGCGCGCCTGGCAGCGTCGGGGGTGCTGCTCGATGCGTGGACGGCGCGGGGCACGGTCGCGCAGGGCGACACGGTCACGCTCACGCTGGCGGCGTACAACGCCTCGGAAGCGCCGGTCGAGGTGGACCTTGCACCGGAGCTCGACGCCGGCCTGGGCACGCTCGAGGGCGGGGCCGCCCCGGCGCTGCGCGTGGCACCGGGCGCCCGCGTCGAGCGGCGCTGGCTCCTCCGCGTCGCCCCGTCCGCGGCGCCGAGCACGCCGTACTACCTGCGGGTGCCGCTCCGGGGCGCGATGTACGACTGGGGCGAGGTCCCCGCCGGGCTCCGCGGCCTCCCCGCCGCGCCGCCTCCGGTGCGCGCGCGCTTCGTCGTGCGCGGCACGGGGGCGCCCGTGGCCGCGGCGCGCGAGGTGGCGTGGCGCTACAGCGACCAGGCGCGCGGCGAGGTGCGCGAGCCGCTCGTCGTGGCGCCGCCGGTCGGCGTGCGGCTCGACCCCCAGGCGGCCGCGTGGCGCGCCGCCCCGGGAGCCCGGCATCGCTTCACGGTCACGCTGCGGCACGCCGCGACGGACACCGCGCGCGGGCGCGTGCGGCTGCTGGTGCCCGACGGGTGGCGCGCGGGGCCGGCGCAGCCGTTCACGCTCGCCGGGCCGGGCGAGGAGGCGTCGTTCCGGATCGTGGTGACGCCCGGCGCGGGCGCCGCGGGCACGGTCCGCGCGGTGGCGGAGCTCGACGACGGGCGCCGCTTCGATGCGGGCCAGGTGACCATCGCCTACCCGCACGTGCGGCCGGTCACCGTGACGGCGCCGGCGACGGCGCCGGTCCGGGTGCTCGCCCTCACGTGGCCGGCGCTCGGGCGCGTCGGGTACGTGCGCGGCGCGGCGGATCGCGTCCCCGAGGCGCTCGCCGACGCCGGGCTCCCGGTCGAGCTCCTCGACGGGGCCGCCATCGCCACGGGAGACCTCGACCGCTACGCGGCGATCGTCGTCGGCCCGCGCGCCTGGGAGACCGAGCCCGCGCTCGCCGAGTGGAACGCGCGGCTCCTCGCGTACGTCCGCCGCGGCGGGTTCCTCCTCGTGCAGTACCAGCAGTACGGCTACTTCACCGGCGGCTTCGCGCCGTACCCGCTCTTCATCGCGAGCCGCCTGCCGGGGAGCGAGGCCAACGTCGTGACCTCGCGCGCGGCCCCGAACGCGCCCTTCGGGACGGCGCTCCTCGGCGGGCACGACCGCGTCACCGACGAGACGGCGCCGGTGACGGTGCTCCACCCGGGCGACCCGGTGGTGACGCGCCCCAACCGCCTCGGGCCCGCCGACTGGGACGGCTGGGTGCAGGAGCGCGGCCTCTACTTCGCGCGCGCGTGGGACCCGCACTGGCGCACGGCGCTCGAGCTCCACGACCCCGGCGAGGCGCCGCTCGAGGGCGGCCTCCTCGTGGCGGGCGTGGGCCGCGGCCGCTACGCGTACACGGGGCTCGCCTTCTTCCGCCAGCTCCCCGCCGGCGTGCCGGGCGCCTTCCGGCTCTTCGCGAACCTCCTCGCGCTCGCGCCGCGCCGGTGACGCGCCGCCGGGCAGGGGAGCGCGGGGCCGCGCGCCGCCTCGGGCGCGCCGTGCGCGGGGCGGTGCTCGCGGCGGCGCTGTCCGGCTGCGCGCGGGATCCGCGCATCCCCGTCTACGTCTACTCGCCCCACGGGCGCGACCAGCTGGTGCTCCTCGAGCGGGCGTTCGAGCGGGAGCACCCGGACGTGGACGTGCGCTGGCTCGACATGGGGAGCCAGGAGATCCTCGACCGGCTCCGCTTCGAGCGGGTGAACCCGCAGGCGGACGTCTGGTTCGGCGGGCCCACGACCATCTTCGAGCGCGGCCTCCGCGACTCCCTGCTGGCGCCCTACCGTCCCGTCTGGGCGGGGGCGGTGCCGGCGTCGGCGGCGGGGCCGGCGGACCGCTACTGGCCGGTGTACCGCACGCCGGCGGTGATCGCGTACAACGTGCGCGCCGTGCCGGACAGCGAGGCGCCGCGCGACTGGGACGACGTCCTCGCGCCCCGGTGGCACGACCAGGTGCTCATCCGGGACCCGATGGCGAGCGGGACGATGCGCGCCATCTGGGGGCTCGTGCTCCAGCGCAGCCTCGCCGCCACCGGCGACACGGCCCAGGGCATGGCCTGGCTCCGCCGGCTCGACGCGCAGACGCGCGCCTACACGCTCAACCCGGCGGTGCTCGACGAGAAGCTCGCGCGGCAGGAGGGGACGGTGACGCTCTGGGACCTGCCCGACATCCTGATCAGCCGCGCGAAGGGCCTCCCCTTCGGGTACACCTTCCCGCGGAGCGGCACGGTCGTGATCGACGATGCGATCGGCCTCGTCCGCGGTGCGCGGCACCCGGCGGCCGCGCGGGCGTTCATCGACTTCGTGGGGAGCGTCGAGGCGCAGCTCCTCTGCGCCCGGCAGGTCTTCCGCCTGCCCGTCCGGCAGGACCTCCCCGCCGACTCGGTGCCGCCGTGGGTGGCCCAGGTGGAACGCGAGATGGTGGTGACGCCGATGGACTGGGCGCTCCTCGCCCGGGAGGGGAACCGCTGGATGGCGTACTGGGACCAGCACGTCCGCGGCAGCGGCCGCCGCGCGGCGGGGGCACGGTGAGCGGCTCGGCGCGCGAGGGCTTCCTGCGCCTCGAGGGGCTCGTGCGGCGCTTCGACGGCCACGCCGGCGTGGACGGCCTCTCGCTCGCGCTGGGCCGGGGCGAGGTGCTCGCCCTCCTGGGTCCGAGCGGGAGCGGGAAGACGACCACGCTCCGCCTCCTCGCCGGGTTCGAGACGCCCGACCGCGGGCGCGTGCTCGTGGACGGCGTGGACGTGACGCCGCTCGCGCCGGCCCGCCGGCGGATCGGGATGGTGTTCCAGCACTACGCCCTCTTCCCGCACCTCGACGTGGGGGGCAACGTCGCGTTCGGGCTCGAGTCGCAGGGGGTGGCGGGGGACGAGCTCCGCCGCCGCGTGCGCGACGCGCTCGCGCGCGTGGACCTCGCGGGGTACGAGCCGCGGCAGGTGAACCAGCTCTCCGGCGGCCAGCAGCAGCGCGTCGCGCTCGCGCGCGCGCTCGCGCCCGAGCCGAGCATCCTCCTCCTCGACGAGCCGCTCTCCAACCTCGACCCCGCGCTCCGCGAGCGCACGCGCCGCGAGCTCGGCGAGCTCATCCGGCGCACCGGGATCACGACGGTGCTCGTGACGCACGAGCAGGACGAGGCCTTCGAGCTCGGCGACCGCGTCGCGCTGCTCCGCGCCGGGCGCCTCGAGCAGCTCGGCACCCCCGAGGCGCTCTACGCCGCGCCGGCCTCGCCCTTCGTCGCCGGCTTCATCGGCCGCGCGAGCCGGCTTTCCTGCGTCGTCGAGCGCGGGGCGACGGGGGTCGTGCGCGTGCGCGTGGCGGGCGCGCTCTGGACCCTCCCGCCCGGCGCCACCGGGACCGACCGGCCGGCCGGCGCGGCGGCGCTCTGGGTGCGGCCGGAGGCGGTGCGCCTCGCCGCGCCCGCGGAGGGCGGTGCACCGGGCCGCATCACGGCGTGCCGCTTCACCGGCGCGACCTCGCTCTACGCCGTCACCCTCGCGACCGGCGACGCCGTCGAGGTCGCGGGCCCGCCCGGCGCGGCGGGCGTGGGCGACCCGGTCAGCGTCCTGCCGAGCCGGCGGGGGCAGGGGGGCCTCCACCTCTTCGCGGCGGAGGCCTCGTGACGCGGGCGCGGGGCGCGCAGCTCGCGGGCATCGCCCTCGCGGCGTTCCTGCTCTGGCTCGTCGCCTATCCGCTCCTCCTCGTGGGGGCGGACGGGCTCCGGGACCACGCGGGGTGGACGCTCCGCTGGGTGGGCGCCTTCCTCGGCCGCCGCAACGAGTGGGGGGCGCTCTGGGGGAGCGTCTGGATCTCGCTCGCCTCGGTCGGGCTGAGCGCGCTCGTCGGCGTGCCGCTCGCGTTCCTCTTCGGCCGGGTCGAGTTCCCGGGGCGCCGGCTGCTCGCGCAGGTGGTGGCGCTGCCGGCGGTGCTGCCGCCGCTCGTCGGCGTCGTCGCCTTCCTCTTCCTGTGGGGCGAGAGCGGGTTCGCCGCGCACCTCGTCATGTGGCTCCGCGGCACGACCGACCCGCCGTGGCGGCTCCAGGGCGCGCCGGCGATCCTCGCCGTGCACGCCTACAGCTTCTACGTGTACTTCTACCTCTTCACGCGCGCGGCCCTCGCCGGGATCGACCGCTCGGTGTACGAGGCCGCGCAGAGCCTGGGCGCGGGGCGGTGGCGCACCCTCCGGCAGGTGACGCTGCCCCTCCTCGCGCCGGCGCTCGGCGGGGCGGCGCTCCTCGTCTTCCTCACCTCGCTCGCCTCGTTCAGCGCGCCGTACATCTTCGGCGGCGGGACGCGCGTGATGACGACGCAGGTCGTGAGCACCCGCCTCAACGGCGACGACGCCCTGGCGATGGTCGAGACGATCGCCCTCGCGCTGGTGGCGCTCGCCGCGCTCCTCCTCGTGCGGCGCCTCGACCGCCGGACCGCGGTCGGCGGCCGGAAGGGCGCGGCGCCCCTCGCGCGCCGCACGCTCGCGCCGGGGGCGCGGCGCGCGGTCGCGGCGGCGGCGTGGCTCCTCGCGCTCTTCCTCCTCCTCCCGCACGCGACGCTGCTCCTCGTCTCGTTCGTGCCGGTCGGGACGTGGACGACCGAGGCGCTCCCGCCGGCGTACACGCTGCGCAACTACCTGACCCTGGTCGCCGACCCGGTGCGCCTCCGCCCGCTCGTGACGAGCCTCTGGATGGCGCTCGTGGCGACCGGCGCGGCGGTGCTCGTGGCCGCGGCGGCGGGGGTGCTGGTGGTGCGGCGCCGGGTGCGCGTGGCGGGGCTGATCGAGGCGCTCCTCAGCGTCCCGTGGGCGGTCCCGGGCACCGTCTTCGCCATCGGCCTCGCGACCGCCTTCAGCGTCCGCCAGCCGCTCGCGGGCCGCTGGATCCTGGTGGGGACGCCGCTCGTACTGCCCCTGGCGTACCTGATCCGGGACCTCCCGCTCGCCGGCCGGGCCCTGCTGGGCGGCTTCCGCCAGCTCGACCCCGCCTACGAGGAGGCCGCCGCCACCCTCGGCGCCGGCCGCCTCCGCACCGCGCGCCGCGTGCTCCTCCCGCTCCTCCGCCCGGCGCTCGTGGCGGGCGGCACGCTCGCGTTCGTCACCGCCTTCGGGGACTTCGTGACGTCCATCATCCTCTACACGTGGGACACGCGGCCCATCGCGCTCGAGATCCTCGGGAGCCTGCGCCAGGCCGACGTCGGCGTCGCGGCGGCGTACGGCGTGGTCCTCATGGCGGTGAGCGCGCTGGTCTTCCTGCTCAGCGCCGAGCGCGAGGAGGCGCGATGAGCGGCCCGTCGCCCGAGGTGCGGGACGAGCTGCGGCGGCTCTCGGTGCTCATCGCGACGAGCGCCGTGGACATGATCGGCTTCGCGATCGTGCTCCCGATCCTGCCGTTCTACGCGCTCGACCTCAAGGCGAGCGCGTTCGAGGTCGGGCTCATCACCGCGGCCTTCAGCGCGGCGCAGATCCTCTCCGCCCCGGTCTGGGGCCGCCTCTCGGACCACTACGGGCGCCGGCCGGCCCTCCTCGTGGGGCTGCTGGGCTCGGCGGCGGCGTACGTGGTCTTCGGCCTCGCCCACTCCCTCTGGCTTCTCTTCCTCTCGCGGCTCATCCAGGGGGCGGGGGGCGGCACGACCGGCGTGGCGCAGGCCTACGTGGCGGACACGATCGCGCCCTCGAGCCGCGCGCGCGCCCTCGGCTGGCTCTCGGCGGCCACCTCCTTCGGCGTGATGCTGGGCCCGGTGCTCGGCTCCGCCGCGGCGCACTGGGGCCGCTCCGCGCCCGGCTTCGTGGCGGCGGGGCTCTGCGTCCTGAACGCCCTGTTCGCGTGGCGCTGGCTCCCCGAGTCCCGTCCCCACGACCCGTCGCGCCCCCGCGCCGCCCGCCGCCCGCTCTGGCAGCCGGCCTGGCACGTCCTCAGCCACCCGACCGCGCCGGTGCCCCGGCTCGTGTGGATCTACGCCGTGGGGATGCTCGCGTTCTCGTCGCTCACGTCGGTGCTCGCCCTCTACCTGGGCGCCGTCTTCGGCATCACCGCGACGACGATCGGGCCCTTCTTCCTCTACATCGGGGGCCTCTCGGTCGTGATGCGCTCGCTCCTCCTCGGGCCGATCGTGGACCGCACCGGCGAGACCTGGGCGATGCGCCTCGGCACGCTCACCCTCATCGTGGGCCTGCTCCTGTATCCCCTCGCGCCCAACGTGCCGGTCCTGCTCCTCGTGATGCCGTTCGTGCCGATCGGCACGGCGCTCCTCTTCCCGGCCACCACGTCGCTCATGTCCGGCGCCGCCGACCCCGGGGAGACGGGCACCGTGATGGGCGTCGCGCAGACCTTCGCCGGGATCGCGCGCGTGGCGGCGCCGCTCATGGCGACGGCGGCGTTCCAGTTGCACGCCTGGCTCCCGTTCCTCCTCGCCGCCGGGATCGTCGGCGTGGTCTCGCTGCTGGCGTTCCGGGTCCCGGTGACGCCGCCGCGGCGCGCGCGGGTGGCCGCCACCGCGCGCCCGGCGCCCGATGCACCGGGCGGCGCGCGTTGACGGCATCGCGTCCCGGCCGCTAGCCTACCGGAAGCGGGCGCCCCGCGCGGGGCGCCCACCCTGCCCGAAGGATGCCCGTCCGATGCCGATGGGGGTGACGTGAGCGACGACGAGCGGCTGGCGCGGCTCGAACAGCGGGTCGCCGTGCTCGAGGGCCTCGTGCGGCGCCTCGCGCGCGAGGGGACCGCCTCTCCCGACGCGCCCGCGCCCCCCGCCGAACGCGAGGCGGAGCGGGTACCAACGTCCCCGGTACCCGCCGCCGAGCCGGTCGCCCCCGCACCCGAGGGAACGCCGGCGGCCGCGCCCGCCGGTGCCCCCGCCTGGACGCCCTGGACCGACCGGCCGGCGTGGCGTGCCCCCGCCGGTGCCGACGCCGAGGCCTGGCTCGGCCAGCGGGGCCTCCTCGCGGTCGGCGTGCTCGCGCTGCTCCTCGCCGCGGGCTACCTCCTCAAGCTCTCCTTCGAGCGCGGCTGGATCTCGCCGCTCGTGCGGTGCGTGGGCGGCGTCGTCGCGGGGGCCGTGACCGGCGGCCTCGGCTGGCGGCTGGTGGCGCGCTACCGCACGTACGGCGCGGCGCTCGTGGGCTGCGGCGCCGGGATGGTGTACCTCGCCGTCTGGGCGGCGACGCGGCTCTATCACTTCCTTCCGCCGCCCACCGGCATCGCCGGGCTGGCGCTCGTGTCGGCCTGCCTCGCGGCGCTCGCGCTCGCGCTCGGCACGCAGGCACTCGGCGCCACGGCGGTCGCGGGCGCGCTCGTGGCTCCGGTGCTCCTCGGGCGGGACCAGGCCAACGCGACGGCCCTGCTCCTCTACCTCGCCTCGATGGGGGCGGGCTTCGGGCTCGTCGCCGCACGGGGCCGCTGGCGGTTCACCGCGCTCCTCCTCGCCGCGGGCCTCGCCCTCCTGGGCGTCGGCGCGGCGCCGCGCGCGCAGTGGGCGGTCGCGCTGGGCTACGGCATCCTGCTCGGCGCCGGCGGCCTCGCGCTCGGCCTGCGGCAGCGCTGGTTCGAGACGCGCTTCTTCTCGTTCTGGAGCGGGTGGGGGATCGTCGCGGCCGGCGGGAGCCGCGCGCCGGCGCACTGGCCGCTGCTCGCCGCCGGGCTCGCGCTCGCCGCGCCGGTCTGGCGCTTCGGCTTCCGCGAGGACCGGCCGGCCGCGGCGTGGCGCGCGCGGGGCTGGGGCGGGTGGAGCCTCGGGGAATGGCTCTACTTCCTGGCGACCCCGCTCCTGCTCGCGTGGGCGCTGCACGAGCAGGCGCCGGCCTGGTTCGACGCGCGGCCGGGGCTCGTGGCGCTGGCCGTGGCGCTGCCGTACCTGGCCGCCGGCTGGCGGGCGGAGCGTCCCGCCTTCGCGCTCGTGGGTGCCGCGGCGCTCGGCTGGGCGGCGTGGGACGCCTGGGACGGTTCGTCGGCGACCTGGGCCACGACCGCGCTCGCGATCGTGTGGGCGGCGGGGGCCCGGTTCCGGGCGCGCGCGGACGCGGCGTGGTTCGCGCTCGCCACCTACGTCGCGACGCTGGCGCGCCTCGCCGCCGCGGTCCCCCTCGAGCGCGGTGAGGCGCCCGCCTTCACCGGGGCGCCCGCCCTCGCGATGTGGGGGGCGGTGGCGGGCGGCGTGGCGCTCGCGTGGCTTGCGCGTCCCGACGACGGCCTTCGCGGCCCCCGCGCGCGCTTCACGGCGCTCTACCTCGCGCTCGCGCTCACGGTCCTGTTCCTCGGCGTGACGCTCGAGTTCGACCGGCTCTTCCCGCAGCGGCTCGCCTCGCCGGAGGCGGCGCGGCTCGCGAGCGGCCTCTCGATCAGCGCGTGGTGGATCGCCTTCGCGGCGGCGCTCGTCCTCGCCGGCTTCCGCCGGGCGCTCCCCGGGCTCCGCAAGGCGGGGCTCGCGGTGGCCGCCGTCGCGGTCGCCAAGGTCCTCGTGAGCGACCTCTCCTCGCTCGACGCGCTCTATCGCGTCGGGTCCGTGCTCATCCTCGGGGTGGTGTCGCTCGCCCTCGCGTGGATGTACCATCGTCATGCCCGGGCGGAGGCCGGGCGCGCCCCGTGAGGCGCGCCCCCGGCCCGGGCACCTCACCCGTGGAGTCGCCGTGCCCCTGACCCTGCCCGAGTCGCCCGAGCAGTTCGCGCGCGCGTCGTGGGACGACATCGCCCCGCACTACGACGAGCTGGAGGCGCGCCCCCTCGACGCCGCGAGCGTCCCCGCGTGGCTGGCCGACTGGTCGCGCCTCGAGGAGCTCGTCACCGAGGCGGCCTCCCGCGCCATGATCCGCTACACCGTGGACACGCGCGACACCGAGGCGGAGGCGGCCCACCTGCGGTTCTCGGCCGAGATCCTCCCGCGCGCCGACGAGCGGAGCGTGGCGCTGCAGAAGCGCCTCGTCGCGCTGGGCTGGTCCACGCCCGAGCTGGCCACCACGATCGAGCGCTTCCGCACGAGCATCGAGATCTTCCGCGAGGCGAACGTGCCGATCGCGACGGAACTCGAGGAACTCGGCACCCGCTACCAGAAGGCCACGGGCGGGATGACCGCCGAGTGGGAGGGGAAGCGCGTCCCCCTCCCGCAGCTCGCGCCGCACCTCAAGAGCCCCGACCGCGCGGTCCGCGAGGCCGCGTGGCGTCGCTCGGTGGCACCCTACGTCGACGCGCGCGCGGAACTCGCACCGCTCTTCGACCGGATGCACGCCCTCCGCCAGCGGATGGCCGCGAACGCCGGCTTCGCCAACTTCCGGGACTACACCTTCAAGGCCAAGTTCCGCTTCGACTACACCCCCGCCGACTGCGAGCGCTTCCATGCCGCGGTGGAGGAGGCGGTGCTCCCGGCCTTCGGCCGCCTGATGGCGCACCGCCGCGAGCGGCTGGGCCTCGCCGCGCTGCGGCCCTGGGACACCACGGTGGACCTCTACCGGGCGGCGCCGCTCCGGCCGTTCCGCACCGGCTCCGAGCTCGCCGCCTGGTCGCGCCCGGTGTTCGAGCGGCTCGATCCCGCACTGGGGCGGGAGTTCGGCGTGATGGTGGACGAGGGGCTGCTCGACCTCGACAGCCGCGAGGGGAAGGCACCGGGGGGCTACTGCGACACCCTCCACTTCAGCGGGCGGCCGTTCATCTTCATGAACGCGGTGGGGCTCTACGACGACGTCAACACGCTGCTCCACGAGGCGGGCCACGCCTTCCACGCCTTCGCCGCGCACCACCACCCGTACCTCTGGCAGCGGCACCCGGGCTCGGAGGCCTGCGAGCTCGCCTCGATGTCCATGGAGCTGCTCGCCGCACCGCACCTCGCCCGGCCCGCGGGGTTCCTCGACCCGGCCGACCTGCGCGAGGCGCGGCTCGAGCACCTCGAGGACGTGATCATCACGCTCGCCCACGTGGCGTCGGTGGACGCCTTCCAGCACTGGATCTACACCGACCCGGCGGGGGGCGACGCCGACGCGCGCGACCGGGCGTGGCTCGCGATCCGGTCGCGCTTCGAGCGGGGCATCGACTGGGGCGGCCTCGACGCCGAGCGCATCGCGCGCTGGTACCGGCAGCTCCACATCTTCCTCTACCCGTTCTACTACATCGAGTACGGCATCGCGCAGCTCGGGGCCCTGCAGGTGTGGCGGAACAGCCTGCGTGACCCGGCGGGGGCGGTGCGGCGCTACCGGGAGGCGCTGGCCCTCGGGGCCACCCGCCCGCTCCCCGAGATCTACGCCGCCGCGGGGGCGCGGCTCGCGTTCGACTCGGCGACGGTGGCCGAACTGGTGGCGCTGGTGGAGGAGCAGATGGCCCGCCTGCGGGCGGAACTCCCCCGGGTGGGCTGACCCGGGGCGGGGCCATTGCGCCCCGGGCCCGCAAAGGCCAAGTTTTCACGCCGCAATCGGTTGGCCCCGGCCGGGGCCGGCCACCCAACACATCGAGGGAGACTGGATGGCGAAGGAAGAGGGCATCGAAATGGAGGGCGTCGTGACCGAGGTCCTGCCGGACCGGAACTACCGCGTCCTGCTCGACAACGGCCACGAGATCCTCGCGTACGCGGCGGGGAAGATGAGCAAGTTCAAGATCCGCGTCCTCGAGGGAGACCGCGTCACCGTCGTCCTCTCGCCCTACGACCTCACCCGCGGCCGGGTGACGTACCGCCACAAGTAGCTCCCGCCCGCGGCGCCTCCCGGCGTCCGGGCCCGAAGCGCGGCGCGGCGGGTCGTCCCGAGGGGA
>JBAIWX010000027.1:0-3389 GCA_037916975.1 Gemmatimonadales bacterium
ACGGGGGGGCGGGGCGGGGGGGTCCGGCCGCCCGTCGGCGTTTCGGGCCCGGCGGACCGGGGGCGCGTTCGGGCCGACGGGAGGCGTTCGCGGGCCTGCGCGCCGACCCGCCGTCGCCGGCGACGCCCCCCGGCTGGCCGGCGCCGGGCCCGGGTGTGACGTTTCCCTCGTTGGTCCGTATGTATGTCATCGGGCCGGCTTCCCCGCCCGATCCCGACCCCTCGCCCCGAGCTCGATGGACCGTTCGCCCGATTCCGCCCTCGCGCCCTCCGGCGCGAACCCCGGCATCCGTGCCGGGGACGCGGAGCTGCTGGTGGCGGCCTGGTACGCCGACCACGGCGAGGCGCTCTACGGCTACCTCCGATTCCACGCCGACTCCGCCGACGAGGCGGAGGACCTCACCGCCGAGACGTTTCTCCGGGCGGTGAAGGCGGCGGCTCGTTTCGATCCCGCGCGGGCGGCCGCCCGCACCTGGCTCTTCCGGATCGCGCAGAACGTGCTGCGGGACCGCGCCCGGGCGGCGCGGGTGCGGCAGCACGTGGCGCTCAACGCCCTCCGCGACCTGGCGCTCGACGGCCCGTCGCCGGAGGAGCGGCTGCTGCAGGAGGAGCAGGCGGGCCGGCTCCTCGCCGCGGTGGCGGAACTCGCCCCCGCGGACCGGGAGATCGTCGGCCTCCATTACGGCAGCGGGCTCTCCCTCGCCGAGATCGGCGAGGTGCTGGGGCTCCGCGCGGGGACGGTGCGGACGCGGCTCTGGCGGGCGCTCCGGCGCCTGCGGGAGCGGCTCGCATGATGCGGGACTGGCTGCGCGCACGGCGGGGCGAGCCCCTGCCGCCCGAGCTCGCCGAGGTGGGGCGGGCGCTCGCGGACGTGCGCTTCAGTCCGAGGGAATCGCTCGGTCCGGAACTTTCGGGTCGGGCACGCCGGGGCGAACCTCCGAAGGGTGACTCTCGTCCCCGGCGCTTCCTGCGCGGGCGCGGCGGCCTCGTGGCCGGCGGGCTCGCGATCACTGCCGCGCTCGCGGGCGCGGCGATCTGGGTCCGGGCGCGGCCGCAGCCGGCGCCGCACCGCGCCGCATTGGTGGACAGCTGCTGCCGCGACCTCGACGGCGGCGGCAAGGCCGACGACGGCGTTCTCGTCCACCGGGTGGGAGACCGGCTCCTGAGCCTCGAGATCTACGAGGACCGGGACCACTCCGGCGACTACTCCCTCGCCGACACCGTACGGTTCTCGCGCCGCGGGACGCTCTCGCTCCCGGCGGCGCTCCGCGAGCGCTTGGCGCCGTTCACGACCTGCTGCGCCGACCTCGACGGGCAGGGCGTGGACGACGACGGCGTGCTCGTCCTCGGCGCGCACGGGCACATCGTCCTCGCGGCGCTCTTCGAGCAGCCGCCCGTTCCACCGGTCGCGGGGGCGCAGCCGCTCCCCGCCGCCGGCGCGGTCGCCGACGCGCGGCCGCAGCCCGGCGCCGCCGGGGTCACCGTGACGCCGGCCGGCGCCCATCTCGACGGCCCCGGTGGGAGCGCGGTGACGCCCGTCGGCGCCACGCTCGCCGCGCCGCGCGCGGCCGGCACCGTGGTGACACCCAGGTAGGTATCCTTCCCCGTCCAGACGGACCGATCAACCCGACTTCCGAACTACACTCCACCATATGATCCTGACCGTCCGCGCCCCCGGCGCCGGCCTCCTGCTGGCGCTCGCGAGCGTGCTGCCGGCCGCCGCGCAGCAGACCGATACCACGAAGGCCAGGCGCGATTCCGTCATCTCCCTGCCGCCGATCGAAGTGGTGGGCAGCATCCGCCCCGTCGCGGGCCCGAAGATCGGCTCCGGGATTCCCGCGCGGATCACCGAGCTCACCGGTGCCCAGGTGGACGCCGCCGAACCGCGCATCCTCTCCGACGTCCTCGACCAGGTCGCCGGCTTCTCGAGCTACGACGACTTGGGCTCCCCCTACAAGCTCAACATCCAGACCCGCGGCTTCTTCGCGTCACCCGTCGTCGGGCTGCCGCAGGGCGTCGCCGTCTTCCTCGACGGCGTCCGCCAGAACGAACCGGAGGCCGCGCAGGTGAACTTCGACCTGCTGCCGATCGAGCATGTGAAGCGGGTCGAGATCCTCTCCGGCAACGGCTCCCTCCTCGGCCGGAACGCACTCGGCGGGGCGATCAACCTCGTCACCAGCCGCGGCGAGGGCCCGCTGAGCGGCGAGGTCGAGGCGGCGGGCGGGAGCTTCGGCTCGGCGAGCCTCGAGGGGTCGGTCGGCGGCCGCGCGAAGAACGGCCTCGACTACTACGTCGGGAGCGGCTACAACCGCGAGGACGGGTGGCGCCAGCAGACCGGCGGCGAGCAGTACAACGCCTTCGTCAACCTCGGCCGGTCGGGCGAGCGCTCCGGCATCCGCCTGCAGGCGTTCGGCGCGCACTCGCGGGTGCGGACCGCCGGGTCGCTCCCCGAGTCGGTCTTCCTGGTCAAGCCCGACTCGAACCTCACCACCGGCGACTACGAGGACCTCAACAGCGTCCAGCTCGCGGTGCTCGGGTACCGGCAGCTGGGCAGCGGGCGCGGGTCGTTCAACGCGTACGCGCGCGGCACCAACGCCGAGCGCTTCAACGTGAACCAGGCGGCGGACCCCGACGCGTTCGGCAGGACGCGGAGCCGCGTGGTGGGTGGCACCGTGGACTACCGCCTCGCCACCACCGTCGGCGCGCTCCCCCTGGGCCTCCGCTTCGGCGCCGACGGCTCCGCGAGCTGGAACCGGATCAGCCTCTTCGCCGACTCGACCAAGTTCGGCGGCACGCGGGAGCAGACGACGCTCGTCGAGAGCCCGATCTGGGACGTGGCGGGGTTCGCGCTCGCCGACCTCGCGGTGGGCCGGGTGACCTTCTCGGGTGGCGGCCGCCTCGACTACGTGCGGGCACCGTACCGGAACCGGCTCGACCCCACCAAGGACACCACCAACAGCTTCACCCGCGTCAACCCGCGCTTCGGCGTGGACGTGGACGCCGGGCGGGGCGTCTCGCTCTTCGGCTCGGTGGGCACCGCGTTCCGCGCGCCGTCGGTGATCGAGCTCGCCTGCTCCGACCCGACCGAGCCGTGCCCGCTCCCCTTCGCCCTCGGCGACGACCCGCCGCTCGAGCCCGTGGTGGCGACGACCATCGAGGCGGGGCTCCGCTACCGCGGGCACGGGGTGAACGTCTCGGCGTCGGCGTACCGGACCGCGGTGAAGAACGACATCTTCCTCTTCCCCTACCAGGACGCCAACGCGCCGACGGGTTCCACGATCGACGGCTACTTCGGCAACCTCGCGAAGACGCGCCGGGAGGGCGTCGAGCTGCAGGCGACGTACGGGTTCGGCCCGGGGCACCTCCTGTATGCCAACTACGCGTACACCC
>JBAIWX010000028.1:0-11348 GCA_037916975.1 Gemmatimonadales bacterium
GCGCTCGTCATCGCGCACCGCCTCGCGACGGTGCGGAACGCCGACGAGATCCTCGTCCTCGACGAGGGGCGCATCGTCCAGCGCGGCACGCACGCGGCGCTCCTCGCCGCGGGCGGGCTCTACCGCCGGCTCCACGACCTGCAGTTCCGCGACGAGCCGGCGGCCACCGCCGCGGCGCCGGGCGCGGGATGAGCGGCCCCTGGTCGGGCACGCGCGTCCTGCTCGTGGATGCGCACGACGAGCCGGCGGCCCCCCACGCGGCGCTCCGGCGGCGCGCCCTCGAGCGACTGGGGTGCGAGGTCCTCCCGTGCGACCTGCGCCAGAAGCGCGGCCTCCTCGCCCGCTGGCGCGGCGGCACCCCCGCCGACCGCCTCGGCCGCGCGCTCGAGCAGCACGACCCGGCCCTCGTCCTCGTCGTGGACGCCCCCGAGCTCACGGCGGGCGCGATCGGCCAGCTGCGGCGCCGCGACGACGCCGCGTGGGCCGCCTGGTTCCTCGGCGAGATCCGCTCGCTCGCGCTCATGGAGGCCGTGGGGCCCGCGTACGACCAGGTGTTCGTCCCCGGGACGGACCTCGCGGAGGAGCTCGAGGACGCAGGGCTGCGCGCGCACTACCTGCCCGGCGCCTGCGACCCGAGCGTCCACCGGCCGATGCGCGCGCGCGACCAGTTCCGCGCCAACGTCGTCTTCGTCGGGACGGCGACGCCGGAGCGCGAGCACCTCCTGGCGTCGCTCGTGGAGTACGGCCTGGCGATCTGGGGCGCGGGGTGGCGGCAGTCCTCGCTGCGGGACTACTGCCGCGGCGAGGCGCTCGCGATGGACGACTTCGTGCGGGCGTACGCCGGGGCGTCGGTGGCGGTGAACATCCACCGGACCGGCGAGGCGCTCTCGGTGACGGAGACGGGGTGCAACGAGCGGGTCTTCGAGCTGGCGGCGATCGGGGCGCCGCAGGTGACGGACCGGCGCGCGGACCTGGCGGCGCACTTCACCGAGGGCGAGGAGGTGCGCACGTGGGGCGACGCGCAGGAGCTCCGGGCGCACGTCGAGGCGCTGCTCCACGATCCCGCCGAGGCGGAGCGCCTGGCCGCGGCGGGGCGCCGCCGGGCGCTCGCCGAGCACACCTACATGCACCGCGCCTCGGCGCTGCTCGAGCGCGTCCTCGGCGCGCGCTGAGCCGGCCGGTTCCCTCGGCTCAGGCGGCCGGCGCCGCCGGTGCGCCCGCGACGATGCCGGGCAGGAGCGTCCCGTGCGCGAGCCAGTGCCGGTACTGGCGCACGTAGCCCTCCGCCATCCGCACGTGGGAGAAGTGCGACTCCACCCGCGCGCGGCACGCCGCGGGGTCGCGCCGGCCAATCGCCTCGCGGAGCGCCACCAGCTCGTCCAGCGTGTCGCCCAGGGCGCCGGTGTCGGGGGAGACGACCTCCGGGAGCGCGCCGCGCCGCGTGCCCAGCACCGGCGTCCCGCTCGCCATCGCCTCGATGAGCACGAGGCCGAACGGCTCCTCCCACAGGGCGGGCATCCAGAGGCAGCCCGCCCCCGCGAGCAGTGCCCGCTTCCGCGCCCCGTCCACCGTGCCGGCGAACCGGAGCCCGCGCCGCAGGCTGGGCCGCCAGCCGCCCGCCACCACGAGCCGCCGCCCCGCGCGGCGCGCCCCTTCGACCGCCCAGCGCCACCCCTTCACGCCGTGCAGCCGCCCGAGGAAGAGGTCGTAGTCGTCCTTCGCGGCACGGAAGTCGTACTCCCGCGGGTCGAGGCCGTTGTACACGAACGCCTCGCGCCCGTGGCGGCGCGCGTGGTTGGCGCTCAGGAAGATCGTGTTGTCCGGGAGCGGCGTGCCGGGGCGCGCGTTGCCGTGGAGCGTCCACACCGCGGGGACGGGGGGCGCGACGTGGAGCTGGCGGTGGGCGTGCACGATGTCCACGCCGGGCGGGAGGGCGCGCGCGACGTCGAGCGCGCGGTCCTCGAGCGCCGCGCGGTCCATCCCGACCACGCGCGCCTCCGGGAGCCGGGAGCCGTGCGCGGCGACGACGGTCACCTCGTGGCCCAGCTCGGCGAGCCCGCGCGCGAGCCACGGCACCACCCGCTCGGTGCCGCCGTAGCCCGCGACCGGGAGGCGCGCATGGACCACCAGTGCCACGTGCATGGGGCGGGAATATAGCTTTGGCCCCCGCACCGTCCCCGGCCCTGGAGCCCGCGCGCGTGATCCCCGTCTCCGGCTTCACGATCGTCAAGAACGCCGTGACGCTCGACTTCCCGGTCGTCCCCGCGATCCGCTCCATCCTCCCGCTCTGCGAGGAGGTGGTGGTGAACGTGGGCCGCTCGGACGACGGGACGCTCGACCTCATCCACGGCATCGGCGACCCGCGCGTGCGCGTGATCGAGTCCGACTGGGCGCCGTCGCGCGGCGGCACGGTGCTGGCGGAGGAGACGCAGCGGGCGATGGCGGCCTGCCGCCACCGCTGGGGGATGTACATCCAGGCCGACGAGGTGCTGCACGAGGACGGCGTCCCCAGGCTCCGCGACGCGATCGCGGCGGTGGACGACGACCGGACCGTCGAGGCGGTGCTCGTGGACTACCTGCACTTCTACGGCGCCTTCGACCGCATCGCCGTGAACCGCCACTGGTACCGCCGCGAGGTGCGGGCGCTGCGGCTCGACGCCGACCTGCGGAGCTTCCGCGACGCGCAGGGTTTCCGCGCCGGCGACGCGGCCCGCCGTCCCCGCGCGCGCCGGAGCGGGGCCCTGATGTTCCACTACGGCTGGGCGCGTCCCCCCGCCGCGATCGCGCGCCGCCGGGTCGCGGACCGCGCGATCTTCGGCGAGGGACGCGGGCCCGGGGGCGACGAGCCGGTGCTGCCGTGGACGTGGGGCCTCCGCCGGTTCACGGGCGCGCACCCCGCCGCCGCGGCCGACTGGATCGCCGGGCGCCTGCACGAGCGCACGCCGCTGGGCCCGCGGTCCATGCGGGGCCAGTGGCGCTTCGCGCTCTCCGACGTGGTGGAGCGCCTCACCGGCTGGCAGCCGTTCCCCTACCGGAACTACGTGGAGGCATGAGCGCGCCGCTCGCGGGCCTCCGCGTCCTGCTCGTGGCGCGCGCGAACCGGCGCTACCACCGCACGGGGCTCGCGCTCGCCGACGCGTGGCGCGCGCTCGGCGCCGAGCCGGCCGTCGTGGACCCGCGGGGCGGGATGGTGGACCGCCTCCTCCGCCGCGACCTCGCGGCGCGCCTGCGCACGGCCCTCGCCGCCGCGCGGCCGGACCTCGTGATGGTCTTCAAGGGCGAGGACCTCGTGCCGCCGCTCGTCGCGTCCCTCCGCACGGCGCGTGGCGAGCGCTGGACCTGCTGGTTCCCCGACGACCCGCACGCCGCGGAGCTGGGCCGGTCGCTCGCGCCGGCGTACGACGCCTTCTTCACCCACGACAGCGCGAGCGTGGCGGGCTACCGCGCGCTCGGCGTCGCGGCGCACTACCTCCCCTTCGGCGTGGACCCGGATTTCTTCCGGCCGATGGCGGTGCCTCCCCGCTGGCGCTCGCGGATCGCCTTCGTCGGTTCGCACGACGCCCCGCGGGCGCACGTCCTGGCGCAGCTCGCCGACCTCGACGTCGCGACCTGGGGGCCGCGCTGGCCGCGCGGGCCGGTGCATGGCGAGGACTACGTGCGGGCGCTCGCAGGGGCGGAGGTGGGCCTCAACCTCCACCAGCACTTCGGCCCCCTTGGCGACCCGGCCCGCTACGGCGCCGGCGCGAACATGCGGCTCTTCGAGCTCGCGGCGACGGGGACGCCGCAGGTGGTGGACGCGAAGGCCGACGTGGCGCGGCACCTCGAGCCGGGGCGCGAGGTACTGACCGCCCGGTCCGTCGCCGAGCTGCGCGAGGTGCTCCCGGCGCTCGCCGCGGACGCGCCGGCCCGCGCCGCGCTCGCCGCCGCGGCCCGCACGCGGGTGTTGCGCGAGCATACCTGGGCGCACCGGCTCGAGGAGCTCGCGGCGCTCGCGCTCCGCTGAACGGCGCCGCCGTCCCCGCGGCGGGTGGGGCGGTGGCCCCCTACCGCCGTCACCCGTCGCCCGGCGACCTTTCGACATGGCCAGTTCCGATGCCGCGGGCGCTGCCCGCCACGGCCGGGCGCACCTGCTCCTCGCCTACGACTTCCCGCCGATCAGCGGCGGGATCGCCCGCATGCTGGGCGAACTCGCGCGGCGCTATCCCGCCGGCCAGCTCGTGGTGAGCACCGGCCAGGTCGCCGACTCGGAGGAAGTGGACGAGCGCCTGCCGAACCGGGTGGACCGCCTTCCCATCCCCGCCCGGCGGTTGCGCACCCTGCAGGGGGTGCTCGTCTGGTCGCGGCACTGTGCCGTCCTTGCGCGATCCACCGGGGCCGGCTTCATCTGGTGCGGGAACCTGAAGCCGGCGGCGTACCCCGCGAAGTGGACGCGGGAGCGGACCGGGCTTCCCTTCGGGGTCCTCGCGTACGGTGGCGACTTCCTCACGCTCCGCCACCAGGTGCAGCGCTCGATCCTCAAGCGGAAGACCGCGCGCGCCCTCCTCGCCTCGGCCTCCGTGTTCGTCGCCATCAGCGACTGGACGCGCCAGCTCGTGCTCGGCGTGCTCCGCGACTTGGGCGTGGAAACCCCCGAGGAGGACGTCGTCACCGTGCCGCTCGGCACCGACCCCGCGTTCTTCCGCCCGGGGCTCGACACCGCGGCGGTGCGGGCGCGCTACGACCTCGGCGCGGGGCCGCTCCTCCTCTCCGTCTCCCGCCTCGTCCCGCACAAGGGCATCGACACCGTGATGCAGGCGCTCGCCGCGCTGGGCGACGAGGCGCGCGACGTGCGCTACGCCGTCGTCGGCCGCGGCGAGGCGGAGGACTACCTCCGGAAGCTCGCCCGGCAGCTCGGGCTCGCCGACCGCGTCCGGTTCCTCACGAACGTCCCCGACAGCGACCTCCCGGCGCTCTACAACGCCGCGTCCGCCTACGTGGGCGTCTCGCGGCTCGCCGGGGTGAGCGTCGAGGGGTTCGGGATCTCGCTCACCGAGGCGATGGCCTGCGGCGTGCCGGTGATCGGGGGGCGGAGCGGCGGGGTGCCCGAGGTGGTGACCGACGGGGAGACGGGCCTGCTGGTGGACGCCGAGCAGCCGGCCGCCGTCGCGGCCGCGCTCCGGACCGTGCTGGGCGACCCTGCGCTGGCCGCGCGGCTCGGCGCGGCCGGCCGCGCGCGCGTCGAGGCGCACTTCAACTGGGACCGCGTCGCCGCCGACCTCCGCACGATCGGCGACCGGTACGCCTCGGCGGCCGTCGCGCGCTGAGGCGGGCGCGGCGCTACGCCGAGGCGGCGCGGCGGGGCGCCCGGTCGTCGCGCGCGGTGATGTGGATCGCGTTCGTGGGGCAGTGGGCCACGTAGCTCCCGTCCGCCGGGCTCCAGTCGTGCACCGGCGCGATCACCTCCGCCTTCCCGAACGCGTCCATCCGGAACACCGCCGGCGCCTCGAGCGCGCAGGCCCCGCACCCGACGCAGCGCGCGCGGTCCACCCGGAGCTCGATCGGCCGCCGCGGGTGGATCCCCGGTGCCAGGCCCGCGAGCGACCCGCCCGCGAGGTCGAGCGCGTGCGCCATCGCGCGGTGGCCCTCCGCGACGAGCTCGTCGGTCCGGTCGAAGGCGAACATCGAGACCTTGCCGACGCGGGGCTGCACCAGCACGAGCGGCGGCGAGCGCCAGTCCCGCAGGTCGAGCGCGCTCTGCTGCTGCATCACCATCTCGAGCCCGCGGATGTACGTCGCGGCGAACCCCGTCCGCTCGACCCCCTCGCGCTCGGCGTCGAAGGGCCCGAGCGCGTTCAGGTTGACGGCCACCACCGGCCCGCGCCCGGCAGCCGCGGCGAGGTGCACCGGGAGGTTCTCCACGACGGCGCCGTCCACGTAGGCGCGGCCGCGGATGACCCGGGGCGGGAAGATCCCGGGCAGGGCGCAGCTCGCGAAGACCGCCTCCGCCACCGGCACGTCGTCGAGCCCCGGCAGCCCCCAGAGCACCTGGGCGCCGGAGTTGAGGTCCACCGTGTTCACCAGCACGCGGCGGCGGAGGTCGCGGAAGGTGCGCGCCCCCACGAGCGACGCGATGAGCCCCTCGAGCGGCTCGCGGCGGTACACCGCGGGCGAGAGCATGCGCTTGAGCGCCATGTCGGCGTGGGCGATGGCGAAGACGTGCTTCCGCCTCACCGCGAGGGCGCGGCGCCGCATCTCCGCGAGCGGCATCCCCGTCGCCCACGTCGCAGCGATGAGCGCGCCCATGCTCGAGCCGACCACGAGCTCGGGCTCGAGGCCGCGCTCCGCGAGGGCCTGCAGCACGCCGATGTGCGCGAGGCCCTTCATGCCGCCGCCGCTCAGCACGAGGGTGAAGGGGACTGCCGTCACGCTGCTTGCCTCCGCTCGTTCGACCGGACTAACGTAGGGTCCGCCGGAAGGTGACCGGTGCCCCGTGCGCGGGGCAAGCAGCCGGTTCCTTCACGTTCGATCTCCCGACAGCCGAGCCCCGATGGCCGACGCCCGCTTCCGCGACCGCCTCCGCCGCGACCCCATGTTCCAGCTCGGGCTCGGCCTGGTGGCGCTCGTCGTGGCCGCGGCGCTGCTCGCCCCGTGGCTCGCGCCGGCCGACCCCCTCGTCGGCGACCTGCAGAAGGCGTACCTCCTCCCGCCCGGCGCCGGGCACCTCCTTGGCACCGACACGCAGGGCCGCGACGTGCTGAGCCGGGTCGTCTGGGGGGCGCGCATCTCCCTGGGCGTGGGGCTCGTGGCCCAGTCGGTCGCGACGCTCCTCGGCGTCACCCTGGGCCTCGTCGCCGGCTACTACGGCCGGTGGGTGGACGCGCTCGTGATGCGCCTCGCCGACATCACCCTCGCCTTCCCGACGCTCCTCCTCCTCATCGCGGTGGCAGCGGCGGTGCGTCCGTCGCTCCCGGTCGTCTTCGTCGTGATCGGCGTGGTGGGCTGGGCGGCGATGGCGCGCCTCGTGCGGGGGCAGGTGCTCGTGCTGCGGCACGCCGACTACGTGAGCGCGGCGCGCGTGCTGGGGGCGCCGGACCGTCGCATCCTCTTCCGCCACCTCCTGCCGAACGTGCGGGGGCCCGTCATCGTCGCGGCGACGCTCGGCATCGCGGGCGCGATGATGGCCGAGGCGGCGCTCTCGTTCGTGGGACTGGGGGCGCAGCCGCCGACGCCGAGCTGGGGCGCGATGGTGGCCGACGGGCGCGACCTCCTCCGCGTGGCGCCGTGGGTCTCGGTGGCGCCGGGGCTTGCGATCGGCCTCGCGGTGATGGGGTTCAACCTGGTCGGGGACGTGCTGCGCGAGCTGTACGACCCGAAGCTGCGGTCGCGTTGAGCGGTAGGGGGGACGTCCTCACCCCTCGGCGACGCCCCGCGATAGCCTGCTGATCGAGGAGCCATGATCCGACAGAGCCTGAACCGGGTGACGTGGTGGCTCGAGCGCCACATTGTGCCCGGGAATCGCTATGCGCAGCTCGTGTACGAGGAGCAACTTGCACCGCTGGTGGGCCGCGCCGATGCGCGATGGCTCGACGTCGGGTGCGGACGAGCCGTGCTCCCGGAGTGGCGGGAGCGGGCGGAGAGGGACCTCGTGGAGCGATGCGGGCTCGCCGTGGGCATGGACCCGGACGGGAGCGCGATCGCGAGGCATCGGTCGATCCGGTTCCGCGCCGTCGGCGTGGCCGAGCGACTGCCGTTCGCTGACGGGTCGTTCGACGTGGCATCGGCCAACATGGTCGTGGAGCACCTCGCCGCTCCGGCCACGCAACTGGGCGAGATTGCGCGCGTCGTCCGGCCCGGCGGGAGGGTCATCCTTCATACGCCGAATGCCGTCAGTTACGCGGTGCTCATCTCGCGCATCCTCCCCGAGGGACTGAAGCTCGCTCTGGCCCGGCTGCTGGAGGGGCGCGCGTCGGCCGACGTCTACCCGACGTACTACCGGGCGAATTCGCCGAGGGAGATCCGGCGGCTCGCCGCGGCGCTGGGTCTCGAGCTCGAGCGCCTGGTCATGACGAACACCTCCCCGGCCTTCCTCGCTTTCCCGCCCCTCGCTCTGCTCGAACTGCTCTGGCTACGCTTCTTGAGTGCACCCGCCAGGGCGGACCTGCGGTCCAACATCATCGCGATACTTCGAAAGCCGTGAGTCGGACCCATGTCGCGCCGGCGCGGTGCGCGCCCCGCCTTGGCCTGATGCCGGCCGGCGCTCCCTGTTTCGCCGTGAGGCGCCATGCGATGCGGCACGGCTGAACTCCGCGCCGCCGAGTTCCCGGCACTCGAGGGCAGCACCTACCTCAACTCCGCCAGCATCGGCCCGCTCCCCGAGCGGACCCGTGCGGTGCTCGACGACTGGGCCCGCCGCCGCCAGGCGCCACAGCGGCTGCCGGACAAGGAGATCTACGCCGCGCTCGACCGGAGCCGCGCGCTCGCGGCCCGACTCCTCAACTGCGACGCGACGGAGATCGCGCTCGCCGGCAACACCACGTTCGGCCTGAACGTCGCGGCGCGGGCCCTGCCGCTCGGCCCCGGCGACGTGGTCGTCGTGAGCCGGCGCGAGTTCCCGGCGAACGTCTATCCGTGGCTCACGCTCCGCGAGCGGGGCGTCACGGTCGAGCTCGCCCCGGTCACGCCCGAGGGGTGGCCCGACGAGCGGCTCCTCCTCGAGCGGGTGCGGGACCCGCGCGTGAAGGTCCTCGCGGTGTCGCTCGTGCAGTTCCACAACGGCTACGCGGTGGACCTGGCGGCGCTCTCCGCGGCCACCCGCGCCGCCGGCACGTGGCTCGTGGTGGACGCGATCCAGGGGCTCGGGCAGCTGCCGGTGGACCTCCGTGCCACGCCGGTGGATATCCTCTCCACGGGGGCGCAGAAGTGGCTGCTCTCGCCGTGGGGGAGCGGGTTCACGTACGTGCGGAAGGAGCTCGTCACGCAGCTCACCCCGCCGATGGCCGGGTGGCGGAGCTTCGAGGGGACGGACGACTACAACCGGCTCACGGAGTACGACGACCGCTGGCTCCCCGACGCGCGCCGGTTCGAGCTCATCACGCTCCCGTTCCAGGACCTCGCGGCGATGAACGCCTCGCTCGAACTGCTGCTCGACCTGGGCATCCCGGCGATCCGGGCGCACGTGCTGGCGGTGGCGGAGCCGCTGCTCGACCTGGCGCGGCGGAAGGGGCTCGGTCTCGCGTCACCCGTGGGGCGGGCGCAGACGGCGATCACCTGCCTCCGCGTCCCGGACGGGGCGCGGGCTTTCGCGGCGCTCCGCGCGGCGGGGGTGACCTGCAGCCTTCGGGAGGGTGCGCTCCGGTTCAGCCCGCACTGCTTCAATACGCCCGAGGAGACGGCGCGGGCGGCGGCGGTGGTGGACCGGGCGCTGTAGGGGCGGGCCGCTACGCCACGGTGAGGAGCGCGAAGTTCTTGCGCCCCTTCTGCAGCACGACGAAGCGGCCGTGGAGCAGGTCGGCGGTGCCGAGCACGCGGTCGGCGGCGTCGGTCGGCTCGCCGTTCACCGAGAAGCCCCGTTGCTGCAGCACGCGCCGCGCGTCGCCCTTCGAGGCGGCGAGCCCGGCCTGCAGCAGCGCCTCGACGAGCGGCAGCCCCGTGGCCAGCGCCTCGGGGCCGACGGCCGCGCGCGGCACCTCGCGCTCGAGGATCGCGAACGCTTCGGCGCTCGCGGCGCGCAGGTCGCCGCCCTCGAAGAGGATCGCGCTCGCCGTGACGACGTCGCGCATCGCCGCGTCGCCGTGCACGCGCGCGGTCATCTCGCGGGCGAGCCGGCGCTGCGCCGCGCGCTTCCCCGGGTCCGTGGCCTGCTCCGCGAGGATCGCGTCCACATCCTCGAGCTCGAGGAAGGTGAAGAGCCGGAGGAAGCCCGGGACGTCCCGGTCATCGGCGTTGAGCCAGAACTGGTAGAAGCGGTACGGGCTCGTCTTCGCCGGGTCGAGCCAGACGTTGCCCTGTTCGGTCTTCCCGAACTTGGTCCCGGCCGCAGTGGTGAGGAGGGGGAACGTGAGGCCGTGCGCCTCGGCACCCTCCCGCCGCCCGATGAGCTCGATCCCGGCGGTGATGTTGCCCCACTGGTCGCTCCCGCCCATCTGGAGCTCGCAGCCGAGGGTCCGGTGCAGGTGCCAGAAGTCGTAGGCCTGGACCAGCATGTAGGTGAACTCGGTGAAGCTGATCCCGGTCTCGAGGCGCGCCTTCACCGACTCCTTCTGGAGCATGTAGTTCACGGTGAAGTGCTTGCCCGTGTCACGCAGGAAGTCGAGCAGGCCGAGCCCGGAGAGCCAGTCGGCGTTGTTGACGAGCCGAGCGGCGTGCGGGCCCTCGAAGTCGAGGAACTGGGCCAGCTGCGTGCGGATGGCAGCGGCGTTCGCCTCCACCTGCTCGCGCGCCAGCATCGGCCGCTCGGACTTCTTGCCGCTCGGGTCGCCGACGAGGCCCGTTCCGCCGCCCACCAGCGCCACGGGGCGGCCGCCCGAGCGCTGCAGCCAGGCGAGGCCCATGACGGGGACGAGGTTCCCGACGTGCAGCGAATCGGCGGTCGGGTCGAAGCCGACATAGCCCGTCACCGGGCCCTGCGCCAGCCGGGCGGCGAGGCCCGGAGTGGCGTCGTGCAGGAAGCGGCGCTGGGTCGCGATGGTGAGGATGTCGGTCATCGGAGCCGTCTGTCGCGGGCAGGGAGGGTCGGGGTCGTCCGGCGGCCCTGGATATGCCGGGCCGGGGGGCGCGGGCGGTTACAGTAGCGGCGCCGCGGGCGTGACGGCAAGTCGAGGCCGTTCGAGCGTGTACCGTTCTCCGGAAGGGCCAGGGGGACGATCTGGCCTCATCGGCAGGGGGCTGGGACATGTCGTCCCGGGCCTACATTGCCGCCGGGGCGTTGCGGCGCCGCGACGACACGCGCACGATTTGTCATGTTTCTGCACACTCAGTTTTTGTGCAAGTCTTTGTTCTGCAATTGCTTAATGACATAGTTCCGGAGTCGTGACCGTGGTCCGGAACCTGCCAAGGAGATTAACACGTGGACATCGTGATGGGTGCGGATCGGACCGCCCGGGCTGCCGCGGGGCGCGTTCAGGCCGGATGGGTGGTGCTGGGTTGGGCGGGCGTGGCGCTGCTGGCGGTCGGCCTCGCCGAGCTGGCGCTGACCTGGTGGCCACTGGGGTTCGGCCGGGCCGAGTGGGAATTCGCCACCGTAAGCGCGACGCTCGGCGGCATGCCGGTTCCCATGATGGGCGCGGTGCTCGGGGTGGTCGGCTTCGGGATGGCCGGTCAGGTTCTTGGAAGTCGGTTGACCGGTGTGGTGGCGTTGCTGCTGGTGCTGC
>JBAIWX010000029.1:0-5738 GCA_037916975.1 Gemmatimonadales bacterium
CGCTTCACGAGGCCGTAGTCCACGTTCGAGTGGTCGGTCACGATCATGACCGCGTCGGTCGCGCGGAGCGTCTCCGCCGTGAGCGGCACCGAGGCCATGTGGTGGCCGTCCTCGCTGAACGCCGCCACCCACGGGTCGTGGTAAGTCACCGTGGCGCCGCGCTCCTGCAGGAGCCGGATGATGTCGAGCGCCGGGCTCTCGCGGAGGTCGTCGATGTCCTTCTTGTATGCGACGCCCAGCACCAGCACGCGCGAGCCGCGCACCGCGCGCCCGTGGTCGTTCAGCGCGTCGCCCAGCTTCCGCACCCAGAACACCGGCATCTCGGTGTTGAGCTCGCCGGCGAGGTCGATGAAGCGGGTCTTGTAGTTGAGCCCGCGCATCTTCCAGGCGAGGTAGTGCGGGTCGATCGGGATGCAGTGCCCGCCCAGCCCCGGCCCCGGGAGGAACTTCATGAAGCCGAACGGCTTCGTCGCCGCGGCCTCGATCACCTCCCAGACGTCCACGCCGAGCTTGTCGCAGACGATCGCCATCTCGTTCACGAGGCCGATGTTGACGCTGCGGAAGGTGTTCTCGAGCAGCTTCACGAGCTCCGCCGCCTCCGTCGTCGAGACCGGCACCAGCGTATCGATCGCCGGCTGGTAGAGGGCGCAGGCGACGTCGCGGCAGGCGGCGGTGATGCCGCCCACCACCTTCGGCGTGTTCCGGGTGCCGTAGACCGGGTTGCCCGGGTCCACGCGCTCGGGGCTGAAGGCGAGGAAGAAGTCCTCGCCCACCCGGAGCCCCGTGCTCTCGAGCGCGGGGAGCATGATCTCCCGCGTCGTGCCCGGGTAGGTCGTGCTCTCGAGGATGACCGCCTGGCCCGGCCGGAGCGTGCGCTTCACCGCCTCCGTCGCGGCGACGATGTAGCTCACGTCCGGGTCCTTGAACTTGGAGAGCGGGGTCGGGACGCAGATCGAGATCGCGTCCGCCTCGCGGAGCCGGAGCGGGTCGGCGGTGGCCTCGAAGCGCCCGGCCGAGACGTGCCCCGCCAGCTGCGCCGAGGCGACGTCCTTGACGTGCGACCGGCCGGCGTTGAGGCCCTCCACGACCTTCGCGTTCACGTCGTAGCCGAGCACGCGGAAGCCCGCCTCGCACAGCTCCATCGCCAGCGGGAGGCCCACGTAGCCCAGCCCGATGATCCCGAAGAGCGCCTCGCGGGTCCCGGCCTTCGCGATCAGCGCGCGCGCCTGCTCGCTCATCTCAGTACTCCAGCGGTAGTGCCACGCGGCGGCCGTCGCGCGCGGACAGGTAGGTGGCGATCAGGATCTCCAGCGAGTGGAGCCCCTCCCGCCCGTCGGTCTCCGGCGCCGCCTCGCCCCGGAGCGCCGCGATGACGTTCTCGTAGTAGCCCACGTGGCCGTGGCCGTACACCGAGGTGGTCTGGTAGCTCGCCTGCTCCACGAGCGCGTCGTCGGGGTCGGGCTCGGCGAACGCCCAGTGGTCGATCCGGTTGACGGCGAGCCCGCCCACCTTCACCGTGCCCCGCTCGCCGATCACCGTGATGGACCCCTCGAGGTTCTTCGGCCACGTGAGCATCGTGACGCTCATCGTCCCCAGGGCGCCGTTCCGCCAGCGGAGCGCCAGCACGCCGGTGTCCTCGACCTCGATCGTGCGGGCGAGCGTCGCCGTGTACGCCTGGACGCTCTCGACCGGGCCCACGAGCCAGTCGAGCAGGTCCACGTAGTGGCTCGCCTGGTTCATGAACGCGCCGCCGTCGAACTCCCACGTCCCGCGCCACGCCGCGCTGTCGTAGTAGGACTGCGGCCGGCTCCAGAACACGTTCACGGCGACCATGTAGATGCGCCCGAAGCGCCCGCGGTCCACCGCGCGCTTGAGCAGCTGGAGCGTCGGGTTGCGCCGGTTCTGCTTGACCACGAACAGGTGCACCCCCGCCTGGTCGCACGCGGCCACCATCCGCTTCCCGTCCTGCCAGCGCGTGGCCATCGGCTTCTCGGTCATCACGTGCCGCCCGGCGGCCGCGACCCGGATCGCCTGCTCCGCGTGGAGCCCGCTCGGCGTCGCGAGCACGACGCAGTCGGGGTCGCACCCCGCGAGGAGCGCCTCGAGCGACGGGAAGCCCGGCGCCCCCGTCGCCGCGCTCGCCGCGGCGAGCGCCGCCGGGTCGCTGTCGCTCACGCCGACCAGCTCGCACGCCGCCGAGTGCGCCGCCATCGCCTCGAAGTGGTTCCTCGCGATGCGGCCGCAGCCGACCAGCGCGAACCGGACGCGGCGCCCCGGCGGCACCGGGGCGCGCCCGTAGAGCCCGCTCGCCGCCGGGCCCGCGACGCGCGTCACGCGTAGAACCCCGTCACCGCGGCGATCACCTCGTCCTGCTGCCGGTCGGTCAGCTCGGGGTAGATCGGGAGCGAGAGCACGCTCCGCATCGCCGCCTCGGTCACCGGCAGCGCGCCCTCGCGGTAGCCGAGGTGCGCAAAGCAGGGCTGCAGGTGGAGCGGCAGCGGGTAGTAGACCGCGCAGCCGATGCCCTGCGCCTTCAGGTGCGCGAGGAGCCCGTCCCGGCGCTCGGCGCGGATCGTGTACTGGTGGAAGATGTGCTCGTTGTCGGGATCCGTCCGCGGCGGGCAGATCGCCGGGTGGCCCGCGAAGGCGTCCGCGTAGCGCGCCGCGCGCGCCCGGCGGGCGGCGTTCCAGGCCTCGAGGTGCCGGAGCTTGACGAGCAGCACCGCCGCCTGCAGCGAATCGAGGCGGCTGTTGAAGCCGACCTCGTCGTGGTAGTACTGGCGCGCCCCGCCGTGGAGCCGCAGCCGCCCGAGCCGCTCGGCGAGCGCGTCGTCCTGCACGAGCATCATCCCGCCGTCGCCCCAGCCGCCCAGGTTCTTGCTCGGGAAGAAGCTGAGCGTGCCGACGGTGCCGAGCTCGCCCATGTGGCGCCAGCTGCCGTCGATCCGTCGCCGCGCGCCGATCGCCTGCGCCCCGTCCTCGATGACCGCGAGGCCGTGCTTCCGGGCGATCGGCAGGATCCGCTCGAGCGGGGCCAGCTGCCCGAAGAGGTGCACGACCACCAGCGCCCGCGTGCGCGGCGTGATCGCCGCCTCGATCGCGGCCGGGTCCACGTTGAACGTGACCGGGTCGATGTCCACGAACACCGGCGTCCCGCCGGCGTTGTGGATGGCGCCCGCGGTGGCGAAGAACGTGAACGCCGGCGCGATGACCTCGTCGCCCGGCCGGAGCCCGAGCGCCTTGAGGGGGAGGAGGAGCGCGTCGGTGCCGCTCGCGCAGGCGACGGCGTGCTTCACGTGCGCGAACTCGGCGATCCGCCGCTCGAGTTCCGGGATCTCCGGGCCCATCACGAACGCCTGGCGCTCGATCACCGACCGGAGCGCGGGCTCGATCTCGTCGCGGATGGTCTGGTACTGGGCCACGAGGTCGAGCAGGGGGACGCTCATCAGCACTCCTCGAAGGTTGCCTGCCGCGGGCGGGAGGCGCACCCCCCGGAAGCCCCTAACGTGCGACAGCGCAGGAAGTTAGCCGGTCGCCTTCGGGGGGTCAACCAAGTGCAGGTGGTCGCCGTCCTCCTGGTACCGCGCCCCGCACGCCCCGCAGGACGCCTCCTGCGTATCCAGCCGCACCTCGAGCCGCTCCCCGCACTGGCACATCCACCCGATCCGGCGGGCCGGGACCCCCACCACGAGGCCGTAGGCCGGCACGTCGCCCGTCACCACCGCCCCGGCGCCCACGAAGGCGTACTCGCCGAGCGTCACCCCGCAGACGATCGTGGCATTGGCCCCGATGGTCGCCCCCCGGCGCACCAGGGTCGGGCGGTACTCGTGCTTCCGCGAGACGTGGCTCCGCGGGTTCATCACGTTGGTGAAGACGCAGCTGGGCCCGCAGAACACGTCGTCCTCGAGCGTGACGCCCTCGTAGATCGAGACGTTGTTCTGGATCTTCACGTTGTCGCCGATGCGGGTGCGCGGCATGACGACGACGTTCTGGCCGAGGTTGCACCGCGCGCCGATCACCGCGCCGGGCATCACGTGGCAGAAGTGCCAGATCCGCGTCCCCGGGCCGACCACCGCCCCCTCGTCCACGTAGCTCGACTCGTGGATGAACGTCTCGGCCATCTCACCCCTCCAGCGCCGCCAGGGGGAGGTACTCCCCCCGCGACCCGATCAGCTTGACCTCGGGCTCGAGCTCCGCGCCGAACCGCTCCCGCACCACCGCCCGCGCGTGCCGGATGAGCCCGCGCACGTCCGCCGCGGTCGCGCCCCCGGTGTTCACGAAGTAGTTCGCGTGCATGGGGGAGACCTCCGCCCCGCCCACCCGGTGGCCCTTGAGCCCCGCCGCCTCGATGAGCTGCCCCGCGGTGCGCGGCCCATCGGGCCGCCGCCAGCTCGCCCCGCCGGGGTTCTTGAACACGCTGCCGCAGCAGGGCTGGTTGAACGGGGTGCCCTCCTGGCGCCAGCGGAAGAGCTCGGCCACCTCCTCCTCGAGCACCTCGTGGCGCTCGGCGCGGAGCCGCACCTCCACCTCGAGCACGACCCGTCCCTCGAGCCCGCTCCGGCGGTACGCGAACGGCACCTCGGCGCGCTCGAGCCAGGCCTCGCGGCCGCTCGCGTCCACCACCAGCACGCGGGTCACCACCTCGGCCCACTCGGCGCCGTGGCACCCCGCGTTCATGTAGACGCCGCCCCCCACCGTGCCCGGCACGCCCACGAACTTGTGGAGGCCGGCGAACCCCGCCTGCGCCGTCCGCCGCGCCGCCAGGGGCCCCGGGAGCCCGGCGCCGAGGCGCCACCGCTCACCCTCGGGGGCGACGGCATCGAGCCCCTTCCCCCCGCGCACGACGAGGGCCTCGAGGCCCTCGTCCGGGAACAGCAGGTTGGACCCGAGGCCGACGGCGAACCAGGGCACGCCGTGCGCGGCACCGTGCACGAGCGCGCGCGCCACGTCCTCCGGGCCCGCGGGGAGCAGCACCGTGGCCGGCCCGCCGATCCGGTAGGTGGAGTAGCGGGCGAGCCCCTCGCCCTCGCGCACCTCGCCCCGCACCAGCGCGCGGAGCGACGCCGCGAACGCGGGCTCGCGCGCGCTCAGCCCGCCCATTCCCCGGTCATCTCGCGCGCGAGCTCGTGCCACTCCTGCACCGAGCGGACCTGCCCCTCCTGGCTCCGGAGCGCGATCACCGCGTCGCAGGCGGCGGCCGCGGCGGACATCGTCGTCGTGTAGGCGACGCGGTGCTGGAGCGCGGCGCGGCGCATCGTGTAGTCGTCCTGCTGGGTGAGCTTCCCGAGCGGCGTGTTGACCAGGAGCTGCACCTTCCCCGACAGCACGAGGTCGATCGCGTTGGGCCGGCCCTCGTGGATCTTCTGCACCCGCTCGGCCGGCACGCCGCGGGCGCGGAGGTGCCGCGCCGTCCCCGCCGTCGCGAAGAGCTTGAACCCGAGCGCGTGGAAGCGGCGCGCGATGGGCGTCACGGTGTCCTTGTCGTTGTCGTTCACCGTGATGAGGACGGCGCCCGACAGCGGCAGCGTGTTGTCCGCGCCCTGCTGGGCCTTGGCGAACGCGACGCCGAAGTTGTCGGCGATCCCCATCACCTCGCCGGTGGACTTCATCTCGGGGCCGAGGAGGAGGTCCACCCCGGGGAGCTTGCTGAACGGGAAGACCGCCTCCTTCACCGCGACGTACGGGTGCAGCACCTCGTCCTCGAGGCCCAGCTCGTCCAGCGTCCGCCCGAGCATCAC
>JBAIWX010000030.1:0-65866 GCA_037916975.1 Gemmatimonadales bacterium
CCGCGTGGCCCGAGACCGACCTCGAGCGCGCCGAGGGGCTCGAGCAGCTCCGGGCCCTCGCCCACGGGATGCCGCTCCACGTCCTGCCCGCCGCCGCGGACTCGGTCGCCGTGGACGTCCCGGGCGACGTGCCCCGCGCCGAGGCCGCCCTGTTGGCGCTGATGCGCCAGGGGTCAGCGATCAGGGGTCAGGGGCCAGGGAGAGAACGATGACAGCCGGCCGCCCCAAGCCGCTTCCTCGCGTTTGCACCCGCCTCGCAGCACCAGCAGTCTCGTTTCTGACCCCTGAGCCCTGTCCCCTGAACCCTGTCTCGTGCCCTGTGCCCTATGCCCTGTGCCCTGTCTTGAAAGGTGGTGGTTGATGGCAACGAAGTACGTCTTCGTGACCGGCGGCGTGGTCTCGTCGCTCGGGAAGGGGATCACGGCGGCGTCGATCGGCGCCCTGTTCGAGGCGCACGGCCTCCGGGTCACGCACATGAAGCTCGACCCGTACATCAACGTCGACCCCGGCACGATGTCGCCGTACCAGCACGGCGAGGTCTACGTGACCGACGACGGCGCCGAGACCGATCTCGACCTCGGCCACTACGAGCGCTTCACCACCGCGCGCATGACGCGGCAGAACAACCTCACGACGGGCCGCATCTACGAGGCCGTCATCTCCAAGGAGCGCCGCGGCGAGTACCTGGGCGCGACGGTGCAGGTCATCCCGCACGTCACCGACGAGATCAAGCTCCGCGTCAAGTCCGCGGCCGAGGGCGCCGACGTGGCGATCGTCGAGATCGGCGGGACCGTCGGCGACATCGAGTCGCTGCCCTTCCTCGAGGCGATCCGCCAGTTCCGCCAGGAGGTCGGGCGCGACAACGCGCTCTTCATCCACCTGACGCTCGTCCCCTACATCGCGGCCGCGGGCGAGCTCAAGACGAAGCCGACCCAGCACTCGGTGCGGGACCTGATGCAGATCGGGATCCAGCCCGACATCCTCGTCTGCCGCAGCGAGCAGCCGATCTCGCCCGAGATCAAGCGGAAGATCGCCCTCTTCTGCAACGTGGACTTCGAGTGCGTGATCGAGAGCCCCGACGTCGCCTCGATCTACGAGATCCCGCTCCGCTTCCGCGACCAGGGCTTCGACCGCGTGGTGTGCGAGCGCCTGCGGCTGGAGACGAAGGAGCCGGACCTCACGACCTGGCGGGCGATGGTGGAGAAGGTGCTCCGCCCGAAGCGCCACGCCCGCATCGCGGTGGTGGGCAAGTACACCGACCTGCACGACGCCTACAAGTCGGTGCAGGAGGCGCTCGTCCACGGCGGCATCGCGCACGACGCGGGCGTCGAGATCGAGTGGATCGCGAGCGACCGCTTCACCGACCCGGCGGCCGCCGGGACGATCCTCGCCGGCTACGACGGGCTCCTCATCCCCGGGGGCTTCGGCATCCGCGGCATCGAGGGCATGATCACCGCCGTCCAGTGGGCGCGCGAGCACCAGCTGCCGTTCTTCGGCATCTGCCTCGGCCTGCAGATGGCCGTCGTCGAGTTCGCCCGCAACGTCTGCCACCTCCCCGGCGCCAACTCGGAGGAGTTCGAGCCCGAGTGCGAGAGCCCCGTCATCCACATGATGGCGGCCCAGCGGGACGTGGTGAACATGGGCGGCACGATGCGCCTGGGCGCGTACACGGCCCGGCTCCGCCCCGGCTCCAAGGCGGCGCAGGCGTACGGCACGGGCGAGATCTCCGAGCGCCACCGCCACCGCTTCGAGGTGAACAACGCCTTCCGGGACGTCCTCGCGGAGTTCGGCCTCCGGCTCTCGGGGCAGTCCCCCGACGGCGGGCTCGTCGAGATGATCGAGCTCCCGGACCACCCCTGGTTCCTCGGCTGCCAGTTCCACCCCGAGCTCAAGTCGCGCCCGAACCGGCCGCATCCCCTCTTCGCCGGCTTCATCGGCGCGGCGCTCCGGCACCGCGAGGCGGGCGGCGCCCCGGCCGCCGAGCCGTCGTTCCTCCGCACGGCGCGATGAGCTGGAGCTTCCGGGAGACGCCGTTCCTGATCGCCGGGCCCTGCGTGATCGAGCCCGGCGACGTCCTTCCGCGCACCGCCGACGCCCTTGCGGCCCTCGGTGCGCGCCTCGGCCTCCCGGTCTGCTTCAAGGCGAGCTTCGACAAGGCCAACCGCGCCCGCCTCGCGGGGGCGCGCGGCCCCGGGCTCGACGAGGGGCTGCGCCAGCTCGAGCGCGTGCGCGCGGCGAGCGGGCTCCCCGTCCTCACCGACATCCACGAGGCGGCGCAGGCGGCGCCCGTGGCGGCGGTGGTGGACGTGCTCCAGATCCCCGCCTTCCTCAGCCGCCAGACGGACCTGCTGGTCGCGGCCGGCCGCACGGGGAAGCCGGTCAACGTCAAGAAGGGGCAGTGGATGGCCGCCGAGGCGATGGCCGGCGCGGTCGAGAAGGTGAAGGGCGGCGGGTGCACCGAGGTCGCGGTGACCGAGCGCGGGACCTTCTTCGGCTACGGCGACCTCGTGGTGGACATGCGGAACTTCCGCCGCATGGCGGAGGCGACGGGCGTGCCCGTGGTCTTCGACGCGACGCACAGCGTGCAGCAGCCCGGCCAGGGGCAGGGGGGCACGAGCGGCGGCCTGCGCGAGTGCATTCCCGCGCTGCTCGGCGCCGCCGCCGCCGCGGGCGCCGACGGCTTCTTCCTCGAGACCCATCCCGATCCCGCGCGGGCCCCGAGCGATGCCGCCACGCAGTGGCCGCTGGCGCGCCTCTACGAGCTCGTGGCGCCGGCGCTCGACATCCAGGCCCGTGCCCGCGAGGCGGCGCGTGCTTGACCCGGCCGCGGCCGCCCGCGTCCGGCTCGTCGCCCTCGACGTGGACGGCGTGCTGACCGACAACGCGCTCTACCTGGGCGCGGTGGACGGCGTGCGCACCGAGCTCAAGCGCTTCGACGTGCAGGACGGGCTGGGCGTGGTGCTGCTCCGCATGGCGGGGCTCCCGGTCGTCCTCGTGAGCGGGCGCGTGAGCGAGGCGACCACCCTGCGCGCGCTCGAGCTCCGGGTGGACGAGGTGATCCAGGACCGGACCGCCAGCAAGCTCCCCGCGGTCGCCGAGGTGCTCGCGCGGCGCGGGCTCGGCTTCGCCGAGCTGTGCTACATGGGCGACGACCTGGCCGACGTGCCGGTGCTCCGGCGCGCGGGCGTGGCGATCGCGCCCGCCAACGCGGTGGCGGAGGCGAAGGCGCACGCCGTCCACGTGACGCGCGCGCGGGGCGGCGAGGGGGCGGTGCGCGAGGCGCTCGAGGCGCTGCTCAGGGCGCGCGGCGAGTGGGATGCCCTCGTCACGCGCTACTACCGCGAGCGGGGCGACGATGCGGCCTGAGTCGCTCGTGGCCGCGGGGCGCCGGGTCCTCGAGCTCGAGGCGGCGGAGGTGCGCGCGGCCGCGGGGCGGCTCGATGAGCGCTTCGCGCGCGCCGTCGAGCTGCTCGCGAGCCGGCGCGGCCGGGTGGTGGTGTCCGGCGTCGGGAAGTCGGGGCTCGTCGCCCGGAAGCTCGCGGCGACGCTCACCTCGACGGGGACGCCGGCCACCTTCCTCCACCCCGTGGACGGGCTGCACGGCGACCTCGGTGCCGTCGGCCGGGACGACACCGCGATCGTGCTGAGCAAGAGCGGCGAGTCGGACGAGCTCGCCGGGCTCCTCGCCGCGCTCGAGCGCCTGGGCGTGCCCGTCGTGGCGATCACCGGCGGGCCGAGGTCGCTCCTCGCGCACCGGGCGGCGGTGGTGCTCGACGCCGCGGTCGGCGAGGAGGCCTGCCCGCTCGACCTGGCGCCGACCTCGAGCACCGCGGTCGCGATGGCGCTGGGCGACGCGCTCGCGATGGCGCTCCTCGAGGTGAAGGGCTTCCGCGCCGAGGACTTCGCGGCGCTGCACCCGGGCGGGGCGCTCGGGCGGAAGCTCCTCCTCCGGGTGCGGGACGTGATGCTCCCGCCCGGCGGGCTCGTGGCACCGGGCGCGCCGATGCGCGACGTCGTGGTCGCGCTCGCCCACCACCGCGGGATCGCGCTCGTCGCCGAGGCGGGGCGGCTCGCCGGGGTGTTCACCGCGGGCGACCTGATGCGCCTCGCGGAGCGCGAGGGAGACTACCTCGCGCGGCCCGTGGGCGAGGTGATGACGCGCCACCCCCGCACGTGCGCCGCGGACGACTTCGGCGGCACCGCCGTCGGCCTCATGGAGCGGCACGGCATCATGGCGCTCCCGGTGGTCGGCGCGGAGGGCGCGGTCGAGGGCGTCGTCCACCTGCACGACCTCCTGCGCGCGGGGGCGGTGTGAGGCGGCGGCTCGCGCTGCTGGCGGCCCTCGCGCTCCTCGGCGCGTGCCGGGACGAGGGGGTGCGCCCGACGACGACGCTGGCCGCGCTCGATTCCGCCGACCAGGTGATGGTGGGGTTCGACCACGTCGTCACGCGGAACGGCGTGCGCCAGAGCGAGATCACCGCCGACACGGCGTACTTCTACGACGCGACGCAGACCACCCGGCTCCACCGGATGACGGTGGTGTTCTTCGACAGCGCGGGCGCGCAGACCGGCACGCTCACGGCGAAGCGGGGGCTCTACCGCTGGCAGCCCGGGACGATGGACGCCGAGAGCACCGTGGTGCTCCGGTCCGCCGACGGACGGCTGCTCCGCACCGAGCGGCTCCTGTACGACGCGCAGAAGAAGGAACTCCGCTCCGCCGTGCCCTTCACGTACGACTACCAGGGCAACCACATCGAGGGGACGAGCTTCGTCTCCGACACGAAGTTCGAGCGGGTGACGGTGGACCGCCCGAAGGGGCTGGCGCGCAAGCCGGTCCTGCTGCCGGGGCAGTGATGCGGCGCGCCCTCCCGGTGCTGGCGGCGCTCGTGGCGCTCGGGGGGCGGCTCCCCGCGCAGCAGCCGGCGCCCGCGGTGGGGAACGACCGCTGCCGCCTCCAGATCGAGAACGTGGACCGGCAGGGCAACACCGTCCCCGGGCCCGTCGGCACCTGGTACTACGCCGGCGGCAACGTGCGGCTCCGCTGCCGCGACCAGGACGTCCGGATGCGGAGCGACAGCCTGGCGTACTTCTCGGGCGGCGCGGGCCTGCCGGCCACGGCGGAGTTCCTCGGGAAGGTGGTCTACCGCGACTCGACGATGGAGGTCCGGGCCGACCGGGCGACCTACTTCCAGGCGGGCGAGCGGTGGGAGGCGCGCGGCCACGTCACCACGCGGAACCTGAAGAACGGCTCGACGCTCGCGGGACCCTCCCTCGACTACCTCCGGGAGGCGAAGGGGACCCGCGACACCGCGGAGATGTACGCGGTCGGCCGGCCGACCATCCGGTACGTGACGAAGGACGACGCGGGCAAGCCGCAGGAGCCGTACGTCATCGTCGGCGACCGCGTCCGAATGCGCGGCGAGGACGACGTGTGGGCCGGCGGGACGGTCACGATCGACCGGAGCGACTTCGCGGCGCGCGGCGACTCGCTGCGCCTCTTCACGGGGAAGGCGGGCTACGGGGCGCTGGTGGGCGGCAAGCCCGTCCTGCGGGGCCTCGGCAAGGACAGCTTCGACCTCGCCGGCGCGCGCATCGACTTCACGCTCGAGGATCGCGAGATCCGGAGCGTGCTCGCGAAGGGCGAGGGCCACGCCGTGCAGAAGGACCTCGACCTCGTCGCGGACACGATCCTGCTGGACGCGGTGCAGAAGAAGCTCGAGCGGGTGCGTGCCTGGGGCACCGGCGTCCGGCCTTATGCGGTGGGCCCGAGCTACGCGCTCCGCGGCGACTCGGTGGACATCCGCACGCCGGCCCAGCGGCTCGACGAGGTGCGTGCCTACCGGACCGCGTGGCTCGGCACCGGGAAGGACACCACCACCGGCGAGCGTGACTGGCTCGCGGGCGACACGGTGACCGCGCACTTCGTCGAGCGCGACTCGGCGGGGACGAAGGTCTCGCGGCTCGTGCTCGTCGAGGCGTCGGGGGCGGCCAGGGCGTATTACCGGTCGCAGGGCGAGAAGAAGGACGGGCCGCCGGCCCTCACCTACGCGCGGGCCGACCACGTCGTGGTGCGGTTCCACGACACCGAGCAGGGCGGGGTGCGCCGCGTCGAGCTCGCCGGGGCCGTGGACGGCATCCAGCTCGAGCCGGGCGCGAAGGTGGCGGCCGACCGCCCGGCGGTGCCGCGGCCCGCGCCGCCGCCGGGGGACGACCGGTGACCGGGACCGCCCCGGCCTGGCTCGCGCGCCTCGCCGGGCACGACGGGTCGCCGCGGCTCGCGCTCGCGGCGCTGCTGCGCTCCGCGGACGCCGAGGGCGTCGCGGACCTGCATCCGCTCCTCCTCGCCTACCGCGAGGCGTACCTCCGCCTCCGCGAGGCGGAGACGGGCCACGCGGCCGACCGGATGGCGACGGAGGGGCTGCGCGAGCACCTCGTGGGCTCGGTGCTGCCGCGCCTCGCCGACGAGGGCTGGCTCCTCCCCGGCGCGGGCGAGGGCTGGCGCCGCGTCCGGGCGTCAGCCCCCTTCTGGGCCGAGGTGGCGCTCGACCGCGAGGGGGCGGCGGCGCTCCTCGAGGAGGCGGCGCGGCAGGAGGCGCTCGCCGGCGGGCTGGTCCGCCCCGACGCGGCGGCGCAGGCGCGCGGGAGCCTCCTCGAGGGCCGGGGGCTCGCGAAGAGCTTCAAGGGCCGCCGCGTGGTGGACGATGTCTCGCTCGCGCTCCGCCAGGGGGAGATCGTCGGGCTCCTTGGCCCCAACGGCGCGGGGAAGACGACCACCTTCTACCTGCTCGTGGGGCTCATCGGGGCGGATGCGGGGCGGGTGCTCCTCGACGGCGACGACATCACGCGGGCGCCGATGTACCGCCGGGCCCGCCGCGGCATCGGCTACCTGGCGCAGGAGCCGTCCATCTTCCGGAAGATGACGGTCGAGGAGAACGTCCGCGCCATCCTCGAGACCCGCGGGCTCTCCCGGGCGGAGTGCGACGCGCGGCTCGAGCGGGTGCTCGACGAGCTCGGCATCCGCCACCTGCGCCGGAGTCCCGCCTACGCGCTGAGCGGCGGCGAGCGGCGCCGGCTCGAGATCACCCGCGCGCTCGTGAGCGAGCCCAAGTTCATGCTCCTCGACGAGCCGTTCGCCGGCGTGGACCCGATCGCCGTGCACGACATCCAGACCATCGTCGCCGGGCTCCGCCATCGCGGGATCGGCGTGCTGATCACCGACCACAACGTGGAACAGACGCTCGACATCGTGGACCGCGCATACATCATGTTCGAGGGCCGGGTGCAGGCGGCGGGCAGCGTGCGGGAGCTCGTCGCCGACGACCAGGTCTCGCGGCTCTACTTCGGGCCGACGCTCACGGCGCGCCTGCGCGCGCGGCTGGAGGCCGGGCTATGAGGACCGGGCTGTCGCAGCAGACGAGCATGCGCCAGGAGCTGCGGGTCAACCCGCGGCTCTACCAGGCGATGGACATGCTCTACATGCCCATGATGGACCTCCAGCAGCACCTCAAGCAGGAGCTGCTCGGCAACCCCTTCCTCGAGCTCCTCGAGCCCGAGGAGGAGGAGGCCGGCGAGGCCCAGGCCAAGGAGAAGGAGCAGGAGAAGGAGCAGCAGCAGAAGGAGGACGAGGTCGACTGGGAGGAGATCCTCCTCAACGGCTTCGAGGTCGGCGGCGGCCAGCGCGAGCAGTACGAGGAGCTGGACTACACCGAGCCGGTGACCGTGGAGCGCACGACCCTCGCCGACCACCTGCGCGAGCAGCTCCGGATGCTCGACCTGACCCCGCGCCAGCTCCTGCTCGCCGAGGAGTTCCTCGGCAACATCGGCGACGACGGGTACCTCGCCGCCACGCTGGAGGAGATCCTCCAGTCGGTGAACGTGCTCGTCGCCCGGCACCACGAGGCGCGCATGGGCGGGCGCCCCGACGCGGACGCCGACGAGTCGGAGTTCGCGCTCGCGGACGTCGAGGAGGACCTGGGGGAGGAGGACCTCCGCACCGCCGCCACGGTGCGGGCGGACGGCGCGCCCGCCGCCCCGCCCGCGGTGGACCTGAGCCACGTGCCGCCGGAGCTGCTCTACACGCTCGCCGAGGCGGAGGAGATGCTGCGCCTCGTGCAGCAGCTCGACCCGCCGGGGATCGGGGCGCGGGACCTCCGCGAGTGCCTCCTCCTCCAGCTGCGCGAGGCGAAGGACTCCGCCTCGCTCACCTACCGGCTCGTGGACGAGGCCTTCCCGGACCTCATCGCGCACCGGTGGAACGACCTCGCCAAGCGCTTCGCGGTCGAGCCCGGGAAGGTGCAGGCGGCCGCGGACCAGCTCGCGCGCTTCGACCCGAAGCCCGGGCTCAAGTACGCCGACCGGGGCGAGAGCTACGTCATCCCCGACCTCGTCGTGGAGAAGATCGACGGCGCCTACCGCGTCTTCCTCAACGACACCGGGATGCCGCGGCTGCGCCTCAGCCGCGCGTACCAGGAGGTGGCGCGGGACAAGAAGAAGCTCACGCCGGAGAACCGCGAGTTCATCGCGCAGAAGATGAACAGCGCCAACTGGATGATCCAGGCGATCGAGCAGCGCCGGCAGACGATGCTCAAGGTCATGAACTTCATCGTGGACCGGCAGCGGGAGTTCTTCGAGAAGGGCGTCGAGTACCTCAAGCCGCTCACCCTCCGCGAGGTCGCGGAGGTGATCAACATGCACGAGTCCACCGTGAGCCGGGTGACGAACGAGAAGTTCGTCCAGACGCCGCGCGGGGTGCTGCCGCTCAAGTTCTTCTTCTCGAGCGCGCTCGCCACCGCGTCGGGCGAGGACGCGAGCGCCCGGAGCATCCGCGCCAAGCTGCAGAAGATGGTGCAGGAGGAGGACCCGCGGCGGCCGCTCACCGACCAGCAGATCGTCCACCTCTTCCAGGAGCAGGGGATCCAGATCGCCCGGCGCACGGTCGCCAAGTACCGCGACCAGCTGGGCATCCTCCCGGCCCGGATGCGCAAGCGCGTATGAGCGGGACCGCCACCGGCCCCGTGGACGTGAGCGTCCTCGTCCCCGCCAAGGACGAGGCGGAGAACCTCCCCGAGTTCCTCCGCCTCTGCGCGGAGCACCTGGGCGCGGCGCCGTTCTCGTTCGAGGTGGTCGTCGTGGACGACGGCAGCCGCGACGGGACCGCGCCCGTGCTGGAGGGGCTGCGCCGGCAGTACCCGTTCCTGCAGGTCGTCACGCACCGGAGCCAGCGCGGCATCGCCGACGCGCTCCGGTCCGCCGCCGACGTGGCGCGCGGCGACGTCTTCGTCTTCTATCCCGCCGACCTCCAGTACCTGCCCGAGGACATCCCGGGGCTCGTGGCGCCGATCCTCGCGGGCCGCACCGACATCGTGACCGGCACCAAGCAGGGGCAGTACGAGAAGGCGTTCGTCTCCGGCATCTACAACGGCCTCTGCCGCTGGCTCTTCGGCCTGGACGCCCGCGACCTCAACTCGGTGAAGGCGTTCCGCCGGCAGGTGATGGACCACGTCCCGCTCCGGCCCGACTGGCACCGCTACATGGTGGTCATCGCCGTGAGCGACGGCTTCCGGCTCGAGTCGCGCCCGGTCCCGCTCTATCCCCGGCGGCACGGGCAGTCGAAGTTCGACTGGCGCCGCATCCCCGTCGGGGTGGTGGACCTCGTCTCGGTCTGGTTCCAGCTCCGCTTCGGGCGGAAGCCGATGCTCTTCTTCGGCGTGGCCGGCGCGCTGCTCTTCACCGTCGGCTTCCTCGCCGGGATCGTGGCCCTCGTGCTCCGCTTCGGGTACGGCATCGGCTTCCGCCCCCTCCTCAACCTCGTCGAGACGATGGTGATCTGCGGCGTGGCGCTCTTCGGCTTCGGCTTCGTGGGCGAGCTCGTCGCGGGGATGCGCGCCGAGCACCACGCCCTCGTGCGCGAGGTGGCGCGCCTCCGCCGCGGCGACCCGCGGGACTGACGTGCGGGTCGTCTTCCTGACGCACAACTTTCCCCGGTGGGCCGGCGACGTCTCGGGGAACTTCCTGGTGCCGCTCGCCCACGGCCTCCGGCAGCGGGGGGTCGCGGTCGTCGTCGTGGCGCCCGCCGACCAGGGGGACACCGGCCCGGGGGAGTTCGAGGGGATCCCGGTGCGCCGCGTCCGGTATGCCGCGCCGCAGAACGAGCGCCTCGCCTACCGCGGCACGATGATGGACGCGGTGCGCCTGCAGGGCGGGCTCCGTGCGCTCGCCGGCCTCTGGCGCGCCCTGCGCCGCGCCGCGCGCGAGGAGCTGCGGGCCGGGGCGGACCTCGTCCACGCCCACTGGTGGGTGCCCGCCGGCCTCGCCGCCCCGCGCGAGGCGCCCCTCGTCCTCACCCTCCACGGCACCGACGCCGCGCTCCTCGGCCGCTCCCGCCTCGGGCGCTGGCTCGCGCGGCCCGTGCTGCGGCGCGCGCGCGTCGTCACCACCGTCTCCCGCCAGCTCGCGACGACGGTGCAGGATGCCGTCGCCGTCCGCATCGACCCCGCGCGCATCCAGCCGATGCCCGTCCCGCTCGGCGACCTGCGCTGGAGCGAGGGCGGCTCGGGCATCGTGTGCGTCGCGCGGCTCGTCCCGCAGAAGCGCGTCCACCTCGCCATCGAGGCGGTGGCGTGCCTGCGCGACCTCGACTGCCGCATCCCGCTCACCATCGTCGGTGACGGCCCCGAGCGGCAGCGCCTCGAGGAGCTCGCCCGGCGGCGGGACGTCGCCGAGCTGGTGCACTTCGAGGGCGCGCTCGCCCGCACGCGCGTGCTCGAGCTGCTGGTCCGGGCCGACCTCATGCTCTTCCCGGCGGTCGGCGAGGGGTTCGGCCTCTCCGCCGCGGAGGCGTACATGCGCGGGGTGCCGGTCGTCGCCTGCTGGGACGGCGGCGGCGTGCTGGACGTCGTACCGGAGCAGGGTGGCGGGCGGCTGGTGATGCCGCAGGCCGAGGCGCTCGCCGACGCCGCGCTGGGGCTCCTGCGCGACCCGGCGACCCGCGAGCGCGCCCGCGCCATCGGGGAGGAGTGGCGGCACCGGCTGAGCCCGGAGCGCGTCGCGCAGGCGTGCGAGGGTTGGTATCGCGAGGCGCTGGGTGGCTGAGGGCGGTCGCTGGCGCTGGCTCCGCGCGGCACTCGGCGCCGGGCTCGTGGCGCTCGCGGCGTGGAAGGTGTCGGCGAGCTGGGACGAGTTCCGCCGGACCTCGTTTGCGTGGGAGGTCCGCCCCGCCTACCTGCTGGCCAGCGCCCTGGTCGTGTGGACGATGTACGCCTTGCTCGTCCTCACGTGGCGCGGCCTCGTGACCGGGTGGGGCGAGCGCCTCGGCCTCGCGGAGGCGGCGCGGATCTGGACGGTGTCGAGCCTCGGCAAGTACCTCCCGGGAAAGGTCTGGGCCGTGGCGGGGATGGCAGCGATGGCGCAGCGGGCCGGCGTCGCCGCGTGGGCGGCGACCGGCGCGGCGGTGCTGAACCAGCTCCTCGCCCTCGGGGCGGGGACGGCGGCCGTGGCGCTCACGGGCCCCGACCTGCTCGCGGCGCGCTACCCGTGGATCCGCGGCGCCCTCCTGGCGCTCCTCGCCGCGAGCCTGGCCGTCACGGCGCTCCTCGCCTCGCCGGCGCTGCTCCGGCGCGGGCTGGCCCTCGCCGGGTTCGAGCTCGGCGCGCACGCGGCACCGTCGCCGCGGGCGCTCGCGGCCGCCTTCGGGGCCAACCTGGTGGCGTGGGCTGGCTACGGGGCCTCGCTCTGGCTCCTCGCGCGCGGGCTCCTGCCCGTCGCGCTCCCGCCGGCCGCGGCGATCGGCGCCTTCGCCGCATCGTACATTGCGGGGTTCCTCGCGCTCCTCGCCCCGGGCGGGCTGGGCGTGCGCGAGGGGGTGTTCATCCTGATGCTGCAGGGGCCGCTCGGCACGCCCGCCGCCGTGGCGCTGGCCGTCGCCTCGCGGCTCCTGCTCACCGTCACCGAGGTCGGGGCCGCGGTCCCCTTCCTCCTGTTCTTCCGGGAGCGTGCGCGTGCCGCCCTCTGACCTGCGCGTCGAGCCGTCCTTCGAGCCCCGCCGCCCGGCCCTCGCGGCCGTCGGCGTCTTCGTGGCGACGATGCTGCTCCTCTTCTGGCCGATGCTCGGCGGCCAGTTCCTCGTGGGGCCGCTGAGCGACCAGTACGGCGCCGGCTACGCCTTCCGCTGGTACGGGGCCACCTACTTCCGGGAGCACGGCGCGATCCCGCTCTGGAACCCGTACCTCTTCGGCGGCATGCCGTTCGTCGCCGCCATGCACGGCGACATCTTCTACCCGACCGCCTGGCTCCGCTGGATCCTCCCGGTGGACACGGCGATGAACCTCGCCTTCGCGCTGCACCTCGTGCTCGCCGGGGTGGCGCTCTACGCCTTCCTCCGGGCGCTCAGGCTTTCCTGGACCGCCGCGACCGTCGGCGGCCTCGGCTACGAGCTCACTGGCATCCTCGCCTCGCTGGTGAGTCCCGGGCACGACGGCAAGCTCTTCGTCTCGGCGCTCGCGCCGCTCATGTTCCTCGCGCTGCTCCGTGCGGTGCGGCGGCAGGAGGCGTGGGGCTACGGCGTGGCGGCGCTGGTGACCGGCCTCGCGCTCCTGAGCCCGCACTACCAGATGACGTACTACCTGCTGGTCGCGGCGGGACTGTGGACGCTCTGGCTCGCCTTCCTCGACCCGGAGCGCCCGGCCGGGCTCCGCTGGCCGGTGCCACTCGCCCTCGCGCTCGCCGCCGTACTGCTCGGCGTGGTCCTCTCGGCGGTGCAGGCGGTGCCGTTCCTGCGCTACCTCCCGTACGCCGCGCGCGGCAGCAACCAGGGGTGGGAGTACGCGACGAGCTTCGCGCTGCCGGTGGAGGAACTCGTCACGACCGTCCTGCCGCAGTTCAACGGCGTGCGGATGGCCTACTGGGGCCAGAACTTCTTCAAGCTCCACAGCGAGTACCTGGGCGCCGCGGTCCTCCTCCTCGCCGTGCTCGGCGCGGGTGACCGGACCCGCGGCCGGCTGCGCTGGGCGCTGCTCGGCATCGGCGGCCTCTTCCTCCTCGTCGCGTTCGGCGGCCACACCCCGTTCTACCGCCTCTGGTACGAGGTGATGCCGATGATGAAGAAGGTCCGTGCCCCCGGCATGGCCTTCTTCCTCCCGGCGATGGTCACCTGCGCCTTCGCGGGCTTCGGCGTCGAGCGCCTGCTCGAGGGGCGGGCCACGACGCGCGCGGTGCTCGTCACCGGCGGCATCCTCGCCGCGATCGGCCTGCTGGGCGCCGTCGGCGGGCTGCAGCCGGTGGCCGAGGGCCTCGCGCGGCCCGAGCTCATCGAGCGCGCGGTCGCCAACGCGGGCGAGCTCCGGACCGGGGGCCTCCGGCTCCTCGTGGCCGCGCTCGCCGCCCTCGGCGCCTGCTGGGCGATCGCGCAGGGCCGGCTCCGTGGCGGGCTCGCCGCGGCGGCACTGCTCGCGGTCACCGCGCTCGACCTCTGGAGCGTGGATCGCCTCTTCTTCACGTGGAGCGCGCCCGCCACGAAGCTCTATGCGGAAGATGCCCTCACGCAGAAGCTCAAGGCGGGGAAGGAACCGGCGCGCGTCATGGACATCTTCCAGCAGCCGGTCTACGAGCACTCGATCCTGATGGGCTACCGGATCCCGCAGGTCTTCGGCTACCACGGCAACGAGGTGCGCTACTTCGACGACGTCTGGGGCGGGAAGAACGTGTACCGCAACGTGGCGCAGCTGCACCTCTGGGACCTGTACGCGGTGCAGTACCTGCTGCTGCACCAGGCGCAGCCGGTGCCGGGCTACCACCAGGTGGCGGGCCCGGCGCCGACGGCGCAGGGCGGCGAGGGCGTGCTCCTCGAGCGGGACAGCGCGGCGCGCTACGTCCGCGTGCTGGGCGCCGCGGCGAAGCTGCCGGACTCGGTGCTGGCCGCCACCGTCGCGGATCCGCGCTTTCCCCTCGACGCGGTGCTCGTGCTGCCGGACACCTCGTCGGCCACGGTGGCGCCGCTGCCGCAGGGCCAGCTCCCGCCGCCGCCGCCGGTCACCGCATCGCTCGCGGCGTGGGAGCCGGGCCGGATGACGGTGGCGCTCACCGGCCAGGCGGCCGCGCCGACGTGGCTCCTCGTCAGCGAGACCTGGGCTCCCGGGTGGCGCGCCGAGGTGGACGGGGCGCCCGCGCCGGTGCGGCGCGGCGACGCGGCGCTCGTCGCGGTCGAGCTCCCGCCGGGGGCGAAGGAGGTGCGGCTCCGGTACGAGGAGCCGGCCTACGAGCAGGGGAAGCTCGTCTCGCTCGCGGCGCTGCTCGCCTGCGGCGCGTGGATCGGCGTGCCGCTCGCGCGGCGGAGGCGATCGGATGGCTGAGCGGGCGCTCGTCATCATCCCGACCTACAACGAGCGGGTGAACCTGCCGCTCATCGTGCCGCAGGTCCTCGTGCAGGACCCGCGGCTCGAGGTGCTGGTCGTGGACGACAACAGCCCGGACGGGACCGGGCGTCTCGCGGACGAGCTCGCGTCGGCCGACATGCGCGTCCACGTCCTCCACCGGCAGGCCAAGGAGGGGCTCGGCCGCGCCTACCTCGCGGGCTTCGCCTGGGCGGTCGCCGAGGGGTACGACTACATCCTCGAGATGGACGCCGACTTCTCGCACGACCCGAAGTACCTCCCCGCGCTCCTCGCGGCGGCGCAGGACGCCGACCTCGTCCTCGGCTCGCGCTACAAGACCGGCGTGAACGTCATCAACTGGCCGATGTCCCGGCTCCTGCTCTCGTACGGCGCCAACCTGTACGCGCGCTGGGTCACGGGGCTGCCGCTGACCGACTCCACCGGCGGCTTCAAGTGCTTCCGCCGCCGCGTGCTCGAGGCGATCGACCTCGGCCGGGTCAAGTCCAACGGCTACGCCTTCCAGATCGAGATGAGCTTCCGCGCCTGGCGGAAGGGCTTCCGGATCGCGGAGGTGCCGATCGTCTTCACCGACCGGGTGGAGGGGTCGAGCAAGATGAGCAAGCGCATCGTGCGCGAGGCGATCTGGATGGTCTGGTGGCTGCGGCTGCAGGCCGTGCTCGGGCGGGCCTGATGGCGCGGCGGTTCTACAAGATGACGGGGTCGGGGAACGACTTCGTCCTGCTCGATGGACGCGAGCACCGGCTGGCCGAGTGGCCCGCCGAGCGGATCGTCGCGGCCTGCGACCGCCGGAACGGGGTGGGCGCGGACGGGCTGGTGCTCCTCTCGCCGGCCGCCGAGGGGCACGTCCGCTTCGACTTCTACAACGCGGACGGCTCCCGCGCCGCCATGTGCGGGAACGCGGCGCTCTGCAGCACCCGTCTCGCCGCGCGGCTGGGGCTGGCGCCGGCCGCGGGGATGACGCTCGAGACCGACGCCGGGCCCGTCCCGACCCGATGCGACGCCGCCGGCGAGGAGGCCGAGATCCGCTTCGCCTCGCTGGCGGTCCCGGTACCGGTGCCGGGCATTGCGCCGGTCGCGGGGGAACGCGCCATCGTGCTCGGCACGGTCGGCGTGCCGCACCTCGTCGTCCTCGTGGACGACGTGTCGTCGGTGGACGTGGCCGGCCGAGGCCGGGCGCTCCGGTTCCACCCGGCGCTGGGTGCCGCCGGCGCCAACGCCAACTTCATCAGCCCACCCGCCTCGACCGACGCCCCCTGGCTCATCCGCACCTACGAACGGGGCGTGGAGGGGGAGACCCTCGCGTGCGGCACCGGCACCGTCGCCGCAGCCCTGTTCGTCGCCGCCTCTGGCCGGGGCGGCCTGCCGCTCCGGTTCCGGAGCTGGGGCGGCTTTCCGCTCACGGTCTCCGGCCGGCTGGAGGGTGACCGGGCGGACGATGTCTGGCTCCGGGGCCAGGGCCGGCTGGTCTTCTCGGGCGACCTCGCCGATTGACCCGGTCCCCGCTGCTCCGGGGGCCGTTCCCGGTCCGCGGGAACCTCCCGTCCCGGCCGGGGCTACCCCACATTCGAGCATGCGCCACGCCCTTACCTCCGCTGAGATCCTCGTGGAAGCGCGCGCCCACCTCGCGACGCTCCGGTGGATGTGCGCCCTGACGCAGGCGGCCGGCGGCGGGCCGGAGGGGCGGGAGGCGGCGGCCCGCTGGCTCGAGCGCGTGGCCCGGCTCGAGCCCGCCGCGGACCCGACCTGGACGGAGCGCTGGGTGCGCGGCGTGCTGGTCGAGGAAGGCTTTACCGGCGGCTGGCCCCGCTGGCGGAGCTATCAGGCGGACAGCGCCTGGCGCCCGGTGACGGTCGGGCCGCGAGGTCAGGGCGTCGCGACCGGGTCTCCTCAGCCCGTTCGGAGCGGTCGGTAGCGGCGTGCTCGGAGCCCGGCAGGCAGTGGTGTGGCGGCGTCGGTTCCGGTAGGGGACCGGCGCCTTTTTCGTTCCTCCAGCCGTCGGGGTGCTTTCGGGATGCTGCGCGCTCGGCGCGCCGACTGTCGCCATGGAGCCGAGACGCTGTCACTGCGCGAGACCCAGGACGGGGATGCGCCAAGCCCAAGGATCGGCGGGGGATACAGGAGGCCTGGGGAAATCCACGGTTCTCCACAGTTCTCCCCAATACTACTTAACATAATACATCTTATACGAAGTTAGACTGGCGGTCGAAGGCGACTCCTGAGCGCCGATCATCGGCCAAGAGTCCCCCGATCTGCGAGCTCGTATCCCTGCGCCGTGGGTGTGCGGCCGGCGCTGCTCGACACGGTCCGCCGGGCAGCGCTCGCGGATGCCGTGGCTGCGCCTGAGTTCGGCCGCTACGGCTTCCCGTGAGGAGGCTGCTTCGCTCGCGCGGCCGCCGTGGTTCGGCTCATCCGCCCCTCGCGCGGGCTTCAGCGAGCCGGGACTCGAGCGGTCCTGCACGGCCTCCAGGGTGCGGCCGGCTCCCGGTGAGCCGCCCTTCGGACCAGCTGCCACGCCATTGCGGGATCATGCGGTCTGCCGCATCAGCATGTGGACCAATAGATCAGCAATTACATGCAACTTGAGCGTGACGATCCAAATGTGATTGCAACAATGATTTTGCAGCGAATCGCTCACGGTGGACCGAGTCGGCCAGACCGCGGACTTCGAATTCCGGATCGTGGCGTTTCCAAATCTGCCTCCGCTGATGGGCGGCAGAAACGACGAAGCGCCCGGCCATCGGCCGGGCGCCCTGTCATCGAATCCCCGATACCCACCGCGATCGAGGTGGGCGTGCCCGGCTACATCTTGCCGCCGGTCAGCTCCGCGAGGCGGACCTTGGCCTCGGTGGACGACGGGGTCTTGTCGAACTTGCCCGTAATCTCGCGGTACGCCTGCTCCGCCAGGTCCCGCTTGCCGGCGACAGCGTAGGCCCGGGCCGCGCCGAGCAGGTACTCCGCCTTCAGGTAGTCCACCGTGGCGGCGTCCGAGGCGGCACGGTAGGCCTCGGCGGCCTCGGGATACTTCTTCGCGTTCTCGAGTGCGGCGCCCAGGAGCGCCTGCGCGGGAGCGACGAACTGGGGGTCGGGGCTCTTGGCGAGGAAGTCCCGCAGGCCCACGGCGGCCAGTTCCGCCTGGCCGTTGATGATCCGCACCTGCATCAGGGAAATGGTCGCCTGCTGGGCGGCCGAGGTGCCGGCGTAGTTCTGGGCGATCTTCTGGAACTCGGTCGCCGCGAGCGGGAGGTTACCCTGCTCGGCGACCTGGCGGGCGTTGGTCAGGGCCCGCTCCGCGAACGCCGCCTTCCGCCGGCCGGACTCCACCAGGAACCAGACGGTACCCGCCACCACGACGACCGCGCCGACGGCGGCCAGGATGAGGGTCCGGCGCTTGTCCCCCGCGGTCGGTGCCGGGCCGGCGGCCGGGGCCGCGGGAGAGGTCGGGGTCGCTTCCATCGTCGTCGCCATAGGGTTCCGGATCGGTCGGGTCGGGCCATGGACAAATAGCCCACAAACTTAGCCACCCGCCCGGACGCCGCCAAGCGGCGCCGTCCGGCCGGTGTCACGGCTACCCTGGCGGGTCTTGCAACCACCCGGACGTGGCCCCGCCGGTCCGCCCCCCTCAGGGGGCGCCGGCGGGAGCGGTCGTGCTGCCCGCGGAGGTGCTCGTCGAGGAGGAAGTGGCGGGGGTCGCGTCCGGCGGGGGTATCGAGGCCTGCAGCGCCTCCTGCATGGCGAGGCGGAGGGCTTCGAGCTGGGCCGCCGTCGCGCTCTTGGCCGAATCCACGAGCGCGGCGTACCGCCCCTGCCAGCGCACCCAGCTCTGGAACTCCGCCATCTCCTTGGCGGGAATGTTCGCCGCCTTCGCCTCCGCCTCGAGGGCCTTGATCGCCGCCGAGGTCTCGGACCGGAGCGAGTCGAGGAGGGCGGCGATCTCGGTCTTCATCTGGGGCAGCCGCCCCTGCTGCACGGCCGCCTTGAGGTCCGCCACCTCGAGCTTCTTGTACTTGAGGAGCTCCTGCATGAGCTCCTCGAGCCGCCCGACGTTCGTCCGGCCGGGGGCGCGCAGCACCTCGGCGGCCCGGGCGCCGTGCTTGCCGATGTTGGACACCGACTTGGTGAGCTCCTCCGCCGTCCCGCCCACCTTGAGCTGCTGGACGGCGGCGTCGATCCACTTCCCCTCGTTGATGGAGGAGACGACCCGCTGCGCGGCGGTGCTGGCCCGCAGCTCGTCGGCCGACATGCCGAGGGCCTTGGCGATCTCCTCGACGTCGGCGGAACCCTCCCGGCCGGTGACCCAGACGCGCACCCCGCCGCCGACGTAGGCGTCGGGGTGCGACGCGTTGATCATCGCCTGGGTCTTGGCGATCCGCTCCGCGAGCTCGGCGCGCTTGGCGGCGTCGGTCGTCTTCTCGAGCTCGACCATCCAGGTATCGATCTGGCCGGCCAGGCGCTTCTGCTCGCCCGAGGAGAGCTTCACGAAGTCCTTGAACGGCTCGACGCCCGCGTCGCGCGCCTCCTTGAGCACCTTCTCGACGGCGTCCTTCCCCGCCTTCTCGGCCTCCTTGAGCCGCGCGCCGAAGACCATGCTCTTCTCGTACGCCGCCATCTTCCCGCTGATCGCCGCCTTCATGTCGTCGGGGACGCCGCGGATGACGTCGATCAGGTGCGACCGCGTCGGGTCCACGAAGACCTCGGCGTCGAGCAGCTTCTTGGCCCCCTTCACGTCCGTGCCGAGGCGGCCGGCGAGCCAGCCCTCGGCCTTCTGCTGGAGCTCCGACGCGGCACCGCCGATCACCTGCACGTCGAGGTCGCTCGTTGCCTTCGGCGTGCCGGTGCGCACGAGCTGCGACATCGCCTCCGATTCCTTGGCGACGAAGTCCTGCAGCTCCTTGACCAGGCTCACCCGCCATGCCTCGAGCGCCTTGCCCGTGGCGGTGTCCATCGCCGCCGTCTTCTTGAGCACCCCCCACCCGCCCGTCTTCTTGAGCGCGCCGATGTAGCCGAAGGCGTCGATGCCGGCCTTGAGCACCTTCTCCGCCTCGTCCTTGGAGGTGATGGCCCCGATGTTCGGGAGCTTCTCGAGCAGCGCCTTCACCTCGTCCGAGACGGCCTCCGCGCCCTTGGCCCCGAGCACGGCGAACCGCTTCCCCGCCTCGGTCTCCTTGCCGGCGAGCTCGGCGAGCTCCTCGTAGGACTTGCCCGTCAGCCGGCGCACCTCCTCGGGGCCCAGCTCCTGCAGGCCGCGGGCGATGGTCTCGGCCGACTTCCCCTCTGCGCCGAGGTTCCGCAGCGCCATCCGCACGCCGGCCTTCGCGCCGGCCTCCGTCCCCTTGAGGGCGAGCTCGCCCCCCTTCACCGCCGTGTACACGCCCTTGGCGCCCTGCCACACGTCGATCGCTACGAAGACGGTGTCGAGGATCGCGCCGATCACCGCGGCGTCCACCTGCTGCGAGGTGACCAGCTGGAGGCTCGGGTCCACGTTCGCCGCGTTCGCGGTGGAGAGGTCGTAGGCCTTCTTCCAGCTCATCCCGGCCTGCGCGGCGCCGATGCCGACGCCGGCCGCGGCCCAGAGGAAGGTGGCCAGGCCTCCGGTGGCGAGTTCCGAGAAGATGAACGCCGCCGCGGCGAGGCTCCCCAGGCCCAGCGACTTGAGGAGGTGCGCGAGGTTCGCATCGCTCACCTCTTCCTGCGCCACCGCCTTCTCGACCGGGCGCGACCAGTTGGTGCCCGAAGGGGCGCGCTGGCCGATGAAGAGCTGCTGCTGGATCGGGACGAAGTCGAGGAAGGTGAGGTCGCTCCCGACCAGGGGGACCGCCTTCTCGATCTTGGCCATCAGGTCGTTGAGCGCCTTCTGGATCTCGGCGCGCGCGACCTTGATGTCCTGCGTCTCCTTGAGCTTGGTCGGATCGCCGCCGTGCGCGGTGAAGAAGGCGGCCGACGGGTGGAGCTGGATGAGGGCGGCCTCGGCACCGAGGGCCTTCTGCCACTCGGCGTTCACCTGCTCCCACTTCGGCTCGGTGCCGTACCGCAGGAGCCCGCTCTGGGGCCCGTCCGGCTGGAACCGCGCGGGCGTCTCCACGACCTCCCGCGTGCCGCCCGGCGCCCGGCGCGCGGTGTAGCCGATGATCGTATTCTGGATCTGCTCCTTCGCCTTCTTGACGCGCTCGATCTCGCCGGCCGCCTTCATCACGTCCTGCACCGCGAAGTCCTGCTCGGCGCCCGGCGTGTCGGTGTTGGTGCCGGTCCGCTCCATCTCCCCGTGCAGAAGGTTCCGGTTGGACTCGAGGTAGCCAAGGGCGGTGTTCTCGACGTCCTTCTTGAACTGCTCGCGGAGCGGGTCGAAGGCGGGATGGTCGGGGAGGTTCTTCGTCTTCTTGAGCGAGGCCGCGAAGACGTCCTGATGGGCGCGTGCCATGGCGAGCTCGTTGCCGAGCATCGCCCAGGCGCGGTCGATGGTGCTCCCGTTCTTGCTCCCGAGCATGCCGCGGATGAGCTCGACCTTCTCCGGGTCGCTCTTCGCGGCGTAGTCGTCGGGCAGCCGGGTCTCGGGGCCGGCGGGCGGCGGCTCCCAGTCCATCGGCCGGCGCTGGATGGCCTCGACCGTCGGTGCGACGGTGCCATCGAGGTCGGCGCCCCGCTGCGCGCGTCCCCCGCGGCGGCCGGCGAGGCGTCGCTGCACCGCCTGGTTGCCGGCGGCGCGCTGCTGGCGGATGATCGCGTCGGGTCGGCGCGGGCGTGCTGCCTCGGGCTGCCGCACCGGACCGACATCGGCGGGCTGCGCCCCGGCGTCGAGCCCGGGGGCCGGCGCGGCGGCGGGCCGGCGGGTGGACGCCGGTCCCTCGGGCTGCGGTTGGGGCCCGCTGTGCTGGGTCATGTCGGCGATGTCGGGATGGGGCGCGCCGGCCGCGGTGGTCCGGTGCGCGGAGTGCCCCCGAGACGATTCGAACGTCCGACCAACGGTTTAGGAAACCGCTGCTCTATCCAGCTGAGCTACGGGGGCGTGAGGCCAAATCTAACGCCCCCCGCCCCCGCTCGTGCAGCATGTCCGTCCGCGGACCGCCCCCTCAGGGCGCCTCCTCCCGCAGGAACGCGCCGCTCACCGCGTCGAAGATGCGCACCCGCACCACGACGCCGGGCCGGATCCGGTCCACCTCGCGTACGTAGACGACCTTCCGGTCCTGCCCCGGCCGATACACCACCCACGAGCCCGCCGGGGCCGAGGCGAGCACCGCGTCGCAGTCGCCGCTCAGGCCGCGCTTCCCGCGTCCCTTCCCCATCGCCTTCTTCTGCTGGCCCGGCGGCACGCCGGGAAGCCAGACGCGGCAGGTGCCGGGCTCGGGCAGGTGGCCGGGAGGGATGCCGAGACGCGCCGCCGTGCTCGCGTTCTCGTTGGCGTTGCCTCGCGCCGCCGGCGTGGGCCGGGGTGCCGGCGCGGGCTGCGGGGGCGGCGAACTGGTGCAGGCGGCGAGCAGGGCGAGGGCGGCGAGGCCCAGGTGCGCACGATGCATGAGGTCTCCTGGTCGGGCGTTACAGGTGCACGAGCGAGCTGACGCGGGCGCCCTGGAGCTTCGTGCGCCCGCCGAGCGGCCCGATCTCGAGGAGGAAGCTCCACCCCACGAGCTCGGCGCCGAGGCCCGCGACGAGGCGTCCCGCCGCCCGCGCGGTGCCGCCGGTGGCGAGCACGTCGTCCACGACGAGGATGCGGTCCCCCGCCCCGCAGGCGTCGCGATGCGCCTCGAGCGCGTCCTCCCCGTACTCGAGCGCATACCGCTCCGCCACCGTCTCCCAGGGCAGCTTGCCGGGCTTCCGGAGCGGCACGAACCCCGCCCCGAGCGATTGCGCGAGCGGCGCGCCGAGGATGAACCCGCGGGCCTCGATCCCGACGACGCGCGTCACGCCCGCGTCGCGCCAGGGCGCGGCCATCGCGGCCACCGCCTCGGCGAAGAGCGTGGCGTCGTGCAGCACCGGGGTGATGTCCTGGAAGAGGATCCCGGGCTTGGGATAGTCGGGGATGGCGCGGAGGGCGCCGCGCACGCGGGCCGCGGTCGCGTCGGTCATGCGAACCTCGATCAGGCGGTGGTGAAGCGGGTGAACGGCCCGGCGGCCGGGGGCACCGGCACCGGTTCGACGGCGGTGACGCGCGCGAGGGAGGGGCCGCGCGCCAGGAACCGCGCGAGCTCGTCGAGCGCCGCCTCCTCGCCGTCGGCCACGACCTCGACCCGGCCGTCGGGAAGGTTGCGCGCGACGCCCCGGAGGCCGAGCCGCTCGCCGTGCCGCGCCGTGAAGTTGCGGAACCCCACGCCCTGCACGCGTCCGCTCACGACCCAGGCACGGGTCACGCGTCCCTCGTGCGGCGGCCCTTCACGAGCTCGACGACCATCGGCAGCACCGAGATGACGATGATCGCCAGGATGACGGCGGAGAAGTTCGACCGCACCGCCGGCAGGTTCCCGAAATAGTAGCCCCCCAGCACCAGGAGCCCCACCCAGAGCAGCGCGCCGGCGATGCTGTAGGCGAGGAACTGCCGGTACGGCATGTGCCCCACGCCGGCGACGAACGGCGCGAAGGTCCGCACGATCGGGACGAACCGTGCCATGATCACGGTGCGGCCGCCGTGCCGCGCGTAGAAGGCCTCGGTGCGGACGAGGTGCTCCCGCTTCACGAACCGGAGCTCGCCGCTGAAGGCGCGCCGGCCGATCTTCGCGCCGATCCAGTAGTTCACGTTGTCGCCGAGGAACGTCGCGGCGAGGAGGAGCGGCACCACGACCCGGACGTCGAGCGCGCCCAGCCCGCAGAACGTGCCGATGGCGAAGAGGAGCGAGTCGCCGGGCAGGAAGGGCGTCACGACCAGGCCCGTCTCGCAGAAGACGATCGCGAAGAGCAGGAGGTAGGTCCCGGTGCCGTAGCGGGCGATGATGTCGGCGAGGTGCCGGTCGAGGTGGAGGATGAGGTCCACGAACTGGCGCAGCAGGTCCATTGGTGCTCCGGCGCGGGGCGCCGTGGTCGGTCAGCGGAAGCCGTGCTCGCCGAGGAGCGGCACGAACCGCGCCTCGCCGAGGGTGGTGGCGTGGAACTGGTCGCCGCGGCGCTCCACCACCGTGAGCACCTGGCGTTCGCGATCCCCGACGGGCACCACGAGGCGCCCGCCCTCGGCGAGCTGCTCGAGGAGCGGGCGGGGCGCCTCGGGGGACGCGGCGGCGACGAGGATCGCGTCGTAGGGCGCGAACGGGCGCCAGCCGAGGGTGCCGTCGCCCACGAGCACGGTCACGTTCCGCACGCCGAGCTGCTCGAGGAGGCGCCGCGCGCGCTCGGCGAGGTCGGGGAGCCGCTCGATGCTGAACACGCGGTCGGCGAGCTTCGCGAGGAGCGCCGTCTGGTAGCCCGAACCGGTGCCGACCTCGAGCACCGTCTCGCGCCCGGTGAGGCGGAGCGTCTCGCAGTAGCGGGCCTGCACCGATGGCTGCGAGATCGTCTGCCCGCCCCCGATGGGGAGCGCGGTGTCCTGGTAGGCCTGGTGCCGGACGCTCTCGGGGACGAAGAGGTGGCGCGGCACCTCGCTCACCGCCTTGAGGACGGCGAGGTCGTGGATGCCGCGCGCCGCGAGCGCCTCGACGAGGCGCGTGCGGTAGCCCTGGAAGCCGTCGCCGCCTAGCGGTCGAGCGCCCATCCGCGGACCGTCTCGAGGAGCGGGTAGTTGGTGAGGTCCATGTGGAGCGGCGTCACGGCGATCCACCCGTCGTGGATCGCCGCGTGGTCGGTGTCGGCCCCGCCGGTCCAGGTCGCGGTCCCGCCGCCGATCCAGAAGATCTCCCGGCCCCACGGGTCCTTCATCCGGGTGAGCGATTCCGAGAAGACGCGGCTCCCGAGCCCCGCCACCCTCACGCCGCGGATCCGGTCGGCCGGCACCGGCGGAAGGTTGACGTTGAGGAGGGTGTTCGCGGGGAACCCGTCGAGCCGCGTCACCTGGCGCACGAGCCGCGCGAGCGCGTCGCGGTAGGTGAGCATCGTCTCCGGCTGGTGGCCCGCGAAGCTGATCGCGATGCCGGGGACCCCGAGCATCACCGCCTCCATCGCCGCCGAGACGGTGCCGGAGTAGAGGACGTCCTCCCCCATGTTCGGGCCGTGGTTGACGCCCGAGAAGACGAAGTCGGGGCGCTCGGGCATGAGCGCCTGGATGGCGAGCATGACGCAGTCGGTCGGCGTCCCGTCCACCTGCCACGCGCCGTCGGGGCGCCGCTGCGGCCGGAGCGGCCGGTGGAGCGTGAGCGAGTGGCTGGTGCCGCTCTGCTCGCGGTCCGGGGCGACCACGGTGACGTGGCCAACCTCGCGGCACGCGTCGGCGAGGAGGGCGAGGCCGGGCGCGAGGACGCCGTCGTCGTTCGTGACGAGGATGTTCACTGGGGCTCGGGGCGGTCGGGGGGGCGGCGCCCGTCGAGGATCGCCTGGATGTCCTCGAGCGCCTGCCGCAGGTCGCGCACCGTTTCCGCCTCGAGCGCCTTGCGGCCCTCGGTGCGGAGCTGGCCGGTGCGGCGGTAGAGGTCGATGCGCTGGCGCGCGCCGTCGATCGTGTACTTCTCGGTGTAGAGGAGGTGCTTGACGAGGAGGATGAGCTCGACCTCCTTCGCCTTGTAGACCCGGTTCCCGGAGCGGTTCTTGGCCGGGTTGAGGAAGCGGAACTGGCTCTCCCAGTACCGCAGCACGTGCGGCTTGAGGTCGGTGAGGGTGCAGACCTCGCCGATCGAGAAGAACTCCTGCGTCGCCGGGCGCGCCGTCACCGCCACTGCTCCGCCTTGAGCGTCCGCTCCATCAGCGCCCCGACCGCCTCGACCGGCGGCCGCCCCTCGAAGAGGATCGCGCCCACCTGCTCGGCGATCGGGAGCTCGACCCCCGTCCGGGCGCCGAGCGCCGTCGCGGCGCGCGAGGCGTTGGCGCCCTCCGCCACCGTCCGGTGCCGTGCACGGTACGCCTCGTACGACTCCCCCGCCGCGAGCGCCTGGCCGAGGGCGCGGTTGCGGCTCAGGTCGCCGCAGGCGGTGAGGATCAGGTCCCCCATGCCGGCGAGGCCCATGAAGGTGATCGGGTCGGCGCCCATCGCCACGCCGAGGCGCGTCATCTCCGCGAGCCCGCGGGTGAGGAGCGCCGCGCGCGCGTTGTGCCCGAGCCCGAGGCCGTCGAGCACGCCGGCGGCGATCGCGATCACGTTCTTGAGCGCCCCGCCGAGCTCGACGCCCACCACGTCGGTGTTCCGGTACACGCGGAACCGCGGCGCCGCGAACACCCGCTGCGCCTCGGCGGCGGTGGCCTCGTCCCGCGCGCTCGCCACGACCGCAGTCGGCCGCTCCTCGTACACCTCGCGCGCGAAGCTCGGCCCCGAGAGTGCCGCGAAGCGCGTCTCCGGCAGTTCTTCGGCGAGCACGTCCGACATGAGGGCGAGCGTGTCGGTCTCGAGGCCCTTGGTGGCGCTCACCACGAGCGTCCCGGGGGCCACCGCCCCGCGCACCCGGCGCACGACCGACCGCACCACGTGGCTCGGCGCCACCGAGAGCACGACGTCCGCGCCCGCCACCGCCTCGGCGGGGTCCGCCACCGCCGCGAGCGACGGCGCGAGGGGCATCCCCGGCAGGAAGAGGGGATTCTCGTGCCGCGCGTTGATCGCCGCGACGACCTCCGCCTCATAGGCCCAGAGCCGGACCGTCTCGCCCTTCCGGGCGAGCAGGTTGGCGAGGGTGGTGCCCCAGCTCCCCGCGCCGAGGACGCCGACGGTCGTCATGCGGGCGGGGCCGCCTGGGCGCGCCGCCCGAAGCGGTTCTCGGTGCCGCTCAGCAGGCGCCGCACGTTCGCGCGGTGGAACCAGACGATCGCGACGGCGAGGAGCGCGCAGAGCCAGACGAGCTCGCGCCGGGCCGGGTAGAGCAGCCAGACGGCGGGGGCCAGCACCAGCGCGCCCAGCATGCTGGCGAGCGAGACGTAGCCGGTCAGGCGGAGCGTCACGACCCAGACGAGGAAGCAGATGCCGATCGCCCAGGGGGCGAGCCCGAGCATCACGCCCGCCGCGGTGGCGACGCCCTTGCCGCCCTTGAAGCCCACGAAGACGGAATAGACGTGGCCCAGGACCGCGACGACGCCCACGAGCAGCTGCCAGGTGAGCGACGGCGCCACCCGCGGCGCGATGAGCACGACCGGGAGCGTCCCCTTCGCGATGTCCACGAGCGCCACGGGAACGGCGTACTTCCAGCCGAGGACGCGGTAGACGTTCGTGGCGCCGAGGTTCCGGCTCCCGTGCTCGCGCAGGTCGATGCCGCGGAAGGCCCTGCCGACGACGTAGCTCGTCGGGAACGCGCCGAGGAGGTAGGTGAGCAGGAGCCAGCCCGGGGTCGCGGCCGTCACCGGCGGATCTCCTTCATCCGGCCCTTGGCACCGCGGCTCGTAAACTTGAGGCGCACCGGGGCGCCGAGGAACGCCCACGCCTCGCGGAAGCCGTTCAGGAGGTACCGCTCGTAGTCGGCCGGCACGTCGGTCGGCCGGTTGGAGACGATGGCGAACGCCGGCGGCTCCGTGCCGATCTGCGAGGCGTAGAGGAGGCGGACTTCCTCCCCGGGCTTCTGGGGCGGCGCATTCCGGTCGATGAGGGCCTCGAGCACGCGGTTGACCTCCGCGGTCGGGATGCGCTTGGCGCGCTCCTCGGCCACCTCGAGGATCGTGTCGAGCACCTTGCGGGCGCGCTGGCCGGTCACGGCGGAGACGTACACGAACGGCACGTGCGCGAGGAAGGGGACGCGTTCGACGATCTCCTTCTGCCCGCGCACGGCGGTGTTGGCGTCCTTCTCCTCCACCAGGTCCCACTTGTTCACCACCACCACGAGCCCGCAGCCCCGGTCCCAGGCCTCCGTGGCGATGCGGAAGTCCTGCACGTGCATGCCCGCCGCGGCATCCACGACCAGCACGCAGATGTCGGCGCGCTCGATCGCGCGCTCGGTGCGGAGTGTCGAGTAGAACTCGAGGTCCTCGTCCACCTTCGCCCGCTTCCGGAGGCCGGCGGTGTCGATGAAGGTGAGCAGGCGCCCGTGGTGGCGGAGCGGCGAGTCGATCGCGTCGCGGGTCGTGCCGGCCACCGGCGAGACGACGTGCCGCTCCTCGCCCAGGAGCCGGTTGATGAGCGACGACTTCCCCACGTTGGGGCGCCCGACCACCGCCACCTGGATCCCCTGCTCGGCCTCGTCGGGCGCCGGCGGCGGGAACATGGCGACGAGCCGGTCGAGGAGGTCGCCGCTCCCCTTGCCGACGCCGGCGGACACCCCCGCGGGGTCGCCGAAGCCCAGGGCGTAGAACTCGTACTGCGCGGTGTCGGACTCGAGGTTGTCGAGCTTGTTCACCGCGAGGAGCACGGGCCGCCCGGCGCTCCGGAGCCGCCCAGCCACCCCCTGGTCGAGCGGGTGGATGCCCTCGCGGCCGTCCACCACGAAGAGCACCACGTCCGCTTCCGCGAGCGCGAACTCGACCTGCCGCGCGATCGCGCGGTCCATCGGCTCGTCGGAGCCGGGGACGAGGCCGCCGGTGTCCACCAGCCAGAAGTGCCGGCCCCCCCAGGCCGCGTCGGCGAAGTGGCGGTCGCGCGTGGTGCCGGGTTCCGGGGAGACGATCGCGCGCCGGCCGCCCACGATGCGGTTGAAGAGCGTGGACTTGCCGACGTTCGGCCGTCCCACGATCGCGACGGTGGGCTTGCTCACGCCGCCACCTCCTCGGCGAGGGCGTCGGTGAAGGTCTTCGAGAAGCGGAGCTCCATCGGCACGGCGGCCTGCACCCGCTCGGCGCTCACGCTGTCGATGAAGAGGCCGTCATCGTTGAGCGCCTCGCCCGGCAGGAGGGCCAGGTCGAGGTCCGCCCGCAGCCGGAGCGCCGCCTCGACGGCGGAGCCCGGCAGGAGCCCCGCGGTGGTCACCGAGGGGCCGAAGAGGGTGTTCTCGACCGGCAGCAGCTCGAAGGTGGCCCCCGTCGCCTCGGCGAGGGGCGCGAGCACCTGGGGCATGAGGCGCGCCATCGCCGTGCCCGTCACGACGCCGATCCGCTTGCCCCGCCAGCCGGCGAGCCCCTCGCGCCCCTCGGCGATCGCGTGCTGCAGCCAGCGCACCGCGCCCACCCCGTTCTCGACCTGCTGGAAGCCGTCGTACGTCGCGGCGTCCGGCAGCTCGAGCCCGGCGCGCAGGTACAGCTCGTCGGCCCCGAACGCCCACGAGACGCCCCGTTCCGCGCGGGCGCGGCGCTGCCAGCGCTCGATCCGCTCGACCGTGTCCCGGCACTCCGCCTCGCTCGGTTCCCGCACGAGGTGACGCTTGCTGAACTCGGTCAGCGCCACCGGCACCACCGAGCAGCCGAGGACGGCGGGGCCGAACGCGTAGAGGTCCTCGAGCGTGCGGTCGAGCACGGCGCCGTCGTTCACCCCGGGCGCCATCACCACCTGGGTGTGGAATTCGATCCCGTGCGCCGCGAACTCCCGCATCTGCGCGAGCACGTCGGGGGCAGTCGGGTTCCGGAGGAAGTAGCGGCGGATCACCGGGTCGGTCGCGTGGACCGAGACGTAGAGCGGGGAGAGCCGGTACTCGATGATCCGCGCCACGTCCCTCGGCTTCAGGTTCGTGAGCGTGGCGAAGTTCCCGTAGCGGAAGCTGAGGCGGTAATCGTCGTCCCGGATGTAGAGCGCCTCGCGGAGCCCCTGGGGGTTTCCGTCCACGAAGCAGAAGTCGCACCGGTTGGCACAGCGCCGGATCCGCGGGGGCTCGAGCGTGACCCCGAGCGGCTCCTCGAGCGGCCGCTCGATCTCGATCTCGAGCTCGGTGCCGTCGGGCTGCCGCACGTGCAGGGTGAACTCCTCCTCGGCGGTGAGGAACTCCCAGTCGAGGAAGTCGTCGAGCACCCGGCCGTTGACCGTCATCAATTCGGTTCCCGGCACGAGGCCCAGCTCGTCGGCAATCGAGCCGGGCTCGACGGCAGTCACACGGATCATCGGCAGCCTTGGTCCTGGATGCGGGCCGGCCCGGTCGCCCCCATGGCACCGAGCCGGAGCCAATATGGGTGCGCGTCGCCCTAAATACAAGGCGCGCAAGTGGTTCTGCTGTCTCTGCTCACCTCGTTTGTCAGGCCGGCAGGCCGGGGGCTCAAGGACCTACGTACCGGAACCGATACTGAAGGCCGGGAAGGCTGTGTGCCGGCCTGTCGCCGGCGCGCGCGCACGGACGCGCGCGGCTCGCTGCTGCCCGTCGCGCGGGCAGCTCCGCCCCGCGAGGAGCGGGGGCAAGCCCGGCCTGGCGCCCCTGACCGGAGTGAGCGTGGTCGCACCCCCGAACATCCCCGTCCCCGGCCCGGGTCACCGGCCGCACGGGGCGATGCTGGCTGGCTTCGCCAAGGTCGCGCTCGCCGTGGCCGACCTGCCCACCCTTTGGCGGGAGGCGACGCGGGCGCTGGCGCTCACCCTCGAGGCGCCGAAGGCCTGTGCGCTCGAGTTGCAGGGCGACGGCTCGCTCCTGGTGCGGGCCGCCCACGGGTGGCCGCCGTCGACGGTGGCGTACCGGGAGCGCCCGCGCCCCGGCAGCCACCACCGGGCGGTCCTCGACGGGCTCGAACCGAGCGTGGCGGCCGTGGACCCGTCGGATCCCGCGTGCTGTCCCCTGCTCTTCCAGAGCGACGTCCGTCAGGTGGCGAGCGTCGCGGTGCCCGGGCACGGCGGCGCCCTCGGCGTGGTGAGCGTGCAGTACGTGACGCCGACCCCCTTCGGCGCCCCGGACCTCCAGTTCCTGCAGGCGATGGCCGGGCTGCTGGGTGCCGCGGTCGAGCGGATGCGGGCCATGGTGGAGACGGAGGAGCGGGAGCGCCGCCTGCAGGCGGTCCTCGACAACGTCGCCGACGCGATCGTGACCTTCGACGACCGGGGCGCGGTGGTCGGGTTCAACCGCGCGGCGGAGGCGATCTTCGGGTTCGAGGCCTGGTCGGCGGTCGGGCAGCCGGTGGCGATGCTGCTCGCCGAGGCGCCCGCGGCCCCGGGCCAGCTGCCCCCGGTGCTGGAGCGGGCACGGCTCGAGCGCCGCGGGGTGACCCAGGAGACGACCGGCCGGCGCGCCACGGGCGAGGAGTTCCCGATGGAGCTCACGCTCTCCGAGGTGCGCCTGCCGGACCGGGGCCTCTGGGTGGCGCTCCTGCGGGACATCACGGCGCGCAAGCAGGCCGAGCTCGCGGTGCGCGCCGCCTGTGACGCGGCCGTCGCCGCCGCGCGCCACAAGAGCGAGTTCCTCGCCACGATGAGCCACGAGATCCGCACGCCGATGAACGGGATGATCGGCATGGCGGGCCTCCTCCTCGAGACGCCGCTCACCCCGGAGCAGCGGCAGATGGCGGAGATGATCCGCACCTCGGGCGACTCGCTCCTCGGCATCGTGAACGACATCCTCGACTTCTCGAAGATCGAGGCGGGCCGCCTCGCGCTCGAGAACGTCTCCTTCGACGTGCTCGAGGTCACCGAACAGGTGGTCGGGCTCCTCTCGCCGCAGGCGAGCGCCCGGGGGCTCGTCTTCGGCGCCGCCATCGCGCCCGACGTGCCGCGCCTCGTGATGGGCGACCCGGGCCGCTACTCGCAGGTCCTCACGAACCTGATCGGCAACGCGCTCAAGTTCACGGCGGCGGGCGAGGTGACGGTGCACGTGGCGCTCGCGCGCGGCTTCGACGGCCGTTCGCGGCTCCGGGTCGAGGTCCGGGACACCGGCCTCGGCATCGCGCCGGAGGCCCAGCAGCGCATCTTCGAGCCGTTCGTGCAGGCGGAGCAGTCCACGACACGCCGCTTCGGGGGCACCGGGCTCGGGCTGGCGATCTCCCGGCAGCTCGTCGAGCTGATGGGCGGCTCGATGGGCTTGCACAGCGCCCCGGGCCGCGGCTCGACATTCTGGTTCTCGATCCCGCTCGTCCAGCCGTCGGAACACGTGCCGACGACCGCGAGCGGGTCCCCGCTTGCCGGCCGGCGGGTGCTCGTCCTCGGCCCGGACGCGGGCCACCGCCGGCTGCTCGCGATGCAGCTCGCCGGCGCTTCCGCCGAGGTGGTGGAGGCGGACGGCCTCGAGGCGCTCGCGGCCCAGCCGCCCCGCCCGGTGGACGTCGCGCTCCTCGACTTCCCCACCCCGGCGGCCGGCCTCGCCGCCGCGCGGGCGCTCCGGGAGGGGCCGCTCCATCCGCGGGTCCACTGCGCGATCGTGGTCCCGCTCGGCGAGGCGCCACCGCCCGACCTGCTCGCGGAGGTGGGCGTGACGACCACCGTGCGGCGCCCCGTCGCGCAGAGCGAACTGCTGCGGCAGCTGGCGGCGGCGCTGCACGGCCTCGCCGCCTCGCCCCGGGAGGGGCGCGGGGCGCGCGTCGCGCCGCTCCCCGGGAAGCCGCGCATCCTCGTCGCCGAGGACAACGCGACGAACCAGAAGGTCGTCGTCGCGATGCTCGAGCTGCTCGGCTGCCGCTGCGACGTGGTGGCGGATGGCCGGGAGGCCGTCGAGGCGACCGGCCGCGTCGCGTACGACGCGGTGCTCATGGACTGCCAGATGCCCGAGGTCGATGGCTATGCCGCGACCCGGGCCATCCGGGAGCGCGAGGCCCGGACGGGCGGACGCACGCTCGTCATCGCGCTCACCGCGAACGCGCTCGCCGGGGACCGCGAGAAGTGCCTGGGGGCCGGGATGGACGACTACCTCGTGAAGCCGATCTCGGTGCAGCAGCTGGGCGAGATGCTGCACCACTGGCTCGGCGGGCACGTCGCCGCTCCCGAGGGCGAGCGCGGGCGGGTCGCCGTCGCCGCGCCACCGGTCGTCGCGCTCGACCGCATCGAGTCGCTCCGCGAGGTGCACGCGATGGGCGGCCCGGACCTGGTGCGCGAGATGGTCGTCGACTTCGTGCGGGACATGCCGGCCCGCCTCGCCGAGCTCGCGGCGGCGGCCGGCGATCCGTCTGCCGCGGCGCGTCTCGCGCACATGCTCAAGAGCGTGAGCGGCAACGTCGGCGCGGCGCGCGTCGCCGCGGCGCTCGAGGAGGCGGAGGCCGCCGGTCGCGAGGGCCGGACGGATGCGCTCGCCCGCGCGGTGCAGGCCGCGTGCGCCGCCTACGACGACTGCCGGCCGGTCCTGCGCGGGCTCGCGGGGCTCGGCCCCGACGAGGCGGCCGTCACGGTCGAGGGGAGGGCCGCGACATGTGGGTGACCTTCGACGAGCTCGCGCCGGGCATGGTGCTGGCCGGGGAGGTGCGCGACGCCCGCGGCATGCTGCTCGTCCCGGTGGGCGCCGCGCTGTCCGAGCGGCACCTCCGCGTCATGGAGCTCGCCGGCCTCGCCGGCGCGGAAGTCGAGGCCCCTGCGGGCGACGCCGAGGACGAGGCCGAGGCGCGCGCCCGGCTCGAGGCCGTGACGGCCGCGCTGGCGCCCCTCTTCGCGGAGGCCGACCGCTCGCATCCGCTCGTCGGCGCCCTGTTCGACTGGTGCGTGCGCCGCCAGCTGCGTACGGGAGGGGCTGCCGCATGACCGCCGTGGCCGTCTCGACGCTCGTGGACGGGATGTCCGGCGTGGCGACCCTCCCGGCCGTCTACTTCCGCCTCACCGCCGTCGCCGCGGACCCGCACGCCTCGGCCGAGACCTTCGCGCGCGTCGTCGCCGACGATCCCGGCCTCACGTCGCGCCTGCTGCGCCTCGTCAACAGCCCGCTCTTCGGCGCGGGGAAGCGCATTGCGACCGTGCCCGAGGCGATCCTGCTCGTCGGCACGCAGCAGCTGCAGGACCTCGCCCTGGCGACGTCGGTGCTGCACCTCTTCCGCAACGTGCCGGCGGAGTTCGTGACGATGGAGGGGTTCTGGCGCCACAGCGTCGCGTGCGGGATCGCCGCCCGGCTGCTGGCGGCGCGGCGGCGGGAGCCCAACATCGAGCGCTTCTTCGTGGCGGGGCTGCTGCACGACATCGGCCGCCCGGTGCTCTACCTCCGGGAGCCGGACCTCGCGCGGCAGGTGTTCGAGTTCCGGCAGGCGCACGGAGGGATGCTGCGGGACGCCGAGCGGGCGGTGCTCGGTTTCGACCACACCAACATCGGGCTGGCGCTGCTCGACGCCTGGCGCATCCCGTCGGCGATCCAGGAGGCGGTGGCGTACCACCACATGCCGGTCCTGAACCAGCGCGTGCTGTTCGAGGCGGCCGTCGTCCACGTCGCGGACATCCTCGCGCACGCCCTCCAGTTCGGGACGAGCGGCGAGGTGCGCGTCCCCGCCCTGGTGCCGCGCGCGTGGGACGCGATCGGGCTGCCGGTCACGGTGGTGCCGGAGATCCTCGGCGAGCTCGAGCGCCAGTTCCACGGCGTCGTGCAGGCGATGCTCGCCGAGCACCAGTGAGGCGGCGTCCGCCGCCGCCTCACCCGATCAGGCGCGCCAGCCCGAACGCCGCGCCGGCCGCCAGCCCGCCGATCAGCGCGGTCTGCAGCGCGCTCCGCAGCGGGTGCGCACCGGTGTAGCGCCCCTTCACGTACCCGAACACCAGCAGCGCCACGAGCGTCACCACGACCGACGCCCCGAGCGCCCCGGCGACCGTGGGCAGCAGCATGTACGGCAGGAGCGGCACCAGCCCCCCGCCGATGTAGGCGAACGCGATCGTGAGCGCGCTGCGGAGCGCCCGGGCGGGGTCCGGTTCCTCGAGCCCCAGCTCGAAGCGCATCATGAACTGCACCCAGGCCTCGGGCCGCTGCCGGAACGCCGCGATCACCGGCGCCACCGCCTCCCGCGAGAGCCCGTAGGCGCCGAGGATCTCCTCCACCTCCTCCACCTCGGCCTCGGTCTTCTCCACCACCTCCCGGCGCTCCCGCGCGAGTTCGCTCCGGTAGTGCTCGGCGTCGCTCCGCGCCGCGAGGTAGCCGCCGAGGCCCATGGCGATGGACCCCGCCGCGACCTCCGCGAGCCCCGCCGTCAGCACGATGCGGCTCGACGCCACCGCCCCGCTCAGGCCCGCCGCGAGCGCGAAGGGGACGGTGAGCCCGTCCGACATCCCGATGACCACGTCCCGGAGCCGCTCGCTCCCGGTGAAGTGCTGCTCGATGTGCTCGACCGTCGGCATGCGTTCCTCCCCATTGACCTGTGCGGACCGTCGCCCAACTTCGGTGGGCACCCGCGGACCTGCCACTCCGACCCCGGATCCCGGACCTGTCCCAGCCCTCGCTCGTCGTCCTCGCCGCCGGCCTCGGCTCCCGCTTCGGCGGGCCGAAGCAGCTCGTCCCGGTGGGGCCCGCGGGCGAGACGCTCGCCGACTACGCCGTCCACGATGCCCGCCGGGCCGGCATCGGCCGGGTCGTGTTCGTCGTGCGGCCCGAGCACCGCGAAGTGGTCGAGGTCTCCGCCGCGCGCCGGGTGCGTGACCTCGAGGTCCGCGTGGCCGTCCAGCCACTGCCCGAGGGCGGCACGCGGCGGAAGCCGTGGGGCACCGGGCACGCCGTGCTGGCCGCCGCCCCGCACCTGCCGGGACCGTTCCTGGTCGCCAACGCGGACGACTTCTACGGCGCCTCCGCCTACGCGGCCGTCGCCGACGCGCTCCGTGCCGGCGGGGCGGACGCGTGGGTCCTCGCCGGCTACCGCGTGCGCGACACGGTGCCGGAGTCGGGGGGCGTCTCCCGGGCGGCGTGTACGGTGGACGACAGGGGCCGCCTCATGGCGCTCTCCGAACTGCGGGACGTGCGGCGTGCCGGCGACGACCGGTTCACCGCCACCGGCCCGGGCGGCGTGCGCACCCTGCGCGGCGACGACCTCGTCTCGATGAACCTCTGGGGATTCACCCCGGCGGTCCTCGAGCGGCTCCGGTCGGGCTTCGAACGCTTCGTCGGGTCGGCTCCTGCCGATGACGCCGAGTACCTGCTGCCGGACGCCGTCGCCGACGCGCTCGCGGCTGGTGCCGCGCGCGTCCGCGTCGTCCCCGTCCCGGGACCGTGGGCTGGCCTCACCCACCCGGAGGACCTCCCGGTCGTCCGGCGCTTCCTCGCGGCGCGGGTCGCCGCCGGTGCCTACCCCTCGCCGCTCGCGCCGTGACCGCCGCCGATCCCGCGCTCGTCCTTGACCGTTTTCCCTGGCCGGCCCCGGTCCGCTCGGTGCAGCCGCTGGAAGGCGGCCACATCAACGCGACGTGGATCGTCGAGGCCGGGCCACGCTGGGTACTCCAGCGCATCAACGAGCGCGTCTTTCCCGACCCGGTGGCGGTCATGCGCAACGTCGCGGCGCTGCTCGCGTGGCATGCGCGGGCGTCCCGGAGCGGCATCGTGCTGCCCCGGCTGCTCGCCACGCGCGATGGTGCGGCGTGGGTGGAGGACCGGATGCGGGGGGTCTGGCGCTGCTGGGCGTTCGAGGAAGGCACCGTCTCGCGCACCGAGGTGGATGGCCCCGGCACGGCCCGGGAGGCGGGGCGCGCGTTCGGGGGCTTCCTCGCGGCCGTCGCGGGCTACGACGGGCCCCCGCTCGCCGAGACGATTCCCGGGTTCCACGATACGCCGGCGCGACTGCGCGTGCTCGCGTCGGTCGCTGCCGCGGACCCGGTGGGCCGGACCGCGGGGGCCCGGGCCGAGCTCGCGGCGGTGGCCGCGCGTGCGCACCTCGCCGACCGCCTCACGGGCCCCCTCGCCGCAGGCGTCCTCCCCCGCCGCGTCGTGCACAACGACGCCAAGGTGGCCAACGTCCTCTTCGACGCCGGTGACGGCCGCGCCCGCGCGGTGCTCGACCTCGACACCGTGATGCCGGGCACCGCGCTCTGGGACGTCGGGGACCTGCTCCGCTCGTCCGCGAGCCGGGCCGCGGAGGATGCCGACCCGCGCGACGTGCACGCGGAACCGGCCCTCGTCGAGGCGGTGCTCGCCGGGTGGCTCGAGGGGGCGGGTGCCGCGGTGGTGCCGGCGGAACGCGAGCGACTCCTGCTCGCCGGCCGCGTGATCACGCTCGAGCAGGCGGCGCGCTTCCTCGCCGATCACCTCGCCGGCGACCGCTACTACGCGGTGCGCGAGCCCGGGCACAACCTCCGCCGCGCCCGCACCCAGCTCGCCCTGCTCGCCTCCTTCGAGGCGCAGGCGGGCGACCTGGCGCGCCTCGGCTAGCGCACCCGCCCCCAGAGCGCCGGGAGCAGCCGCAGCAGCCCGACGCCGCTCACGAGCCCGACCGCCAGCCAGACGAGGGCGGGGCCCTGCCGTCCGTAGAGCAGGCTGCCCGTGCCGAAGAGCGCCGCGTAGATGAACGCGCAGCCGAGCACCCAGCCCAGCAGCATCTGCGGGAGGCTGTCGGGCGAGCCCTCGACGCCGGCCGCCGCCCGGATGCGTGCCCACCCCGGCCCGGCCGGCCGGACCAGGGCGACGAACCGGCGGAGCACCGCCTCGTCGGTCGGACTCGTCAGCAGGGTCACCCCCACCCAGGCGACGGTCGTCGCGGCGACGGTCACGAGCAGCGCCACGTGCGCCGGGACCTGGTGCCCGAGGCGGCCCGCGACGAGGAACCCCGCCGACACGACGAAGCTGCCCGCCATCGCGGCGATCTCGCTCCAGGCGTTCACGCGCCACCAGAACCAGCGCAGCAGGTAGAGCAGCCCGGTGCCTGCCCCCACGGAGAGCAGGAGCTCGAAGGCCTGCCGCGCCGAGTCGAGGACGAACGTCAGCGCGGCGGCGACCACCATCAGCAGCGCGGTCACGACGCGCCCCACGAACACGTAGTGCCGCTCGTCGGCGCCCGGCCGGAGGAAGCGGCGGTACATGTCGTGGACCAGGTACGAGGTGCCCCAGTTGAGGTGCGTGGAGATGGTCGAGACGTAGGCGGCGAGCATGCCGGCCACCATCACGCCCAGCATCCCGTGCGGCAGGAACTTGAGCATGGCCGAGTACGCCATGTCGTGGCCGATGAGGCCGCGGTCCACGTAGGGGAAGGCGCGGGCGATGTCGTCGAGGGTCGGGAAGACGAGCAGCGACGCCAGCGCGGTGATGATCCACGGCCACGAGCGCAGCGCGTAGTGGCAGGCGTTGAAGAGGAGCGTGCCCGCGAGCGCGTCGCGCTCGCTCCGCGCCGCGAGCATCCGCTGCGCGATGTAGCTCCCGCCACCCGGTTCCGCGCCGGGGTACCAGACCGACCACCACTGCACCGTGAGGGGGATGACGAGCACGGTGAGGGTGAGCCCCCAGTCGCCGAAGTCCGGGACGAGGCTCAGGGTCCGCGGGTCGGTGCGCGCCAGGAGCCCCGCGAGCCCCCCGACCTCCGGCTGCTGCAGCGCGTAGTACGCCGCCGCGAAGGCGCCGGTCATCGCGATGCCGAACTGGATGAAGTCGGTGACCAGCACGCCCCAGAGGCCCGAGGTGGCGGCGAACGCGACGTTGAGCACGGCGCAGACGAGGAGCGTGCGGCCCATCGGCCAGCCGAGCACGACGTTGGCGATCTTCGCCGCGGCGAGGTTCACCGTGGCCATGATGACGGCGTTGAAGCAGAGCCCGAGGTAGACCGCCCGGAAGCCGCGCACGAGCGTGGCGGCCCGCCCCGAGTAGCGGAGTTCGTAGAACTCGAGGTCGGTGAGCACCCCGCTCCGGCGCCACATGCGGGCGTAGAAGAAGACCGTCGCCATCCCGGTGAGCAGGAAGCTCCACCACGCCCAGTTGTTCGCGACGCCCTTCTCGCGCACCAGGTTGGTGACCAGGTTCGGCGTGTCGGTGCTGAAGGTGGTGGCGACCATCGAGATCCCGATGAGCCACCAGGGGGCCGCCTGTCCCGAGGTGAAGAACTCCGCCGTGCTCGAGCCCGCCCGCCGCGCCAGCACGACCGCGGGGATGAACGACACGACGATCGAGAGCACGACGATGGACCAGTCGAGCGCGTTGGGCTGCATGCGGGGCCGTGGCGGGACGCCGGGACCGGGTGGACGGGTCGGGACCGAGGGACGGGAGGCGTGGGATGCGAAACGGCGGTGCCCGCTGCGCGGACACCGCCGTCACGTCACCGCCGGCCGGGCCGGGGAAAAGAGCGGGCGACGGGGGTCGAACCCGCGACCTCAAGCTTGGGAAGCTCGCGCTCTGCCAACTGAGCTACGCCCGCGTGGAGCGGAAAGTGTCCAGCCGGGGCGGCGCCGTCAACCCCTCGCGGCCCCCGCCCCGACCGTGGCGTCGAGGAAGCTCCGGAGGTCCGGCTCGCTCACCGCCGGTTCGCCGGCCGCCACGTTGTCGAGCCGGCCCTCCCGCATCCAGCGCTCGAGCTGGCCGACGAGGTCGAAGAGGTGGTCGAACGAGTCCACGATGAACAGCAGCGGCTGGTAGTGGTCGATCTCGAACGCCTGGTTGATCACCCACTCGAGCTGGAGCGGGTAGCGCTGGACCTCCGGCGCGTCGATGGCGTGCGCGATCTCGCCGTACGACGACAGGAGCCCGCTCCCGTACACCTTGAGCCCTGCCCCGCCCCGCGCCCGCATGAGGCCGAACTCGACGGTGAACCAGAAGAAGCGCGCCATCGCCTTGAAGATCGAGGTCATCCGCCGGATGCGCTCCCCCGGGTCCCGGATCCCCTGCACGATCTCGGCGGCCGTGTGGGCGCAGTCGCCGAAGCGCACCAGGGTGTCCGCGAAGGCGCGGTCGGTGTGCATCGGCACGTGGCCGGCGATGTCGTGGAAGATGTCGGGTTCGGGGAGGTAGTCGAGCGTCGCGGCATCGCGGATGGTGATCGTGGTCGGGAACTCCCGGTTCCGCAGGCAGTCGAAGAACAGGAACGACGGGACGTACCCGCTCACCGCCTTCGCCCGGAACCCGGTGAGCGGGTCGAGGAAGCGGTTCACGTCCTCGAGGCGCGGCACGCGCGCGGGATCGAGGCAGAGGCAGTCGATCCCCTCGAGGAACTTCTCGTTGGCGTACTGGCGCCAGCGGTCCACCATCCGTGCGTACAGCCGCCGCCAGGCCTCGTGGTTGGCCTCGCTGTAGAGCTCGTAGGGCTGGTGGATGTACAGCTCGCCGCTCGCCTGCGCCTGCTCGATGAAGGGGGCGCGGGTCGTGGTCAGCCCGGAGACCGGGGCCGGGGGAGCGCTCGCCATGGATGCCGCCTCCGTCGTGCGGGACCGCCGGGCGCCGGGGAGCGGGCTGCCCCCCGGCGCCCGCGGGTCACTTCACCTTGTAGCGGTAGGCGAGGATGCCCTCGCCCTTGCCCTCGACCGTGAACTCCTGCTTCTGGCCGGCGGCGAGGGCCGGCACCGACACTTCCTGGGTCGCGATCGCGCGACCGGCCTTGTCGGTCAGCTCGAACACGAGCGTCACCGCCCGCGGCGGGAGCGGCTTGCCGGTCTTCAGGTCCAGCGCCTCGACGCCCGTCGCCGTCGCGACCAGCCGCGCGCTGGTGGCGGCGAGGTTGAGCGCCGTCACCGAGACGCTCGCGGGCAGCGTGAGGATGCGTTCCGAGACCGCGTTGGCCTTGGGCGAGTCCTTCTGCATCCGGTACCCCTCGCGCAGCAGCATGAGCGCGTCCCGGTTGAGCGGCTCCACCTCGCTGAGCCGCGCCGCCGCGGCGGCGAGCTTCGGCCCGTCCTTGAGCGCGAGGTACGAGTTCGACAGCGCGCCCAGGGCGGTGACGTTGGTCGGCTCCGCCGCCGCGATCGCCTCGAGCAGCGGCGCCGCCTCGGCGTAGTTCTTCGCCTTGTACAGGTCGAGCGCCTTCGCGAGGCCCTCGTTCAGCACCGGCCCCGCCGCCGTGGACACGCCGGTCTCGGCGTCGAGCGCCCGCGCCTTCTCGTCCTGGCTGGTGGCTCGATACGCCTGCGCGAGGGCCTTCTTCGCCTCGATGTCAGACGGGTGCTCGCGGACGTAGCGCTCGAGCACCGGGACCGCCTCGCCGGTGCGCTTCGCGTTCATCAGGACCACGCCCTGGTTGAACAGCGCGCTCGCGCGGGTGCGGGCCTCGGTGCTGTCCGGCAGCGACGTGGCCGCCGCCTTCCCGAAGTAGGCCGCGGCGCTGTCGAACTGGCCCTCGCCGGAGAAGAGCACGCCCAGGTTGTAGGGCGCGAACGCCGACGCCGGGAAGAACGCCTGGGCCAGGCGGAGCGCGGCGATCGCGCCGGCCACGTCCTTGGCGTCCGCCTGCTTCATCGCGGCATTGGCCAGCGGCGCGAACGCCACCCGTCGCAGCTGGGTGATCTCCGCCTCGCAGTCCGGCCCGAACTTCTGCGCCCGGGCCAGCGAGCTGTCGGCGCCGGCCACGTCCCCGCGCGTGAGCTGGACCCGGCCGAGGAAGTACCACGCCGACGCCGACTTGTCCTGGCCGTTCTGCGTGATCGCCTGCGCCGCGTTGTCCTGGGCCTTGCCGAGGATGGTGTTCCGCTTCTCCACGTCGCGCGCCTCGATGGCCGACTTGAGGTACGTCGCCGCGCTCGAGACGAGGAAGTGCTTGCCCTTGTCCGCGGAGCACTTCGGCGGGGCATACTTCCCGCCCGAGTAGGCGATCATCGCGTCCGCCACCGCCTGCACGGGCGCCTGCGCGTGCAGCGTCGCCGCACCGAGCGCGGAGAGGAGGAGGGTCATCCCGAGTCGGTTGCTCATCGTGGTTCAGGACTCCTGATTGTCGGACCCGGCACCGGCACCCGGAGCGGTGCCAAGTTGCCGAAGGGCCATGTTTTGCAACTCCCTTGCCACCTCGAACGCGGGCCGGCCCGTCCGGGCCGCGAGCCGCGCGACGTCGTCGAACTCCGGCTTCGCCCGGATGCCGCCGGGGCCTTCCAAGACCTTGACCCGCACGGAGATGCCATCCCCGACATCAAGCCGGATCTCCCGCCGGGCGAGGGTCCGCCGCTCCGCCCGCCACCACCGGTAACCTGCCGTGGGGCTCTCCCGGAGCAGGGCGTCCCCCACCCGGTCGGCCTCGGCAGGGGCCGCCGTGACCTCGATCCGGAAGCCCGTCCGCCCCTTCTTCGCCTGGGTTGCCCAGCACTGCACGTCGAGGGCACCGGCGGCCAACAGCGCCTCGCGGAGCGGCTCGAGGTACTCGGGTGCGAGGTCGTCGAGGTCGCTCGCGAGGACCACCACCTCGCCGGCCTCGGGGACGGACTCGGCGAGGATGAGCCGGAGCGCGTTCGGATACTCTCCGGGATCACGCCCGCCGGCGCCCCAGCCCCCGCCCACGGCGCGCCATCGGTCGGGGGCCGGCCCCTCGGAGAGCACGCGGAGCAGCACCGCCCCCGTCGGCGTGGTGGCCTCCCCGCGGACGGGCCCTCCTTCGCGCACCGGGATCCCCTCGAGCAGGTACGCCGTTGCCGGCGCGGGCACCGGCAGCACGCCGTGCGCGGCCCTCACCCAGCCGCTGCCGAGCGCCGTCGGTCGCGCGTGGACCCGCGAGATGCCGAGCCGCTCGAACCCCTCGATGCCGCCGACGATGTCCACCACCGCGTCCGCCGCGCCCACCTCGTGCAGCACGACCTCGTCGGGCCGCTGCCCGTGCACGCGCCCCTCCGCCTCCGCGAGCAGCGTGAAGGCGCGCACCGCGCGCTCCCGCACCCACGCGCTGAGCGGGGCGCGCTCGACCAGCGCGATCAGCTCGCCGATGCGCCGGTGGCCGTGCCCGCCGCCGTGTGCGTGCTGGTGCCCCGGCTCGTGCGCATGGGCGTGGCGCTGCCCGTGTGCGGCGGCCTCGTCGTGGTGGTGCTCCCCGGGACCGTGATGGTGGTGGTGATGGTGGTGCTCCCCGGCCCCCGCCGCCACCGCCTCCGGGACGTCGTGCGGGTGCTCCATCCGGCCGCCGGGCAGCACCACGTCCGCCTTCACCGCCGACAGGCCGCACCGCGTCACGCGCCGGAGCCGTACCTCGACGTCGGGGAGGCCCAGGCGGGCCGGCAGGCCGCGCAGCCAGTCCTCGGGGCAGCCGGCGTCCACGAGGGCGCCGAGGAGCATGTCCCCGCTGATGCCGGCGGCGGGGTCGAGGATCGCGAAGCGCTGGGGGGCCATGGGGCGGAAATATTGCCCGGGGCGCCGCCCTCGCCAACTCGCCACCGGCTCCCTCAGAAGTCCCGGTAGAGCCACCCCGCCCCGGTGTTGAAGACCACCACCCGCTCCTCGGGGCCGATGGTCCCGCGCTCGCGCAGCTGACGAGCCGCCGCCAGCGCAGCCCCGCCCTCGGGCGAAAGGTCGATGCCTTCGAGCCGCGTGGCGTCCGCCGCCGCCCGCTCGAGCTCGGCGTCGTCCACCGCGAGGGCGCCGCCGCCGCTCTCCCGCAGCGCCCGGAGCATCAGCCGGTCGCCGAGGGGGCCCGGGACGCGCAGGCCGCTCGCGACCGTCCAGGGGTCGGGCCAGGGCTCGCAGCGGTCGGCGCCCGCCGCGAAGGCGCGCACCACCGGGGCGCAGCCGGTGGACTGCACGGTGAACATCCGGGGCAGCGAGCCCGTCACCCAGCCCACCGCCGCGAGTTCCTGGAACGCCTTCCACATGCCGATCAGTCCGGTGCCGCCGCCGGTCGGGTAGATGATCACGTCGGGGAGGGTCCAGCCGAGCTGGAGGGCCAGCTCGAGGCCGAGGGTCTTCTTCCCCTCGATCCGGTACGGCTCGCGCAGCGTGGAGACGTTGAAGGCCCCGGTCGCGGCACTCCAGGCCGCGGCGGCCTTGCCGCAGTCGCCGATGTGGCCGTCGAGCACCTCGAGCTCGGCACCGAAGAGCTCGATCTGGCGGAGGATCACGCGCGGGGTGGTCCGCGGGGCGATCACGCGCGCCGACGCCCCCGCCCGAGCGGCGTAGGCCGCGAGGGCCACGCCCGCGTTCCCCGCCGTCGGGATGACGAAGCGCGTGGCACCGGCCGCGACGGCGCGGGTCACCGCCGCGCTCAGGCCGCGCGCCTTGAAGGAGCCCGTGGGGTTGCACCCCTCGTCCTTGAGCCAGAGGTCCTGGAGCCCGATCGCGGCGCCGGCCCGCGGGATGGCGAGCAGCGGGGTGTCGCCCTCCCCGAGCGTGACCGGCGGTTCACCCGGGCGGAGCGGGAGGAACAGCCGGAAGCGCCACATCCCCTGCCCCCGGCGCACCTCCGCGCGGTCCGTCACGGACGGCATCGGGCGCTGGTAGCGCACGAGCCACGGCTGGCCGCAGGCGTCGCAGGTGGTGGGCAGTCCCTCCGCGGTGCGGGTGGCGCCGCAGCCGGAGCACTCCAGCGTCCAGTCGAACGTCATGTCAGGGGGTGTCCTTGAGGTGGGCGAGGATGCGCTCGGCGAGCCGCGCGGAGATGCCCGGCACCGCCGAGAGCTCGGGCAGCGTCGCCGAGCGGACGCCGGCCAGGCTCCCGAAGCGCTCGAGCAGCTGCCGCCGCTTGGTCGGCCCGACGCCGGGGATGCTGAGCAGTTCCGAGGTGATCGTGCGCTGCGCGCGGCGCTTGCGGCTGTAGGCGAGGCCGAAGCGGTGGGCCTCGTCCCGGGCGCGCTGGAGGAGCCGGAGCGACGGGCTCCGCCGGGGCAGCCGGAGGCTCTCCTCGCGCCCGGGCACGAAGACCTCCTCCTCGCGCTTGGCGAGGGAGATGAACGGGAGCTCCGCGACGCCGAGGGCGCGGGCGGCGTCGAGTGCCGCGCCGAGCTGGCCCTTCCCGCCGTCGATCACCATCAGGTCGGGCAGCGGCTTCCCCTCGTCGCGCCGGCGGGTGAGGTAGCGGGTCACGACCTCGTGGATCGCGGCGTAGTCGTCCTGCTGCTCGAGCTCCCGGATCCGGAACTTCCGGTACTCCGCCTTCTTCGGGCGCCCGCCCTCGAACCAGACGAGCGAGCCCACGATGTCGCGCCCCGCGTTGTGGGAGATGTCGATGCAGACGAGGCTCCGCGGCACCTTCTGGAGGCCGAGGTCGCGGCCGAGGGCGTAGACGGGGTCGTCCGCGCGCTCCTCCGTCTCGAACGATTCGATGCGCAGGCTCTCGAGGAGGTGCCGCGCGTTCTGCTCGGCGAGGAGGAGCCACCGGTGGAGGGTGCCGCGCTGCGGGACGTGCCAGTCCACCGCCGGCGCCAGCTCGGCCAGCAGCTCCGCGTCGGCGGGCGGGAACGGCAGCGCCACGCGGTGCACCCGACCCTCCGCCGGGAGGTAGTAGCGCACGAGGAAGGCGCCGAGGATCGCGGCGTCCTCCTCCTCCTCGACACCCTCGAGGAAGCGGTGCTCGCGGCCGATCACCCGCCCCTCGCGCACGCGCAGGAGCGCCGCGACGGCGTCGTCGCCGTCCCGCGCGTAGCCGATGACGTCGGCGTCGCCGCTCCCGACGATCTCGACGGCGGCGCTCTCCTCGAGCTTCTCCAGCCAGCGCAGGGCGTCGCGGTGCTCGCGCGCGCGCTCGAAGTCCTCGCGCGCGGCGGCCGCGACCATCTGCTCGCGCACGCGCTGCCGGATGTCGGACGTGCGGCCCTCGAGGAAGGCGAGCACCTCGGCGATCATCGCGCGGTACTCGGCCTCCGGCTGCCAGCCGACGCAGGGCGCCCGGCACCGCCCGATGTGGTAGTCGAGGCAGGGGCGCTCGCGGCGCTCGCGCGGGAGGTCGTCGCTGCAGCTCCGGACGGTATAGATGCGGCGGATGATGGCGAGCGTCTTCCGGAGCTGGGCCACGTCGGTGAAGGGGCCGAAGTACCGGGCGCCGGCCAGGTCGCGCCGCCGGGTCACGAGGACGCGCGGGAAGGGCTCGCCGACCGTCACGGCGATGGAGGGGTAGCTCTTGTCGTCCTTGAGGCGGACGTTGAACCGGGGCCGGTACTCCTTGATGAGGTTGTTCTCGAGGAGCAGCGCCTGCGCCTCGGACGCGGTGACGATCGTCTCCACGTCGGCGATGAGGCGGACGAGCAGGCGGTTCTTCGGGCTCACCGGCGCGTCGGCCGCGAAGTAGCTCCGCACGCGTGGCCGCAGGCGCCGGGCCTTGCCCACGTAGAGCACCGTGCCCTGGGCATCCTTCCAGAGGTAGACGCCCGGGCCGTCGGGGAGGGTGTCGAGCTTGCGCTGGAGCAGGTCGCCGTCGGGCGACGCGTGCGGGTCGTGCGGTCCTGCCATGCCGGAAAGGTCGCCGGGCCCGCCCGGCGGCGCCACCGCTCAGCGCACCGCGCGGGCGCCGAGACGCGCCTGCACGCGGCCGAGGACCGCGCGCGCCTCGGGGACGCCCAGGCCGAGGCTGGTGGCCAGGTAGGCGGCGCCGTAGGCGCCCAGCACCACCACCGCGGCCGGGATCGGGTGCACCGCGCCGATGGCGAGGTGGGCGCCCCAGCCGACGGCGGTGCCGGCGGCCGCCGCCAGCCACAGGCGCGGCAGGAAGCCCCGCGCCACCGCCGGGTGCCCGATGCGCGCGGTGAGGGCCCGGCGCAGGAGCCAGAACTCGAGCCACCCCGAGAGGCTGAACGCGAAGGTGAGCCCCGCGGCCCCCCACCGCTCCGGCACGCCGAGCAGCGCGGGCGCCCGGAGTGCGAGCCACCACCCGACGAGCACGTTCGACGCGACGCGGAGGATGGCGAATCGGGAGGGGGTGCGGGTGTCGTGGAGGGCGTAGAAGGTGCTCGAGTAGAGGCGGCCCAGGGTGGTGGCGAGGAGGCCGAGCGAGCAGCCGGCGAGCACCGCCCAGACGTAGTTCGTGTCGTCGGTCGTGAAGCGTCCGCTCTGGTAGAGCGCGGCGATGATGACGTTGCCGAGCAGGACGAAGCCCCACGTGGTGGGCACCACGAAGAACGCGATCTGACGGAGCCCCTTCCCCAGCCGCTCGCGCAGCCACGCGGCCCGCGCCTCGTCGGCGCCCTCGCCCCCGGCCATCTCGGGCAGCTCCGCCGCCGAGACCGACATCCCGAAGAGGCTCACCGGGAGGTTGTAGAGGGTGAGCGCGTAGCCGAGGGCCGCCTGGCCGCCGGTCGGGAGGAAGGAGGCGATGAGGGTGTCCACGTAGGCGCTGATCTGCACGACGCCGCGCCCGAGCACCGCGGGGCCGAAGTTGTGGAGCACCCGGCCCACCTCGCGCTCCACCCCCTTGAAGGTGCCGGCGAGGCCGCCCAGCACGCGGAGCACCGTCGGGAGCTGGACGAGCACCTGGGCGAGGCTTCCGACCACCGAACCCCACGCCACCTTCGCCACCAGCTCCTCGACGCCCGTACGGTTCCCCCAGCCGAGGAGCGCCACGATCATCGCGACGTTCCACGCGACCGGCGCGGCGTACGAGAGGAAGAACCGGCGATGGCTGTTGAGGATCCCCAGGCACCAGGCGGAGAGCACGAGGAGCCCCGCGCCCGGGAAGAGGATGCGCACGAGCCGCACGGTGAGGTCGCGCTTGGCGCCCTCCGTGCCGGCCGCGACGAGGTCGGTGAGCCAGGGCGCCGCGAAGACGCCGAGGGCGACGCAGAGCGCCACGAAGAGCCCGATCAGGGCGCCGATCGCGCGGGCGACGCGCCGGGCGGACTCGGGGTCGCCTCGGTTGAGGAGCCCGGCGTACACGGGGATGAACGACGCCGAGAGCGCTCCCTCGCCGAGGAGGTTCTGCAGGATGTTCGGGATCCGGAACGCGGCGGTGAAGGCGTCGGCGGCGTCGCCGGTGGCGAGGAAGTGGCCGAAGATCCGCATGCGGACGAGGCCGACCACCCGGCTCAGAAAGATCCCGAGCGCGACCATGAGCGCGGCGCCCGTCCGGGGGCCGCGCGGCGCGGGCGCCTCCCCGGCCCCGCCCGCGGAATCCGACCGGCGTGCGTCGGCCGTCAGCTGGACTTGGGTGGTGGGAGGGGACGGTTCGCGGAATCCTCCAGCAACCGCTGGAGGAACTGGTTCTCCTCCTGCAGGCCCTGCACGGCGCGGGAGAGGTCGTCCACCTCGGCCTCGAGGAGCTCGACCTTCTTCGCGAGCTCGCCCAACTGCGGCGGCACCTGCTCCGGCCCCTCGAGCCGGCGCGCGAGCGCGCGCCCGATCGGGGAGTCGATGATGATGCCCATGATGGGGATCAGCAGGGCCACGAGGAGCAGCAGGGCGATGTACTGCATGGTCCGATTCTAGGACCCCGTACCGGGGGCTTCAAGGGAGCGCGCGTACCACCCTTCCGCCTCGGCCCGGACGGCGTCGAGGAACGCCGTCCCCTCACGCGCGAGGAAGGGCGCCACCGTGAAGGTCCGTTCCTGCGGCCGGCCATCCGGGAGCACGAGCCCGCGCGCCCGCGCGAGCTGGCCGAGTTCCGTCTCGCGCCGCTTCTTGAGGTGCTGGACCACCTTCCGCTCGAGATCGTCGGCGCCCTTGAGCGCCTGCCCCTTCGTTCCCTGCACCGTCTTCTCGAGCGTCGGGTCGATCGCGGCCGCCTCGCGGGCCACGACGCCGTACTCCGCCTCGACGGCGGCGCGGATCCGCGCGAAGGCATCCACGAGGTCCGGCGGGAGCTGGTCCCGCACCACCTTGGCCTCCGCCGCCCCCGAGGGGTCGAGCAGCGCCTCGAGCGGGAGCCCGAACTTCTCGAGGACGCGGTCCACGCGCGGCTCGACCGCGACGCCCGACCAGCGCGGGACCGGCCGTTGCGCCGGCACGCCGAGCGCGGCGTACACCGGGGGCGTGAGCGCGAAGTAGCGGAGCTCCCCCGGCCCGGCGACGTAGGCGACCGTCGGAAGGATGGCGCTCTCGACCACCGGCCGGAGCAGCACGTTGGGCGAGAGCCGCTCCGGTGCGGCGGCGGCCACCTCGGCCAGCTCCTGCGGGGAGAATCGCTCGCGCCCCCGGCGGGTCATGAAGCCCTCGCCCTCCGTGACGAGCCGGTCGCGACCCGCCGAGCCCTCCAGCATCACGAGGGTGGCGCCGTCGCCCACGGCGACCCCGGGGCCCACACCCCGCGCCTCGAGGTCGGCCGCCAGCGGGACGAGGGCGGCGTCGATGGCGCGTGCCTGCGCGGCGGCCCGCACGAGCCACGGCGCGGCGAGCGACTTGAGGGCGCGGTGGCTCGCGTCGAGGCACGCGATGCCCAGGGGAGCGAGCAGCTCGGCCAGCGCGCCGGCGTAGGCGCTCCCGATCGTGGCCCCAGGGACGTAGTGCCGCCCGAGCCACGCGAGCACCGCCTCCCGGTGCTGGGCGGCCTGGAGGTCCTCGGCCAGCTGCGCCAGCGCGGCTGCGGCGCCCTCGCCGAGCGGCTCGCGGTACATCGGCGTGAGCGGGGCGTCGGCGGCGCGCGGCGGCAGGGCGGCGCGGCGGATCGAGCCGTCGGCCGCCGGCCAGGCCGTGGCGCTCGCCTCCGCGAAGTCGTGGTCGTCGGTGGCGAGCCAGAAGAGCGGGACCACGGGCCGGCCCCAGCGCCGCTCGAGCACGGCGGCGAGGGCGGCGGCCGAAAGCGCCTTGTAGACGGTGTAGAGGGGGCCGGTGAAGAGCCCGGGTTGCTGGCCGGTCGTGACGACGACGGCGCCGGGCCGCGCGAGGCGGTCGAGGGTGGGCTGGAGGCCCGGCGCCGGGACGATTGCCTCCAGGATCCGGAGGTCCACGCCGCCGTCGCGAGGCTCGGGGAGGCGGGGAGGGACGGCGAGGGGCGTCGGGACGAGGCGCATCAGGCCACCTTCCGGCCGACGAGGAGACATCGCGGCGCATCGGCCGCGAGCGGGCCGCCCGCGTAGTCGCCGAAGCGATGGCGGCACTCGACCCCGGCTCCTGCCAGGAGCCGCTCGAGTTCGGCGGGCGAGAACAGCCGCACCCGCTCGAGGAAGTGCCGCCCGTCGGGCAGCAGGATGTCCTTGACCACGCGGGCTCCGTCGGGGGTGAGGCTGCGCCGGACCCTGCTGCCCGCCTCGCCCGGGACGAGGAGGCCGGGCTCGAGGCGGGCCACCGACGCGCGCACCGCGTCGGCGTTCAGGAAGTCGAGCACGAACCAGCCGCCGGGCCGCACCGTGCCGGCCATCTCCCGCAGCGTCTCGGCGTGCTCGGCGTCGGTCTCGAAGTAGCCGAAGCTCGTGAACAGGCTGAGGGCGGCGTCCATGCTGCCGGGCCGGACGGGCAGCGCGCGCATGTCGGCGCGGACGAGCGGCGAGCCGGTCACCGTCCGGGCGCGGCGCAGGAGCGCCAGCGAGAGGTCCAGGCCGACGACGCGCATCCCCTCGCCGTCGAGGGCGGCGGCATGCCGGCCCGGCCCGCAGGCGATGTCCAGCACCCGCCACCCCGGGCCCCAGCCGAGCACGCGATGGAGGAGCGCCACCAGTCGCGCCGCGTCCTCGGCATCGCGGTGCGGGTAGAGGGCGAGGTACTCCTCCCCGAACCATGCCTCGAACCACTCCGGCACGCCGCCGTCCCCCAGGCTACTTGTGGTACGGTTCGCCGCGCAGGATCGTCCCGGCGCGGTAGAGCTGCTCGAGCACGACCACGCGCGCGAGTTCGTGCGGGAGCGTCAGGGCGCCGAGGCTCCAGCGTTCCGCGGCGCGACCGACGAGCGCCGGGTCGAGCCCGTGCGGGCCGCCGAGCACGAGGGCCACGGGGCGCGCGGCCAGCGCCCAGGCCTCGAGCCGCCGGGCGAGGTCCTCGCTCGACCACGGCTTCCCGCCCCGGTCGAGCACCACGAGGTGCGCCCCGGGCGGCACGCGCGCGAGGAGCCGCTCCCCCTCCTCGCGGCGCTCGGCGTCCGGCGTCGGCGCCCGCGACGCCTCGCGCACCTCGTGCTCGGCCACCTGCGCGTGGCGGCCCAGGCGGCGGAGGTAGTCGTCGGCGACGTCACGGAGCGCCGGCCGCAGCCGGCCGACCGCCACGACGGCGAGGGCGAGGGCCATCGGGGCGGCGGGCGCCGCTCAGGCGTACATGCCGCGGAGGCGGTGCACCGCGGCCACGCGCTCGATGGCGAGCATGTAGGCGCCGATGCGCAGGTTGAGCTTGTGCCGGTCGGCCATGCCCGCCACCTCGTCGAAGGAACGGACCATGATGCGCTCGAGGCGCTGGTTCACCGTCTCCTCGTCCCAGAAGTAGCCGCCGCGGTCCTGCACCCACTCGAAGTAGCTCACCGTGACGCCGCCCGCGTTCGCGAGGATGTCGGGGATCACGAAGACGCCCTTGTCCTCGAGGATCTTGTCGGCGCCGGCGGTGGTGGGCCCGTTGGCGCCCTCGCAGATGATCTTCGCCTGCACGTCGCCGGCGTTCTTGCTGGTGATCACGTTCTCGAGCGCGGCGGGGACCAGCACGTCGCACGGCAGGGTGAGGAGCTCGTCGTTGCCGATCGCCTGCGCCTTCGGGTAGCCGGCGAGCAGTTTTTTCTCGCGCACCCACCGCTGCACGTCGTCGAGGTCGAGCCCCTTCGGGTCGTAGATGCCGCCCGACTTGTCGCTCACCGCGACGACGGTGCACCCCTCGCGCGCGAGCAGGATCGCGGTGACGGACCCCACGTTCCCGAAGCCCTGCACCGCCACGCGCGCGCCCCGCACCGGGATCCCCAGCCGGCCGAGCGCCTGCTTGGTGACGAGCATGCAGCCGCGCCCGGTCGCCTCGCGGCGGCCCAGCGAGCCGCCCATCTCGACCGGCTTGCCGGTCACGACGGCGGTCACCGTGTGGCGCTTGTGCATGGAGTAGGTGTCCATCACCCAGGCCATCACCCGCTCGTTGGTGTTCACGTCGGGCGCGGGGACGTCGGAATCCGGGCCGAGGACCTCGATGATCGAGGAGGTGTAGCGGCGGGTGAGGCGCTCGAGTTCGGGGGTGGAGAGGTTCGACGGGTCGCAGATCACGCCGCCCTTCGCGCCGCCGAAGGGGATGTTCACGACGGCGCACTTCCACGTCATCCACGCCGCGAGCGCCTTCACCTCGTCGAGCGTGACGTTGAGGTCGAAGCGGATGCCGCCCTTCGCCGGCCCGCGCGAGGAGTTGTGGATCACGCGGATGCCGGTGAAGACCTCGACCTCGCCGTTGTCGCGCTGGATCGGCACCGAGGTGATGATCTGCTTCTCGGGATGGCGCAGCACCTTGTAGAGGCCGGGATCGAGGCTCAGCCGCTGGGCGGCGTAGTCGAACCGCGACATCATCTCCTCGAAGGGATTCTCCTCGGCGAGGAAGGTGTCCTTCTCCGGCTGGATGATCGCGTGCCCGGGACGGGCGCTCGTGCTCGTCATGCAGGTCTCCGTTGCGCCCGGCGCGCCCGCGCCGGGCTGGGGATCAGGTCCGGGGGACGGGCGCGACCGCCGCGTCGATCCCGGCCAGCAACCGCTCGGCGCCGCGCTCCCAGCCGAGTCCGAGCACCGCCACCAGCGGCTCGGGGGCCGCGGCGGGCCAGCGGTCGCGCAGCTTCACCGCATCCTTCTCCGTCAGCACCACGTGGTCGGCCTTGCGGGCGGCGTGGGCCAGCCATGCCACGTCGGCCTCGCGGTAGTCGTGGTGGTCCCGCCACGTGGCCACCTGCACCGCCGCCCCGGTCGCCTTCACCTGGGCCGCGAAGGCGTCGGGATCGGCGATGCCGGAGGCGGCCACGACGCGTCGCCCGGCGAGCGTGGCCGGCGGCAAGACCTTCCCGCTCACGAGGCCTTCCAGGTGCTGGAAGCCGAGGTGCGCGATCGCCACGGGCACGTCGGTGCGCCGGGCGAGCTCGTCCGCGAACGCCTCGGCCGCCTCGCGGGTGGCGCGCTTCCGGGTGACCACGACCCCGTCGGCGCGGTCGAGCGCGGCGAACCCCTCGCGCCAGGGGCCCGCCGGCACGCGCCAGCGCACCGCGCGAGCCGACTCGGCGGCCACGACGCACAGGTTGAAGTCCCGGCGCACGTCGAGCCGCTGATACGCGTCGTCCAGCACCAGCACCTGCGCGCCGCGCGCGAGCGCCTCCCGGGCCCCCACGAGCCGGTCGGGATTCGGGACCACGATCCCGCCGGGGACGGCGCGCTCGTGGACCAGGGTCTCGTCCGCCCCGTAGCCGCGCAGCACGATCCCGGGGACGAGCCCCTGCGAAGCCAGGTGGCGGGCCACCCAGATCGCGACCGGCGTCTTGCCCGACCCGCCGACGCTCAGGTTGCCCACCGCCACCGCCGGCAGCGGCAGGTCGTGCGTCTCGAACCAGCCGCGGGCATAGGCCCGCTCCCGGAGCCACATCCCCGCGCCCCACAGCCCGGAGGCCGGCAGCAGCAGGAGCCGCGCCAGCCCCGCCTCGGGGCGGCGGCTCGTCCAGAGCCAGCGGATCAGCCGGTGCGTGTCGCCGCGTCGTCGCGCCATGTCCCCTCGGCCGGCGCCCCGAGCGCCGCCAGTGCCGCCAGCGTGGCCGCCTCGGCCGCCGCCAGCCCCGCTGCCCCGGGCGCCGTCTCGATCGGCGTCCCGTACCGCACCTCCACCCGCGCGAACGGCTTCGGGATCACCATCCGGTCCCACGACCGGAGGCGCCAGGCCCGATCCGCGTGGGCGTGGATCGGCAGGATCGGCGCCCCCACGTGCTGCGCCGCCGCCACCGCCGCCCCCTTGAAGACCCGCCGCGGCCCGACCGGGCCGTCGGGCGTCAGGGTCACGCTCCGTCCCTCGCGCAGCGCCCCCAGGGTCCCCCGGAGCGCCGACGCCGCCCCGCGCCGGCTCGAGCCCCGCACGGTGCCGTAGCCGAGGCGTTCCGCGAGGTCGGCCAGGTACTGCCCGTCCCGGGCCGCGCTCACGACGATGGTGATCCCCCAGCCCCGGTGATGCCAGAGGAGGGGCAGGATCGCCTCATGCCAGCAGACCACCACGTGGGGTCGCTCACGGCGCCGGACCCGTGCGGCCGCCTCCACCGCCCCGACCTCGCGGACGCGCCAGCTCGCGGCCAGGAGCCGCACGAGCGGGCCGGCGAGCGCCGCGACGAGGCGCGGCGGGACGGCGAGCCTCACGCCGCCGGCAGCAGCTCCGCCGCGAGGGCCGCCACCCGCTCCGCGGCGCCGGGGAGCCCCAGTCGGTCGCGCACCTCGCGGAGCCCCTCGCGCTGCCGGCGCGCCGCCGCCGAGGCGGGGTCGAGCAGCGGGCGGGTCTCGGCGACGAGCCGGTCCGCGGTCGCATCCCCCTGGATCAACTCCGGGACGACGTCCCGGCCCGCCACCAGGTTCACGAGCGAGTACCGGCGGAGCTTCACCATCCGCAGCGTGATGTGGTACGTGACCGGGTGCAGCCGGTACGCCACCACCATCGGCACGTCCGCCAGGGCACACTCGAGGGTCGTCGTGCCGCTCTTCGCAATCATCGCGTCCGACGCGGCCAGGATCGCGAGTGGGTCGTCACGGTGCACCTCGATGGGACCCGCGTCGGGATACTCGCCCCGTGCCGTTCCCGCGACCACGACGCGCTCGCAGGCGCCCTCGTCGAGGAGGCGCCGTGCCGCGTCCCGGAACGGGCCCCAGAGCCGCCGCACCTCGCCGTGGCGGCTGCCGGGGAAGAGCCCGAGCACCTTCCCCTCCGCCGGGAGCCCGAGGCGGGCACGCGCCGCGGCGCGGCCGGGACCGGGCGCGCGGTCGAGGAGCGGGTGCCCGACGTAGGTCGCCGGCACGCCGAGCCCCCGGAAGAACGCCTCCTCGAACGGCAGCACGACCGCGAGCCGGTCCACGTGGGCGGCGAGCTTCCGGGCCCGCCCAGGCCGCCAGGCCCAGAGCTGCGGCGCGATGTAGTAGAGCACGCGCAGCCCGGCGCGATGGGCCGATTCGGCGAGCCGGAGGTGGAAGCCCGGGTAGTCGATCGGGATCACCAGGTCCCACGCGCGCGCCCGGAACCCCGCCTCGAGCGTGCGCAGCAGCCGCAGGTGCGCGGGGATCTTCTCGACCACCTCCACCAGCCCGAACGCGGCGAACCCCTCCATCGGCCAGCGCACGGTCGCGCCCGCCTCCGCCATCCGGGGGCCGCCGAAGGCCTCGATCACCGCCCCGGGCCAGCGTGCGCGCAGCGCGCGGACCACGGCGGCGCCGTGCAGGTCCCCCGACGGCTCGCCGGCGGAGACGAGGATCCTGGGCTGTCGCGGCGTCATCGGCCCGGGTGCAGCCCGAACGGCGCCCGCTCCACCGCCTCCGTGACGCGCAGCGCCAGGGCGAGGGCCGCCCGCCCCTCGCGCCCGGAGACCACCGCGTCGCGCTCGCCGCGCACGACGTGCACGAAGCTCTGCAGTTCGAGGGCAAGCGCGTCGGCCTCCGGCGCCTCGAGGTGGATCCGCTCCACGATCTCGGCCAGGTCCTGCCCCGTGCCCGGCTTCCAGCCGGCGCGCAGCCGCATGAACTCGCCCGTGCCGGACGCCATGTCGAGCGAGAAGTAGCCGTTCGGCTGGAAGAGCCGGAGCTTCCGCACCCGGTCGCGCGCGACGCGGGAGCTGGTGACGTTCGCCACGGTGCCGTTGTCGAACTCCACGCGGGCGTTGGCGAGGTCGAGATGGGGCGAGAGGACGGCGGCCCCGGCCGCGCGCACGTCCACCGGGTGGGCGCCGCGCGTGAGGTGCAGGATGATGTCGAGGTCGTGGATCATGAGATCCAGCACGACGGCCACGTCGGTGCCGCGCGGCTGGAACGGGGCGAGCCGCTGGCTCTCCGCGTAGAGCGGCACGTCGAGCCACGGCTCGGCGGCGCGGAGCGCGCGGTTGAAGCGCTCGATGTGCCCCACCTGCAGCTGGACGCCGCGCCGCTCCGCCTCGGCGATGAGCGCGTCGGCCTCGTCGAGCGTGGCGGCGAGCGGCTTCTCCATCAGCACGGGGATCCCGCGCCCGAGGACGTGCAGCCCCACCTCGGCGTGGAAGGAGGTCGGCACGGCGACGGACACCGCGCGCACCTCGGCGAGGAGCGCGTCCAGCGCCGCGAAGGCGCGCGTGCCCAGTTCCGCCGCGACCGCCTGGGCGCGCGCCCGGTCGGTGTCGAAGACGCCGACCAGCGCCGCCTCGCTCGAGGCGGCGAGGTGGCGGGCGTGGTGCCGGCCCAGCGCGCCCACCCCGACGACGCCGACGGGGAGGCGCGCGGTCACGCCGGCACGCCGCGCCCCGCCGACGCCACGAAGGCGAGGAAGCGCTCCACCTCGGGCAGCTGCGGCACCTCCTCCCGCGCCCGCGCGATCGCGCGGCCGAGGGAAAGGTCGGAATTGAACACGATCCGGTAGGCGCGCTTGAGCGCGACCGTGACCTCGGGGGAGAACCCGGCCCGCTGGAGCCCCACCGAGTTGAGCCCGTAGAGCTCGATCGGGCTCCCCACGGCCTTGGTGTACGGCGGCACGTCCTGGTTGACGCGCGAGCCGCCGCCCACGAACGAGTACGCCCCGATCGTCACGAACTGGTGGATCGCATTGAGGCCGCTGATGATCGCATGGTCGTGCACCGTCACGTGCCCGGCCATCTGCGTCCCGTTGGCGATCGTGACGTGGTCGCCGACGTGGCAGTCGTGGGCGAGGTGCACGTAGGTCATGAGGAAGCAGTGCGCCCCCACGCAGGTGCGCCCGGTGGCGGTGGTGCCGCGGTTGACCGTCGAGTACTCGCGGATGACCGTCCCCTCGCCGACCTCGACCCAGGTCTCCTCGCCCCGGTACTTCACGTCCTGCGGGTCGCCGCCCAGGATGGACCCCTCGCCGACCTGCACCCCGGCGGCGAGGCGCACGTGCTGCTGCAGCGTCGCGCGGGGCCCAATGCGACAGCGGTCCCCGACCTCGACCGACGGCCCGATGATCGCGAACGGCCCGACCTCGACCTCGGTGCCGAGGCGCGCGGTCGGGTCCACGATGGCGGTGGGATGGATGCGCGTCACCGGTCCACCACCCGGGCCATGAACTCGGCCTCCGCCGCGAGCTGGCCCTCGACGTACGCCTCGCCCTTGAGCCGCAGGGTCCGCCCGCGGTTGGCGAGCAGCTCGACCTCGAGCCGGAGCTGGTCGCCCGGGATCACCGGCCGGCGGAACTTCACGTTGTCGAGCGACATGAAGTACACGACCTTGCTCGCGGGGTCGTCGATCTTGTCCATCACGAGGAGGCCGCCCGCCTGGGCCATCGCCTCGACGATGAGCACCCCGGGCATGATCGGGTGCCCCGGGAAGTGGCCCTGGAAGAACGGCTCGTTGATCGTGACGTTCTTCACGCCGACGATGCGGCGGTCCTCCTCCAGCTCCACGATCCGGTCCACCAGCAGGAACGGGTAGCGGTGGGGGAGTACCTCGAGGATCCTGCGGATGTCGATCACGGCGCCTCCCTGGCGCTCGGCGGTCCGGGCGAGGCGCTGCGCCAGCGCCACGTTGCCCTGGTGGCTCGGCCGCTCGGCGATGACGTGCGCCTGCAGGCGCCCGCCCAGGAGCGCCAGGTCGCCCACCATGTCCCCGGCCTTGTGGCGGACGAACTCGTCGGGCCAGCGCAGCGCCGTCCCGATGAGCCCGTCGTCCGACAGCACGATCACGTTCTCCGTGGCGCCCCCGAGCGCGAACCCCCGCGCCCGGAGGTCCTCGGCCTCGCGCGCGAACCCGAAGGTGCGCGCGCCGGCCAGCTCGTCCGCGAAGGTCCGCTCCGAGAGCGTCCACGACCCGGTCTGCCGTCCGATGAGCGGGTGCGCCCACTCGACGGCGACGGTGAGGCGGAACCCGGGCGCCGGCTCGACCCGGTAGTGCGACTCGCCCATCGCCAGCTCGAACGGCCGGCGCACGACGAAGCGGACCGGCTCGCCGGGCTGCGTCGCGACGCCGACCGCCGCGAGCGCCTCGTAGAACGGCCGGAACGAACCGTCGCCGATCGGCAGCTCGGGGCCGTCCACCTCGACCGCCACGTCGTCGAGGTCGAGCGCGGAGACCGCCGCGAGCAGGTGCTCCACGGTGGACACCGTCGCGTCGCCCCGCCCGAGCCCCGTGCGCCGCTCCGTGGCGCCGACGTAGTGGGGGCGCGCGAGCACCGCCGGCTCCTCGGGGAGGTCGGTGCGGCGCACCGTGATCCCCTTGCCCGGGGCCTGCGGGCGGCAGGTCACCGTGGTGTGCACCCCGCTGTGGAGCGCGATTCCCTCGACGCGCGCCTCGCGCGCCAGCGTGCGCCTAGGCATCGGGCGCCGGTGCCTCCACCAACCGCTCCAGGTCCGCGATGATCGGCGCGAGGCGCAGGAGCGCGGCGCTCGCGCGCAGCGTTTCCCGGTGGCCGCGCGCCGGGTACCCGCTCCACGTCGCCCCCGGCGGCACGTCGCCGAAGACGCGGCTGCCCGCGCCGATCCGGGCGCCCGCCCCGATGTTCACGTGGTCCGTCACCCCCACCGCCCCGGCGATGATCGCCCCGTCGCCCACCTGCGAGCTGCCGCCGATCATCACCCCGCCCATGAGCAGGCAGTGGCGGCCGATGCGCACGTTGTGCCCGACGTGCACCAGGTTGTCGAGCTTGGTCCCGTCGCCGATCACGGTGTCGTCGATGCTGCCGCGGTCCACGGTGCAGTTCGAGCCGATGTCCACGTCGTTCCCGATCAGGCACCGCCCCACGTGCGGGATGCGCCGGTGGCCCGCGGGGCCGCTCTGGTAGCCGAAGCCCTCGCCGCCGAGCACCGCGCCGGCCTTCACCCGCACGCGCTGGCCCAGCTCGGTGCCGGGATAGCATACGACGCCGGGACCGAGGTCGCACGCCTCCCCGACCACGACGCCCTCGCCGACCACCACCCCCGGCCCCAGCCGCGCGCCCGCGCCGATGTGCGCCCGGGCGCCCACGAGCACCCCTGGCCCGACCGTGACGCCCGCACCGAGCTCCGCGCCGGGCCCGAGGCGGGCCGAGGGATCCACCCCGGGCACGGCCGGCACCACGGGATAGAGCGCCTCGATCACCTGCACGAGCGCCCGCGCCGGGTCCCGCACCACGATGCGCACGGCGGGACCGCCGGGCTCCGCCGCGAAGCGGTCGTTGACGAGCACCGCCCCCGCGCGCGAGGCGAGGAACATCGCGCGGTAGCCGCCGGTGGTCGCGAGCGACAGCTGCGCGGGGCCGGCGCGGTCGAGCGCCGCCACCCCGGCGAGCCGGACCGTCCCATCGCCAAGCAGGCGGCCGCCGACGAGGTCGGCGACCGCCTGCGAGGTCAGGCCGTCCGACGGCACGGGCCTCAGTTGCCGCTCTTGAGCCGTTCGATGATGCGCGGGGTCAGGTCGAGCGCGCGATCCACCGCGACGATGCCGCTCCCCGAGGCCGCGACGTCGAAGATGAGCCCGAAGTTCCCCTCGGCGCGCACCCCCTCGATCACCGCGTTCACCCGCTGCTGCAGCGGGTCGAGCAGCTCCGCCTGCCGCTGCGCCGACTTCTGCTGCAGCTCCGCGTACCGCTGCTCGAGCTTCTGCCGCTGCTGCTCGAGTTCCGTCCGCTTCGCCTGGCGCTGGCTGGGGCTCAGCACCACGCTCTGCTGGTCGAAGTCCGCCGAGGCGGAGTCGAGGGTCGCCTGCATCTTCTGCACCTCGGCGCGGTAGCCCTCGTTCTCCCGCGTCCACGTCGACTCGGCCTGGGCCCAGCCCGGCGTGGCCTGCAGGATCAGGCGCGAGTTGATGACGCCGATGCGCGTCCCGGCCGGCGCCGCCGCGGGCTTCTCGGTCTCCTTGGCCTTCGGCTGCGTCCGCTGCGCCGAGGCCGGCACCACCGAGAGGAGGCCGAGCACCGCCGCCGTGATCATCCCACGCACCACTGCACCTGCGCACTTCATGTCGTGACTCCCGAGAAGAGGTATGCGGACCGCTAGAAGAAGTTGCCGAGCCGGAAGTGCACCTGCCAGCCGGGCTTGGGCCGGCCCTGCAGGTCCACCTTGTCGAAGCCGTAGCCCAGGTCGATGCCGATCGGCCCGAGCGGCGACACGACCGCCACCCCGAAGCCGGCGCCGCGGAAGAGGCGCGTCGGGTCGTACTGCCGCACCGAGCGGTAGTTGTTGCCCGCGTCGAAGAAGCTGCTCACGTACAGGAACTGGCTCACGCGGGCGCCCGCCTCGACGGTGAACGCCGCGTAGCTCTTGCCGAAGGCGTTGGCGCTCGCCGTGTTCGTCGCGGCGTTCGGGTCGAACCCGTCGGGCGTGATGGAGAACTCGTCGTAGCCGCGGAGCGGGATGCCGAACTGCACGCCGCCCATCGAGTAGAGCTCGGTGAAGAACGGGCCCGCGTCGCCGAAGATGAAGCCGGAGCGCGCCGTCATGCCGAGGACGAGCTGGACGCCGCTCCCGAGCTGCCCCGTCCCGCCGATGGTGCCGAGGGGCGCGTACCACTTCCCCTCGACGTCGAACTTGCGGTAGTTGCCGGTGCCGCCCAGGATCCCGCCGTTGAGCTCGCCCGAGACGTTCACCTGCTGGCCGCCGGTCGGGAACGGGAGCCCCACGCGCGTGTCGCGCAGCACCGAGACCCCGACGCTCGAGCGCGTGCAGTTGTTGCAGCGGAAGCGGGCGCGGAGGTCCTCGGAGCCCTCGGTGAAGCGGATCCGCTGGAGCCCGTACGAGGTGAAGATGCGGGTGTAGCGCGCGCCGAGGAGCGGGAACCCCGCCTGCAGCGAGAAGCCGGTCTGGCGCCGGCGCCCGAGGTCGCCCACGACGAAGCGGGCGCGCGAGTCGAACACCGAGACGGTGCCCGAGATGCGCGACTCCCGGATCGCCGGGTCGGTGTAGCTCAGGTTGAAGTCGTTGATGTTGGCGCCGAACTGCCACTGGAGCCGGCCGCGCTTGCCGCGCCCGAAGAGGTTCGGCTCCTCGAGGCCGAGGAAGCCGCCCAGCCCGGTGCCCTGCCCGAGCGACGCGCCGAAGTTGATGTTCCCCGTCCGCCGCTCGTCCACCCGGAAGACGATGTTCACGTCCACCTTGTTCTCGGCGGGCTGGACGTCCGGCGCGGGCATCGGCTGCTGGAAGAACCCGAGGTTCTGGATGTTCTGCCAGGATCGGATGAGGAGGTCGCGGTTGAACACCTGCCCCGGGAACAGCACGATCGCCTCGCGGATCACCCGCTCGTGCGTCACGTCGTTCCCGACGATGTCGATCTTGTTGATCGTCGCGACCTGCCCCTCGGCGATGTTCCAGCGGAGGTCCACCACCGGTGTGCCGTCGGGGAGGGTGCGGCGGATCTCCTCCGGCTCCACGCGGGCGTAGATGTAGCCGTTGTTGCCGTAGAGGTTCTGCACCTTCTCGGTGGCCGCGGTCCACGCCGCGCGGTCGAAGGGCGTCGCCTGCGACGGCGCGGCGCCGAGCTGGACGGGGCCGAAGGGGTAGATCGCGAGCAGCTCCTCGGCGGAGAAGCGGCGGTTGCCCGCCACGTCGAAGGTGCCGACCCGGTACTGCTTCCCCTCGTCCACCGTGAGCATGAGCGCGGCCTTGCCCGTGGTGCTGTCGGCGCGGAGGCTGTCGCCGGTCACCTGGAAGTCGATGTAGCCCTTCGTGGCGTACCAGGCCGGGAGCCGCTCGCGCAGGTCGCCGTCGAGCTTCTCCTCGTCGTACTCGCCCTTCTGGAACCACCAGAACCCCTCGGGCCGGGTGGCCATGTGCTTGACGAGGTCCTTGTCCTTGAAGGCGGCGTTCCCGTCCACCTGCACCTGGCTGATGGCGACCCGGTCTCCCTCGCTCACGTCGTACGTGACCTTGACCCGTCCCGCCTCGCTCGAGTCCACGAGGACCGTGACGCGCGCCGCGTAGAAGCCCTTGTCGCGGTAGAGGGAGTCGATGGCGAAGCGGCCGTGCTCGAGCGCGACGCGGTCGAGGGGTCGGCCCTCGACGAGCCGCACGCGGGCGCGCAGCGCGCCGGCGTCGAGCTTGCGCGCGCCCTGCACCTGCCAGCGCGCGAGGATCGGCCGCTCCTTCACGCGGATGACGATGATGAAACGGCCGGCGGTCACCGCCTGGTCCACGGCCACGTCGTCGAACTGGCCGAGGCGGTAGACGCCCTGGATGGCGCGCTGGATGTCGCGGTAGGAGGGACGCTGGCCGAGGAGGAGGCCGCTCGCGGCGACGACCTGCGAGGCGGCGACGCGCGCGTTCCCCGCCACGGCCACGCTGTCGAGCGGGGGCGGCGCCGGGGCCTCCTGCGCGCGGGCGGGAACGCCCGCCAGCAGGGCGAGGGCGGCCACGGTGGCCGCCACGAGGGCGAAGGGGGTCCGCATCCGGGTGGACGCGGGCGGCGCCCCGCGGGGGACGCCGCCCGGGACGACCGTCAGGCCTGGCTCCCCGTGCCGGTGAGCGCCCGGAACGCGAGCCGGTCGCCCTCCGGCGCGACGTCGACCTCGATCTCGTCGCCGCGGGTGAACTCGCCCATGAGGATCTTCTCGCTGAGCGGGTCCTCGATGTAGCGCTGGATCGCGCGGCGGAGCGGCCGGGCGCCGTAGCTCTTGTCGAAGCCCTTCTCCACGAGGAAGTCGAGCGCCGGCTGGGTGAGGCGGATCTCGTCGCCCAGGCGCCGGGTGACCTCGAGCACCAGGATCTTCACGATCTTGGCGATGTGCTCCTTCTCGAGCGGGTGGAAGACGATCACGTCGTCCAGCCGGTTCAGGAACTCGGGGTTGAAGGTCTTCTGGAGCTCCTCCTTCACCGTGTCCTGCATCCGCTCGAAGTTCGCGCGCCCCTCGCCGCCGTGGAAGCCGAGGGTCTTGCCCTGCATGATGTCGCGGGCGCCCACGTTCGACGTCATGATGACGACGGTGTTCTTGAAGTCGATCATGCGCCCGTAGTTGTCGGTCAGGTGGCCCTCGTCGAGCACCTGGAGCAGGATGTTGAAGACGTCGGGGTGCGCCTTCTCGATCTCGTCCAGCAGCACGACGCTGTACGGCTTCCGCCGCACGGCCTTCGTCAGCGTGCCCGAGTCCTCGTAGCCCACGTAGCCCGGCGGCGCGCCGATGAGGCGGCTCACCGAGAACTTCTCCATGTACTCCGACATGTCCACGCGCACGAGCGCGGAGGCGTCGGCGAAGAGGAACTTGGCGAGCGCCCGGGCGAGCTCGGTCTTGCCGACGCCCGTGGGCCCGCAGAAGATGAACGAGCCGATCGGCCGCTTGGGGTCCTTGAGGCCCGCCCGCGAGCGCCGGATGGCGCGCGAGACCGCCTTGATCGCCTCGTCCTGGCCGACCACGCTCCCGTGGAGCTCGTCCTCCATGCGGAGCAGCCGCGTCGCCTCCGCCTCCTGCAGGCGGGTGACGGGGATGCCGGTCCAGCGCGACACGATGAACGCCACCTGCTCCTCGTCGATGACGGGCCGGCGGGTCTGGCGCTCGCGCTCCCACTCCTCCTGCTTGAGCCGGATCTGGTTCTGGAGCTCGCGCTCCTGGTCGCGCAGCGCGGCCGCCCGCTCGAAGTTCTGGTCGCGGACCGCCTCCTCCTTCTGCACGTTCACCTTCTCGAGCTGCAGCTTGAGGTCCGCCACCTCGGCCGGCGGCACCTGCGAGGCGAGGCGCGCCCGCGCCCCCGCCTCGTCGATCACGTCGATCGCCTTGTCCGGCAGGAACCGGTCGGTGATGTAGCGCTCCGAGAGCTCCGCCGCCGCGCGCAGCGTCTCGTCGGGGATCGCCACGCGGTGGTGGTCCTCGTACTTCTTCCGCAGGCCCTTGAGGATCTCCACCGTCTCGTCGATCGAGGGCGGGTCCACGACGACCGTCTGGAAGCGCCGCTCGAGGGCGCCGTCCTTCTCGATGTACTTCCGGTACTCGTTGAGCGTGGACGCGCCGACGCACTGCAGCTCGCCGCGCGCCAGCGCCGGCTTGAGCATGTTGCTCGCGTCGATGGCGCCCTCGGCCGCCCCCGCGCCGACGAGCGTGTGCAGCTCGTCGATGAACAGGATGATGCTCTTGTTCTGGGCGATCTCGTTCATGACCGCCTTGAGCCGCTCCTCGAACTGGCCGCGGTACTTGGTCCCCGCGATCACCGCCGCCATGTCGAGCGCCAGCACGCGGTGGTCGCGCAGGACGTCGGGGCAGAGCCCGTTCGCGATCATGAGGGCGAGCCCCTCCACGATCGCCGTCTTGCCCACCCCCGGCTCGCCGATGAGCACCGGGTTGTTCTTCTTGCGCCGGGCGAGGATCTCCATCACCCGCTCGATCTCCTTGGCCCGCCCGATCGTCGGGTCGAGCGCCCCCTCCGCCGCGAGCTGGGTCAGGTCGCGGCAGAAGTGGTCGAGCGCCGGCGTCTTCGACTTCTTCTCGGACTTCGGGCTCGCGCTCTGGGCCTGCGGCGCCTGCGGCTGCGCCGGCGGCATGTCGCTGCCGAGGAGCCGGAGCGTCTCCGCCCGCGACTGCTCGAGCGTCACGCCCGCGTCCGCCAGCACCTGCGCCGCGATCCCCTTCTCCTCGCGCAGCAGCCCGAGGAGCAGGTGCTCCGTGCCGACGTAGGAGTGGTTGAGCTCGCGCGCCTCGGTCATCGCGAGCTCGAGCACCTTCTTCGCCCGCGACGTGTACGGCAGGTCCGGGCCGGCGGCCGCCGCCGCCTTCCCCTTCTTCACCGTCTCCTCGATCTTCTGCTGGATCTCCTCGAGGTCGACGTTGAGGTTCTGCAGCACGGCCGCGGCGACACCCTCGCCCTCGCGGATGAGGCCGAGCAGGATGTGCTCGGTGCCCACGTACTCGTGGTGGAGGCGCGCCGCTTCCTCGCGCGCCATCTGGAGCACCTTCCGCACCCGGTCCGTGAAGTTGTACCCGTTCATCGTGTCCTAACCTGCCTGCGTCGTGGTGGCCGCTCGGCCGGCGCTCACGCGCGCCGCTCGACGTCGGCTTCCAGCGTGCGCCGCACGAAGTGTGCGCGTCGCGCCGGAAGGTCCGGATCCCCCACCGCCACGCCCTCCGCCTGCGCCAGGTGAGCCGGCTGGGTGTAGATCAGCAGCTTGTTCAGCGTGTAGAGGCTCACGCCCGGGATGATCTCCATCCCGACGCCGAGCCGCACGCCGCTGAGGAGGTTCATCGCCTCCTCGAAGGACAGCGTCCGCGCGTACCGCAGCAGCCCGAAGGCCCGCCAGACCTTGTCCTGGATGATCGTCGGCGCGTCGCGCAGCAGCACCTCGCGCGCCTGTTCCTCGTACGCCATCACCTGCCGGACCATCTTCGCGAGGTGATCCAGCAGGTCCTGCTCCGACTTGCCGAGCGTGGTCTGGTTCGACAACTGGAAGAAGTTGCCGACCACCTCGCTGCCCTCGCCGTAGAGCCCGCGATAGGTGAGTCCCACCTGCGCGAGGCCCTGCAGCACCTTCGTGATTTCCTTCGTGAGGACGAGGCCGGGCAGGTGGATCAGCACCGAGGCCCTGAGGCCCGTCCCGACGTTGGTCGGGCACGAGGTAAGGTAACCGAAATCCGGGTGAAAAGCGAAGGGAAGTCGTTGTCCCAATTCGGCGTCCACCCTGTCCACCGCCGCGTACGTCGCCTCCAGCGCGAACCCCGACCGGAGGGCCTGGAGCCGGAGGTGATCCTCCTCGTTGACCATCGCCCCGGCCTCCCCGGCCAGGAACAGCGTGGCCCCCGACCGGACCCGTCCCGCCCCCTCGAGCCCCGCGAGTTCCTTGCTCACGAGGTGCCGCTCGTGCAGGAACTGGCGGTCCGTCCGGTCCAGCCGGTCGAGCCGGAGCTCGGCCGCCGACCCGAGGCTCGGCGCCCCGCGGACCGCCCCCTCCACCTCCGCCAGCACCCGCTCCCGCTCGAGGTCGCTGTTGCGGGTCGAGAAGACGTGCCCGGCCAGGTTCCGGGCGAGGCGCACGCGGGTGGAGAGGACCAGGTGCCCCACCGGCCCGCTCGCGTCGAGCCACCCGACCCCGCCATCCGGCACGAGCGACAGGTCGATCATTCCAGCTCCCGGAGCCGGTCGCGCAGTTCCGCGGCCAGCTCGAAGTTCTCGGCCTCCACCGCCCGGCGGAGCTCCGCCCGGAGCGCCTCCGCGGCCGGTGCCGGAGCGGGCACCGGGACGGCGGGCGCGCCCTCGCCGGAGGGGACCGGCCCGCGCGGCTCATAGCGCTCCCCGACGTGGCGCACGCTCCCGTGAAGCCGCCGGAGCAGGTCCCGCAGCGGGCGCTCGAACACCTCCCAGCACCGCGCGCATCCCAGCCGCCCCACCTCCCGGAAGTCCTGCAGCGTCGCGCCGCAGCCGGGGCAGGCGAGCCCCTCGACCGGTGCCGCCGGCAGCTCGCCGCTCCCCTTCCCCATCGCCGCCAGGAAACTCCCGAGGGGCGTCTTCTGCACCAGCCCGGGGCTCTCCACCCCGCGCTCGGCCGCGCACTTCTCGCAGAGGTGGAGCGTGTTCACCTGCTCGTTCACGATCTGGGTCAGGTGCACCACCGCCTCGCGCTCCCGGCACTGCTCGCACTGCATCAGGACATCGCCTCCGCGCCCGCGAGGGGCACCAGCCGGCCCTCCTCGAGCGCCAGGACCCGGTCGGCCCGCCCGGCGAGCTGCCGGTTGTGTGTCACCACCACGACCGCCGTCTCGAACTCCCGCGCCAGCCGGGCGAAGAGCGCGTGCAGCGTCTCCGCGGTGTGCGCGTCGAGGTTGCCCGACGGCTCGTCCGCCAGCAGGACCACCGGCTCGTTGGCGAGCGCCCGCGCCACCGCCACCCGCTGCTGCTCGCCCCCGGAGAGCGTCGGGGGACGGTGCGTGAGGCGCTCGCCGAGCCCCACGGCCCCGAGGAGGCGCTCGGCGCGGGCCCGCGCCGCCCCCGCCGCCGCCCCCGCGAGGAGCTGGGGGAGC
>JBAIWX010000031.1:0-5567 GCA_037916975.1 Gemmatimonadales bacterium
CGGCGGCTCCCGCCCCGGCGCCGGCCCCGAAGCCGGTGGCGCCGAAGCCCAGGCCCGCGGCGAGCGCGCCCGCGCCGGCCCCGGCGGCGAAGCCCGCGCTCAGCCTCGCGGCGGGGACCTCGGTCCAGGCCGAGGTCACCGACTCGATCGACTCGGCCAAGCAGAAGGCGGGCGACGTCGTGACGCTCAAGGTGAGCGAGGACGTGAAGGACGCGAAGGGCCGCACCGTGATCCCGGCCGGCTCGACGGTGTCGCTCCGCATCGAGGCCATCAAGTGGTCGGAGAACAAGGGCGACAAGGGCACGCTGACCGTGACGCCGACGGCGGTCACGATCAACGGCGAGCGCCATCCCCTCGACGACGCCAAGGCCACGCTGCCGGCCTTCTCCTACCGCAAGCGCGGCGGCGCGCTGGGCGACGCCTCGAAGGTGGCGGGCGGCGCCGCGGCCGGTGCGGTGGTCGGTGGCCTGCTCGGGAAGGGGAAGGGAGCCGTGATCGGCGGGCTCATCGGCGGCGCGGTCGGCACGCAGCGCGCCATCGAGACGAAGGACCGGGACATCATCATCCCGCCCGGCTCGACGATCGCCATCGAACTGCCCAACGGCTTCACCCGCTGAGCCGTCGCCGGCCCGCGGGGCCGGATGCACGAAGGGGCCGACCGGCACGCCGGTCGGCCCCTTTGTCTTGCCTCCGGCCGCGGTCAGTAGGCCGCGCCGCCGCCGCCGTAGCGCGGGTCGCTGACGCCCTGCCAGCCGGTGGGCGTGCGGATGATCGCCTCGACGTCGCCCCAGGGCCCGAGGACGCGGATGCCGTGCCCGCGCGCGCGGAGCGAATCGAGTGCCTCCGCGGTGAAGCCCCCGCCCTCCACCTGCAGCGAGTCGGGGAGGGCCTGGTGGTGCGTGCGCGGGGCGGCGACGGCGTCGGCGAGCGACATGCGGTGGTCGAGCACGTTCGAGATCACGTGGAAGACCATCGTGATGATGCGCGGGCCGCCCGGCGTCCCGGTCACCAGCAGGAGCCGCCCGTCCCGGCCGAGGACGATGCTGGGCGTCATCGCCGAGAGCATCCGCTTGCCGGGAGCGATGGCGTTCGCCTCGCCCTGCACGAGCCCGTACATGTTCGGCTTCCCCGGCGCCGCGGCGAAGTCGTCCATCTCGTCGTTGAGCAGGAACCCCGCGCCCGTCACCGTGACGGCGCTGCCGTAGCTGTCGTTGAGCGTCGTGGTGCAGCTCACCGCGTTCCCCTCGGCGTCCACCACTGAATAGTGCGTGGTGCTGCTCCCGTCCCGGATCGCCGGGTCGAAGCGCGGCGTCGGCGTGGCGCGCTCCCCGATGCCCTTGCGGAGCTCGGCGGCGTAGGCCTTCGACGTGAGCCGCGCGAGCGGTGCCGTCACGAACGCCGGGTCGCCCAGGTAGGTGTTGCGGTCGGTGAAGGCGCGCCGCATCGCCTCCGCCTCGAGGTGCATGAGCCGGGCGGAGCCGAAGGGCGGCAGCGGGTCGTAGCCCTCGAGGATGTTGAGGATCTCGGCCATCACGACGCCGCCCGAGGAGGCCGGCGGCATCGAGTAGATCGTGTAGCCGCGGTAGGGGATCACGACCGGCTCGCGCCAGATGGCGCGGTAGGCCGCGAGGTCCTCGTGCGAGATGAGGCCGCCCCCGCGCCGCATCTCCTCGACGATGCGGTCGGCGACCCACCCCCGGTAGAAGCCCGCCCAGCCGCTGTCGCGGATGGCGGCAAGGGTGCGCGCGAGGTCCGGCTGCCGGAGCGTCGTCCCGGGCGCGGGTTCCTGCCCGCCGGGGAGGAACTGGCTCGCCGAGGCCGGGAAGCGGGCGAGGCGCGCCTTGTCGCCGGCGATCGAGCGGCTCCGGAAGGAGTCCACCACGAACCCCTCCTGCGCGAGCCGGATCGCGGGGGAGATCACGTCCGCGAAGGGGAGGCGCCCGTACTTCCGGTGCGCCTCCACGAGCCCGGCGGGCGAGCCGGGAACGCCCGGGGCGAGGTGGCCGGTGAGGCTCTTCTCGCCCGGCTCGCCGTTCGCCTCGAGGTACATGTCGCGCGAGGCGCGGGCGGGCGCGGTCTCGCGGTAGTCGAGGGTCCGCACGGTGCCGTCGCGGAACCGCATCACCATGAACCCGCCGCCGCCGACGTTGCCCGCCTCGGGGTGCACCACGGCGAGCGCGAAGCCGACGGCGACGGCCGCGTCCACGGCGTTGCCGCCCCGGCGCAGGATGTCGCGCCCGACGGCGCTCGCGATCGGGCTCCCCGAGACCACGGCTGCCTGCGGCCCCTCGACCACGCGCGCGCGGCCGGCGTAGGGCCAGCCGGGGGCGGGGCCGCCGTCGGGGCCGGTCGCGGGAGCGGAGGCGGTGGGGGCGGCCGCGGGGACGGTCGCGTGCCGGCTGCAGCCGGCGCCCGCGGCCAGGGCGAGGAGGAGGAGCGACGCACGACGGTGCTGGGGCACGGATGGCCTCATCGGCGGTGGGGAACCGGCGGTTGCCCGCCGGGGGACTGGCGGGCAAATTAAGCGACGACCGCCCGCCCTACCATTCCTCCCTCGAGCGATGGCCGACGACTTCCTCGACCCGCGGCTGACCGAGCGCCGGAATCCCCGCACGCGCGACATCGACCTCGCGTCGCCGCTCGAGCTGGTCGAGCTCATCAACGCCGAGGACCGGCGCGTCGCCGAGGCCGTGCACGAGGCGCGGGCGGAGGTCGCCGCCGTGGTGGCCCTGGTCGAGGCCGCCTTCCGCGCCGGGGGGCGGCTCCTCTACGTCGGTGCCGGGACGAGCGGCCGGCTGGGCGTGCTCGACGCCGCGGAGTGCCCGCCCACCTTCGGCACGCCCCCCGAGCTCGTCGTCGGGATCATCGCCGGCGGCGCGCGGGCGCTGGTCCGCTCCGTCGAGGGCGCGGAGGACGACGTGAACGCCGGCCTCGAGGCGATGAAGGAGCACCGCGTCGGCCCGAACGACGTGGTGGTGGGGATCGCCGCGAGCGGCACCACGCCCTTCGTGCGCGCCGCGCTGCAGCAGGCGCAGACCCTCGGGGCCCGCACGGCGCTCGTCACCTGCGCGGAGCCGCCGCCGCTGCTCCGGGACACCTGCGACGTATGCGTCGTGCTGCTGGTGGGCCCCGAGGTGGTCACCGGCTCGACGCGCATGAAGGCGGGCACCGCCACCAAGCTCGTGCTCAACACGATCACGACCGGCGCGATGATCCGGACGGGCCGCACGTGGGGCAACCTCATGGTGGACCTCCGGGCGTGGAACGCGAAGCTCCAGGACCGGAGCGAGCGCATCGTGATGGAGGCGGCCGGCGTGCCGCGGGCGCGGGCCACCGAGCTCCTCGCGCAGGCGGAGGGCCGGGTGAAGCTCGCGATCGTGATGGCGCAGCGCGGCGTGGACGCCGCGGAGGCGGCACGACTGCTGGCGTCGAACGACGGCCGCCTCCGCGCGGTGCTCGGCGACCCGCCACCGGTGCGCCCCGCATGAGCGAACGCCCGGTCCTCGCCGTCGGCCTGATGTCGGGCACCTCCCTCGACGGGATGGATGCCGCCCTCGTGCGCTTCCACGGCCCGACGCAGGCGGAGCTCGTGCACTTCGTCTCCCGGCCGTACGAGGGGCTCGAGCGCGACCTGGTGCTCCGCGCCATCGGCGAGGCCGCGGCGCCCGAGCTCGCGGCACTCCACGTCCGCATCGCGGAGTGGGCGGCGGAGGCGGTGGAGCTGCTGCTCGCCGGCGCGCACCGGCAGGCCGCCGACCTCGCGTTCATCGCCTTCCCGGGCCAGACGATCTGGCACCAGCCGCCGCTCGTGACCTGGCAGCTGGGCGAGCCCTCGGTGCTCGCGGAGCGCTTCGGCCGGCCGGTGGTGAGCAACTTCCGCGCGCGGGACCTCGCGGCGGGTGGGCAGGGGGCGCCGCTCGTCCCGATGGCCGACGTGCTCCTCTTCGGTGCGGCGGACCACCCGCGGGTGCTGCTCAACCTGGGCGGCATGGCGAACGTCACGTACGTGGCGCGGCGCGCGAACGAGGAGGGCGCCTTCGCGTTCGACACCGGGCCCGGCGTGGCGATCGTGGACGCCGTCGCCCGCCTCGTGGACTCCTGGCTCCCCTACGACCGTGACGGGCGCCTCGCCGCGCAGGGTCGCCCCGACGAGGCGGTCCTCGGCGACCTCCTCGGCGAGCCGTTCTTCCACGAGCCGCCGCCCCGGAGCACCGGCCGCGAGCGCTTCGGCTCGAGCTACGCCGCGGCGCTCCACGCGCGCGTCCCCGGCCCGAACGGCGTCGCGACCGCCGTCGAGCTCACGGCCCGCTCCGTCGGCCAGGCGCTGCGGCGCTGGGTCCCCCCCGCGCCCGAGGTCGTGGTCTCGGGCGGGGGCGCGCACCATCCGGGGCTCATGGCGGCGCTCGCCCGCGAGGTCGGGCACGCGTGGGACAACGGCGCGGTGCTCCGGCACTTCGACGAGCTCTTCTTCGACGGCGACGCCAAGGAGGCGGTCGCCTTCGCCCTCCTCGGCTACCTCACCATGCACGGCCAGCCCGGCAACCTCCCCGCCGCCACCGGCGCCGCCGGGCCGCGCGTCCTCGGCAGCATCACGCCCGCGTGACCGCCGGCCGCCTCGTCTTCCCGGCGCTGCGGTGGAGCGATGCCACCGGCTTCGCGCACGAGGAGGCGGCCATCGCCCGCGCGCTCGCCGCGGGCGCGGGCGGCTTCATCCTCTTCGGCGGGCCGCGCGATGCCGTGCGCGCGCTCACGCAGGACCTCGTGGCGCGCGCCGGCCGGCCGCTCCTCCTCGCCGCCGACCTCGAGCGCGGCGCGGGCCAGCAGTTCGAGGGCTGCACCGAGCTCCCGCCGCCGGCGGCGCTCGCCGCGCTCGGCGACCGCGCCGTGATCCGCGCCGCGGGGGCGCTCACCGCCGGCGAGGCGCGCGACGTCGGCGTCAACTGGGTCTTCGCGCCCGTCGCGGACCTCGACGTGCTCCCGGCGAACCCGATCGTGCAGACGCGTGCCTTCGGGGCGGACCCGGCCGCGGTGGCGGCCGCCGTGTGCGACTGGGTGGCCGGGTGCGAGGGGGCCGGCGCCCTCGCCTGCGCCAAGCACTACCCCGGCCACGGGCGCACCGCGGTGGACTCGCACGACACGCTGCCCGTGGTGGACGCGCCGGCGGCGCTGCTCGAGGCCAGCGACCTCGTCCCGTTCCGCGCGGCGATCGCCGCCGGGGTCGCCTCGGTGATGACCGCCCACGTCGCCTTCCCGGCACTCGACCCGTCGGGGCTGCCCGCGACGCGTTCGCCGCGCATCGTGGGCGGCCTCCGCGCCGCGGGGTTCGACGGGCTGGTCGTCACCGATGCGCTCATCATGGGCGGCGCGTTCGCCGGGAGCAGCGAACGCGAAGGCACGGTGGCGGCGCTCGCGGCGGGCGTGGACGTGCTCCTCTACCCGACGGACCCGCCGGCCGTGGTGGCGGCCATCGAGCAGGCGGTGGCGGAGGGGCGCCTGCCGGCGGCGCGCGTGGCGGAGGCCCTCGCGCGCTACGAGCGGGCGCTCGCCCGGGCCACCGCGCCCCGGCC
>JBAIWX010000032.1:0-5184 GCA_037916975.1 Gemmatimonadales bacterium
GCGCCTCGCTCGTCACGAGCCGCCCCTCGAGGTCGCGGAAGGCGAAGCGGAATGGGGCGGTGTCGGCGCGGGTGACCTGGGTCGGGAGCGTGAGGTGCGGCCGGCCGGTGCTCCGGACCGCGAGGAATGGTGTCTGCGAGCGGAGCCCGGCGTGGAAGGTGCCGCGGAGCGTGTCGCCCACGAGGCGCGCGGTGAGGAGGTAGACGAACGCGCCGTCGAAGCGCTGCAGGCGCACCGAGTCGCCCGAGGCGAAGCCGGCGAAATGGCCGTAGTCGCCGGTGTTGCCGATGACGGTGCCCTCGAGCCCGGCGGGGCCGTCGCGGAAGTCGAGCACCCGCGGGCTCGCGTCGCCCCAGTCGTTGTAGAAGTTCGCGTCCCACCGGCCGGTGAGCGACGCGGGCGCGCGCGTGACCGGCCAGCGGCCGCGGGCGGCGTGGAAGGGGATGCTGCGCGGCCCGCGATTGCCGACGTTCCGGTAGGTGCCGGCGAGCGAGTCGCCGGCCCGGGCCGCGCTGATCGTGGCGGCGTAGTCGCCGATCTCGAGGAGGAGCGAGTCGCCGCGCAGGCGGACCGCGCTGAGCGGCTCGCAGCGGCGGCCGTTGCAGAGCGAGCCCGCGAGCCCCGGCCCGCGGCGCTCGAGCACGAGGCCGAAGGGGAGCGTCCCGCCGGCGAGGTCGAGGGCGGCGCGCCACGGGCCCGCCAGTGGCCCGGGCGGGTGCTGTGCGGCGAGCGGTCCCGCGAGGGCGAGGGCGAGCAGCCCGAGGGTCGCGGCGAGGCCCGGGCGGGTCACGGCCGCGTCATCCGGCCTTGGGCGCCGGCGGCACGTACTTCTCCCCGGCCGCGACCGGCGCCGGGATCGAATTGCCGGGCCACGGGGCGGGGCAGGGAAAGATCGAGCTGTAGGCGCAGAACGGGTTCCGGGCGCGGTTGAAGTCGAGGCGGTAGCGGTCCCCTGCGATCGGCTCGAGCTCCACGAATCGCCCGGCGAGGTAGCTGCCCTGGCCCGCCGTCCCGTCGCGGAAGTAGATGAGGAGTTCCGATTCGTCCGGCGTCGCACCGGGGAGGCGGCGCACGCGCAGTGTCGCGGGCTGGCCGCCGACCTCGACGCGCACGGAGCCCGCCTCTGCCGCCACGACCTCGCTGCCGTCTGGGGCGAGCACGGGGGCCGTGCCGCGCCGCGCGGGCGGATCGAGGGTCACGTCGAGGACGAGGCGCGGGTCGTACGCGTAGAACGCGGGCGCGGTCCCCGGCCTCGGCGGGCCATAGACGGCGAGCGTCGCCCGCCCGGGTGCGCCCTGGACGCGCAGGCGCCAGTCGCCCAGGGGCACGAGCGGCCCGCGCGGGAGCGGCCGCGAGCCCGAGGGCGCCTCGAGCACCACGCTCGCCCCGTCCTCGCGGACCCGGTGGAGAGCGAGGCCGGGGAGCTCGATGTCGCTGCCGGGCGGGCCCAGCGTGAGGCCGGTGCCGATCGGCTGGAGGGCCCGCGCCGCCCACGGCGAGCCGGGGTCGCGCGCGAGCCACGCGGCATAATCGGCGCGCTCGCGGGCGAGCGCGGGCGGCACCTGCTGGGCGGGGAGGGGGCATGCGGCGCCAAGGAGCGCCGCGGCGGCGAGCAGTGCGCGCCCGCGCCGCCGTGCGCCGCTCACGACTCCCAGAGCCGCTCGGGACGGAGCGCCCACAGCTCCTCGCGGGGTGGCTCCCCGTCCAGCAGCTCGCGGAGCGCGGTGCCCGTGATGCCGGCGAGCAGGATGCCGTTCCGGCCGTGGCCCGTGGCGTACCAGAGCCCCTTGAGCCTCGGCTCCGCCCCGACGATGGGGAGCCCGTCGGGGGTGCCGGGGCGGAGCCCCGCCCAGGTGCGCGCGGGCGTGGCGGTGGCCAGCGCCGGGTAGATCGCGGCCGCGGCGGCGAGGATCTCGCGGATCCCCTCGGGCGTGACCTCGCTCACGAAGCCCGAGTACTCGCGCGTGGCGCCGATGAGCATCTCGCCGTCGCGGTAGACCACGTAGCAGTGCTTCCCGTAGATCACCGCCGGCGGGACCTGTGCCGGCCAGGGGACCGCGGCCATCTGCCCGCGGATCGGCTCGACGGAGAGCGGGCGCGGCAGCCCCTCGACGAGGCCCGACCAGGCGCCGGCGGCCAGGATGACGTCGGGCGCCGAGTAGCGCGTGCCGCTCCGGCCGACGACCCCAGTGACGCGGTCGCCGGCGCGCTCGAGCCGCACCACTTCGTCCTCGCGGATCACCCCGCCGCGCCGCATGACGTCGAGCCGGAGCGCCTCGACGAGCCTGACCGGGTCGAGCGCCCCCTCGCGCGGCGCCCAGAGCGCACCATGCGCGGGACCGGCCCACGGCCAGCGGGCCTTCACCTCCGCCGCATCGAGCCACTCGCAGTGCTGCCCCGCCTGGCGCTGCAGCGCCACCGCGGCCCGCAGGTCCGCCGCCAGGGCCTCGTCCCCCGCGAAATGGGCGATACCTTCCTGCCAGAGGCCGATGTCCACGCCGGTGCCCTGGAGGAGTTCGACGGCCAGGTGGGCATAGCGCTCGCGGCCCGCCAGCCCGACCTCGAAGAGCGGGTGTTCCGGCAGCGTCTCGATCTGGGGGGCGAGCATGCCCGCCGCGGCGCGCCATCCCTCGCCCCGGTCGGCGCCCCGCTCCACGACCAGCACCGACCGTCCCGAGACGGCCAGTTCGCGGGCGCAGGCCGCCCCGACGGGGCCGCCACCGACTACGATAACGTCAAATCGTGCATCCACTTGGGAGCTCGACGAAACTTTCTGAAACGTGAATCGTACACTACGTCAGGACGCCCCGACCTCGGAGGATAATAAAATGATCCGCTCCATCTTCGGCTTCGCCGTGTTCGCCGTGATCGCCTATTTCGCGCTGGGGCTGATCGGGGCGCTGTTCGGCGGGCTCATCGGCCTCATCATCAAGATCCTCTACCTCGCCTTCTGGGGCTGGATCTTCTACCTGGTGCTCAAGCTCTTCGCCCCGGAGACGGCGGCGAAGCTGCGCCACACGATCACCGGCAAGCCGGCCTGACGCCGGGCAGTTCGCCCGGAACGCGCGACGCGCCCGGTCCTCCATGGGACCGGGCGCGTCGGCGTTTCGTCACCGGGCGCAGCAGCGCCGCTGCACCCGGCCGTCAGCGGACGAGATCGCTGTGCAGCTGCGCGATCCACCAGCCGGGCTTCGTGCGCCGGGGCAGGAGCAGCACCGTCGCCCGGCCGAGGCGCACGAGGTTCTGGTCGGTCGAGAACCAGCGATAGTCCACCACGCCCCACGCCACCCCGTCCCGCACGCTGATCTGGCTCGCCGTGATCGCCGATTGGCCGCCCGCCTGCACTCCCGCGAGTCGGGGGGCGGCGAGCCGGGCATTCCCGCCCGCGAGGACGATCGCGTCGGGGGCGAAGAGGGAGTCGGGGGCGCCGCCGGCGCCGTCCCTGGTGACGAGCGCCTCGAGCACCCGCTCCACCTCGCCCTGCGCGTCGGGCGACTCCGCGACCACGCGCGGCGCGGGTCCGTGCGCGGCGGCCGGCCCCGTGGCCCCGGCGCATGCTGCGGCGAGGAGCAGCGCCAGCGGCGCCCAACGCCGCTCAGGCCGGGGCATCGAGCGCCTCCAGGACGGCCCAGACGAGGAGCGGGAGGAGCAGCTCGTGGTGGCCGGTGAGCAGGAAGCCTTCGCCGCCGTGGGCGGTGGGGCGTCGCACGACGTTCATCTGCGGGCGGTAGTGGCGGATCATGTCGAAGTCGGCGGCCGCGAAGCCGGTGGGCCGCCCCCCACCGAGGTTGCGCGCGATGGTGAGCGCCTTGAGGAAGACCTCCGGCAGCACGACCGCGCTCCCGAGGTTGAGCACGACGCCGCCGTCGTGGAGTGCCGGGAGCGACCCGGCGAGGCGGCGGAAGTCGCGGAGGCTCGTGGCGCCGATGGCGGCGCCGTCCGCGCTCGGGTGCTGGTGCACGATCTCGGCCCCGATGACGGGGTGCACCGTGACGGGCACCCGGTGCGTTCGGCAGGCGAGCAGGAGCGACGCCTCGGGGGCGACGAGCGCGGGACGGGCGGCGAGCGCGTCGGCGAGGCCCTCGCCGAAGCCGGCGCCGCGCCGGGCGGCCTCGGCGGTCGCGGCGTTGATCCCGGCCCCGGTCTCCTCCGCCATGCCGAAGGTGCCGTCGGCGAGGCCCGCCGCCACGTCTTCCGAGGTCCCGCCGAAGGCGGCGAGCTCGAAGTCGTGGATGGCGGCGGCGCCGTTCATGGCCACGTGCGTGAGCACGCCGCGGCCCGCGAGCGTGGCGAGGAGCGGGCCGAGCCCGGCCTTGATCACGTGGCCGCCGAGGAGCACCACGACGCCGCGGCCCGCGCGCGCCGCGGTGGCGACGAGCCCTGCGACGGTACGCAGGTCGCGCGCGGCGAGCTGGTCGGGGAGCGAGGCGAGGAAGGCGGCGAACGACCGGTCGGCGCCCGGCGGGGTGGCGAGGAGCCCGGGAGCGACGCGGTTGGCGCGCGCGGCGACCGGCACCGTGCGCAGCCGCGCGAGGTCGGCCTCCCGGTAGACGTCGCTCACGGCGCCGGGAGCACCATGCGCCGGAGCTTCAGCGTGGCGGTGCCGAAGCCCATCTTCGACTTGATCTGCACCGGGATGCGGCGCGCGTCGTTGGTGAGCCAGACGCGCGCCTCCGCCTTGGGCGCGAACATGCCGCGCGAGGGGATCTCCGGGTGGACGACGAGGCACTCGACCTTCGTGTCGTCGGGGAGCTCGAGGGTCTCGGTGCCCAGCACCTGCACCGTGAGCGGGTTCCGCTCGAGGCGGAAGTAGCGGCCGAGGGTGTAGGTCTGGCCGACCTCGAGGGGGAGCGTCCGGACGAGGTAGAAGAACCCGGCGTCGTCGATGGCGGTGGCGGGGGTGCGGAAGGTCGTGTCGCGCCCCGACTCGGTGAAGTAGCCCCGGTCGGGGAAGATCTCGAAGGTGTAGTCGCGCTTCTGGTCGGAGTTCTGGAAGTGCTGCCGGAAGCGGAGCGCGGCGAAGCGCTCGACGTCCACCCACGACTCGAGGGTGTCCTTCGCCTTGTAGAAGATGCTCCCGACGTCCACCGAGTAGCGGAAGTGCCAGGCCTCGCGGCCGCGCACCGAGTCCCGTCCCACGACCTCGAGCCGCATCGTGCCGAGCTTGAGGATGCCGACCTTGCC
>JBAIWX010000033.1:0-2929 GCA_037916975.1 Gemmatimonadales bacterium
AAGTCAACGCCGAGGCATGAGGCGGCACCCAACCATCGGCGTCCCCCCGCCGACCCGCGTGCTGTCGCCCGCGCCACCCCCGAACCCATGACCGACGAGCCTCCCCGCTACTTCGAGCCCGACCCCCGGCCGCGCGCGCTGCTCGAGCGCCAGCTGCACGACGCCGATCCCGAAGTCGTGATCCATGCCCTCCTGTCGGCGGCCTACCACGACCCCGATGCCGGGTGGGTCGAGGCGCACTGCCGCCGGCTGGCCAGGCATCCGGACATCTGGGTGCGGCGCAATGCCGCAACCTGCCTCGGCCACCTCGCGCGCATCCACCGCACCCTCGACCTCGCCTCGGCACTGCCCGTGCTCGAGCGCCTCGCCGCCGACCCCGACACCCGCGGCTGGGCCGAGGACGCGCTGAGCGACCTGCGGATGTTCCTGCCCCCCGAGCCGCCCCGCTCCTGATGCACCCTCCCGCCCCCGGAATCCGCCGAGGGATGGGCGGCACAAGCGTCAGCAAGGCAATGGCTTAGCGCTTCCCGGCCCCCGCCGTACCCTCCCTCCAGCCGCCCCGCCGGCCCCCCTGCATGGATATGCAGTATCCCGAAACAATCTCTTGACATTCCGGGTACCAGCCGCAGATTCGGCTTCCCCCGCAACACCCTTGTTCGCCACAACCCACTCGTTCCTGGACCGGAGACTGTATGCAGCCTCGGCTGGTATGGCTCACGTGCCTCGGGCTCGCCCTGGTCGCGGCACCGCTCGCCGCGCAGACCCGGGTGCTCTCGGGCACCGTCACCGACTCCGCCACCGGCGGGCCCATCGCGGGCGCCACCGTCGCGGTCGAGGGCACGCGCCTCGCCGCGTACACCAAGGACAACGGCACCTTCCTCCTCGCCGGCGTGGCCGAGGGCGACGTGACCGTGCTCGTCCGCGCGATCGGCTACAAGAAGCGCCTCGTCCGGCTCGCCGCGGGCCAGAACCAGGTGGACGTCGGCCTCGCGCGCGACTTCCTCAAGCTCGAGGAACTGGTCGTCACCGGCCAGGCGTCGAGCGTGGAGAAGCAGAACCTGGCCAACGCGGTCTCCACCGTCAGCGCCGACGAGCTCCAGCGGGCGCCGGTCCAGACCGTGGAAGGGGCGCTCCAGGGCAAGGTCCCCGGCGCCTACATCCAGGAGAACAGCGGCGCGCCGGGCGGCGGGTTCCAGGTGAACCTCCGCGGCATCTCGACCATCAACGCCGGCTCCGACCCGCTCTTCGTCGTGGACGGGATCGTCATCAGCAACGACGCGATCGCGAACGGCCAGAACGCCGTCACCGCGGCCGCCGCCGGCGGCAACGCCTCGAACCAGGACAACCCGGTCAACCGCATCGCCGACCTCAATCCCTCGGACATCGAGAAGATCGAGATCCTGAAGGGCGGCTCGGCGGCGGCGATCTACGGCTCGCGCGCCACCAACGGCGTCGTGATCATCACGACCAAGCGCGGCCAGGCCGGCAAGCCCCAGTTCAACGTGCAGCAGCGGTTCGGGTTCTTCGAGCTCGCCAACAAGATCGGCCAGCGGACCTTCCGCGACTCCGCCGACGCCGCCTCCGTCTACAACCCCGCCCTCGTGGGCCAGTACTTCGTGCCGGGCCGGCGGGTGGACTGGGAGGACCTGCTCTACGGGCGCCGCGCCCTCTCCACCGCCACGCAGGCGAGCGTGACCGGCGGCACCGAGCAGACCAAGTACTTCGTGTCGGGCCTCGTGCAGAACGACGAGGGCATCGCGCTCAACACCGGCTACAAGAAGCAGGGCCTCCGGGTCAACCTCGATCAGGTCCTCTCGAGCCGGGTGAACGTGTCGGTGAGCACCAACGTCATCCACAGCCAGTCCCGCCGAGGCCTCTCGAACAACGACAACACCGGCACCTCCCCGGGCCTCGTGCTGCCGTTCACGCCGAGCTTCTGGGACCCGCGCCCGGTGAACGGCGTCTTCCCGAACAACCCGTTCGAGCGCAGCAACCCGCTCCAGACCTTCTCGCTGCTCAAGAACAACGAGGACGTCTGGCGCGTCCTCGGCACGGTGACCTCGCGGATCTCGCTCGTCGAGGGCGCGCGGCACGCGCTCAACGTGATCGCGATCGGCGGCGTGGACTACTTCAACCAGCGGAACGACTTCCTCTCGCCGCCCGAGCTCCAGTTCGAGCCGAACGACGGGCAGCCGGGCACCGTCATCCTGGGCAAGTCGTCGAACCTGAACACGAACCTCGCGGTCAACGCCACGCACCGGTACACGCCGGACTCGAAGTCGTGGGAGGCCACGACCTCTGCCGGCATCCAGTACAACAACCGCGACCTCAACAGCACGAGCATCATCGGCCGGAGCCTCCTCACGGGGCAGTCGAGCCCGCAGCAGGCCACGAGCCGTGACCTGACCCAGGCCATCAGCAAGGTCCGGGACCTGGGCATCTACGGCCAGGAGGAACTGCTTCTCCTCGAGCGGAAGCTCCTCCTCACCGCCGGCATCCGCGCCGACCGGAGCAGCGCCAACGGCAACCCGAACAAGTACTTCTTCTACCCGAAGGGCGCGGCGAGCTACCGCGTGCTGGCGGGCGGCGGGGTCCTCGACGAGATCAAGCTCCGCGCGGCGTACGGCGAGACCGGCAACCAGCCGCTCTTCGGCGCCAAGTTCACCCCCGACACGAGCGGCGTGATCGACGGCCGCTTCGGTACGCAGGTGGGCCTCCGCGCCGGCGACCCGAACATCCGCCCGGAGCGGCAGCGCGAGGTCGAGGCGGGCTTCGACGCGCAGCTCTTCAAGGGCCGCGCGCAGGTCCAGTTCTCCTGGTACACGCGCACCATCAGCGACCTGCTCCTCGAGCAGACGCTCGCCCCCTCCACCGGCCAGACCACCCGCATCTTCAACTCGGGCGGCAAGCTCCGGAACCGGGGCATCGA
>JBAIWX010000034.1:0-1712 GCA_037916975.1 Gemmatimonadales bacterium
GGCGGCGACCACCCCTGCACCGCGTTCGCCAGCCGGCGCGCGTCGCCGCCGAGCCTGGCGATCACCTCGCGGTAGTCGGCGGTGTTGAGCCCCACGGTGACCAGGAACCAGGTCTGGTAGAGCCCGACGGCGGTCACGTCTTCCACCGTCCAGGGCCGCGGCGTCGCGCCGAGGACCACGAACTCGGGCGGCAGCGGCCGCGCCTGCGCGATCCAGGCGTTGATGCCGGCGACGTACCGCTCCAGGCTCGCGCGCACCGCCGGCGCGATCGTGGCTCCCTCCCGGTCCGCCTTCCGGCCGATGCCGATGCGGCGGGCCTCCGCGTCCGCCTCGACGGCGTCGGCGCCGAAGAGCTCGCCCAGCTCGCCCCGCGCCGCCCGGCGTGTCAGCTCCATCTGGAAGAGCCGCTCGCCCGCGTGGAGCCACCCCAGGGCGAAGAGGGCGTCGGCCTCGGTGCGCGCATAGACCTGCGGCACGCCGCGCGCGTCGAAGAGGACCTCGATCGGCCCGGCCGGGCCGGGCACCGTGACGGTGCCCTCGTACCGGGCGACGGAGCGGGCGAGCCAGCGCCGCCCGCCGAACCATGCGGCGGCGGCGAGGACGAGGGCGAGGGCGACGAGGCCGAGCAGGAGTCGGAGGAGGGTGCGCATGGCTCGAATTCTACGCGCGTCCGGGTGAGCGCGCACGGCCCGGCCGACCGCATCACGCGGCGGCCGAGCGGATCGCCTCGTCGAGGTCGCGCCAGAGGTCGTCCGCGTCCTCGATCCCGACGCTGAGGCGGATGAGCGACGGCGGCAGGTGCCCCTGTCCCGGGATCGCGGCCCGCCGTTCCATCGTGGACTCCACGCCGCCCAGGCTCGTCGCGTGCCGGATGAGCCGCACGTGGCGGCAGGCGGCGTCCGCGACCTCGGCCCCGCCCCGCAGGTCGAACGAGAGCATGCTGCCGAACCCCCGGAGCACGCGCCGCGCGATGGCGTGCGTGGGATGCGACGGCAGGCCCGGATACCGGACACGAGTCACCAGCGGGTGGCACTCCAGCCGCCCGGCGAGCACCTGCGCCGTCCGTTCGGCCCGCTCGAGCCGGAGCGCCAGCGTCCGCACGCCGCGCGTGGCGAGGAAGACCTCGAGCGTTCCCGGCGTGGCGCCGCCGAGCTCGCGGGAGCGGTGCAGCCCGTGCCGCAGCGCCTCGTCCCGCGTCGTCACGACGCCGCCCAGCAGGTCGGAATGCCCGCCGATGAACTTCGTGACCGACTGCAGCGACACCGTCGCGCCCAGCGCGAGGGGCTGCTGGTTGAGCGGCGTGGCGAAGGTGTTGTCCACGGCCACGATCGCGCCGGGCTTCCTGGGTGCGGCGCAGATCGCGTCGAGTTCGGCCACCGCGAGGAGCGGGTTCGACGGCGACTCGAGCCAGAGCAGGTCGGCGACCGCGCAGGCGCGGATCCACCCGGCGGTGTCCTCCACCGCCACGCGCTGCACCGACCAGCGCCCGCGCGCCGCGCCCCCCTCCGCGAGGCCGACGACGCCCTGGTAGCAGTCCGACGGCAGCACGACGACGGCCCCGGCGGGGAGCTGCTCGAACACCGCCGCGACGGCGGCCATGCCCGAGGCGAACACCAGCGCCCGGCCCCCCTCGAGCCCGCCCAGGATCTCCTCGAGCGCGTCCCATCCGGCGGTGCCGTCGTCCCGCGAGTACGAGGTGCCGGCGCCGATCA
>JBAIWX010000035.1:0-2836 GCA_037916975.1 Gemmatimonadales bacterium
CTCGGCCCGCGCGAGCCGGGATACGTCCCGCGCTACGAGGGCGGCCCGGTCGAGCGCGACGGCGCGTACCACCAGGGCACCGTCTGGCCGTGGCTCATCGGCGCGTTCGCCGACGCGTGGGTGCGCGTCCGTGGCCGGAGTGCCGCGAGCCGGCGCGCCGCGCGCGCGCTTCGTGGCACCGCTCCTCGCGCACCTGGGCGAGGCCGGCCTCGGCCACGTCTCGGAGATCGCCGACGCCGAGCCGCCGCACGCCCCGCGGGGCTGCCCCTTCCAGGCGTGGTCCGTGGGCGAGCTGCTGCGGCTCGACCGCCTGCTCCTCTCGGCACCGGCCCGCGTGCCCGCCCGCCGATGACCGCCCTGCCGCGGGCGTGGGCCGAGTATGCCGCCGAGGCGTTCGGCCTCGGGCTCTTCATGGTCATGGCGTGCACGTTCAGCGTCCTGCTCTTCCACCCGGCATCGCCCGCGGTCGCGGCAATCCCGTCGCCGCCCGCCCGCCGGGCGCTGATGGGCCTGACGATGGGCGCGACGCTCGTCGTCAACATCTACTCCCCGTGGGGCCGCCGGTCCGGCGCGCACCTCAATCCCGCCTTCACGCTGGCGTTCATGCGCCTGGGCAAGGTTCGCCCAGCGCTGGTGACGGGCTACGTCGTGGCGCAGTTCGCGGGCGGGCTCCTGGGGACGCTGCTCGCCGCGGCCTGCCTCGCGCCGTGGATCGCGCACCCGGCCGTGGATTACGCGACCACGGTGCCGGGGCCGTGGGGCACGGCGGCGGCCTTCGCCGGCGAGGCGGGCATCACCTTCCTCCAGATGGGCGTCGTGCTCGCCATGGTGAGCCGCCCGCGGCTGGAGCGGTGGACCGGCGTCGTCGCGGCGGCGCTCGTGGCGCTCTACATCACCGTCGAGTCGCCGGTGTCGGGGATGAGCATGAACCCCGCGCGCACCCTCGGCTCCGCGATCCCTGCCAGGCACTGGACCGCGCTCTGGGTCTACTTCGCCGCGCCGCTGCTCGGCACCTTCGGCGCCGCGGAGCTCTTCCGGCGCACGCCGGCCGGGCGGGCAGCCTTCTGCGCCAAGCTGCGGCACGACGAGCGCGTGCGCTGTCCCTTCTGCGGGCACGTACCCTCGCCGCGCCGCTGACGCCGGGAACCCGGCGCGCCCTTCCTCCGTTCTCCTCGCACCAACGGCAGCGCCGCCGCGCACGACGCGCGGTGGCGATCCACCCGGCCCGCCGGAGGGCGGGCAGCAACCGATCCGAGGAGGAGTTCATGCGCAGTCTGAAGGCCCTGGCGCTCGCCGCGCTCGCGGGGACCGTGGTCCTCACCACCGCCGCCGGCTACGCGCCGGCCAGCTTCACGAGCCGCAAGTTCGAGGGCGTGAAGGCCAACGTCGGCACCGTGACGGCGATGGTGGACAACGGCAAGATCACCCTCACCCTCTCGCCCGACTTCAAGGTGCCGGACACGCCGGCCCCGCACTGGCAGGTCGTGGACTCGAAGGGCAACACGTACCTCCTGCAGCGCCTGGTGATCAAGGGCGACAAGTACAACCAGACGATCACCCTCCCGTCCTACATCAAGGACGTCGCGAAGGTGCAGATCTGGTGCGCGTTCGCCGAGGTGCTGCTCGGCGAGGCGCCGTTCGACAAGGTCGTCCACTAACCACTCGGCGGGCGGGGGCCGCCGCGCCGCGACCGCGGCCGGCGGCCCTCCGTCGTTTCCGGAGGAGCGGGTCATGCGTATCGGTCAGGCAGTCGGGGGCCTCGGGCTCCTCGCGCTCCTCGCGGGCGCGGCGGAGGCGCAGGTCGCCGTGAAGCACCAGCTCACGCTGGACGGGGCGAAGCAGGTCATCGCGGCGGCGGTGCAGGCCGCGCGGCAGAAGGCGGGGACCGGCGTCATCGCGGTCGTGGACGCCGGCGGCAACCTGATGGCGCTCGAGCGCCTCGACGGCACCTTCGCCGCGGGGGCGCGCATCTCGACGGGCAAGGCGCGGACGGCGGTGCTCTTCCAGAAGCCCACGCGCTTCTTCGAGGAGCTCATCCGCAACGGGCGGACGCCGATGGTGGCGCTCGACGACTTCACCCCGCTCATCGGCGGCGTGCCGATCGTGGTGGACGGCGAGGTGGTGGGCGGCGTCGGCGTGAGCGGCGCTGCCTCGGCCGCGGAGGACGAGGAACTCGCCCTCGCCGGTGCGGCCGCCTTCTCGGGCGCCGCATCGCAGGTGGGCGCCGCCTTCTTCCCGCACGACCAGGTGGCCGCGAGCTTCGCGAAGGGCGGCGTGCTGGTGGACGGGACCGGGCGGAACTGGATGGTGCACACGAGCCGCCGTGACACGCCGGGGCAGGCGGAGATCCACACGCGCGACACCGACATCATCTACGTCATGGACGGCAGCGCCACCTTCGTGACCGGCGGCCGGGCGGTGGACCCGAAGCCCACGGCACCGGACGAGCTGCGCGGCAGCGCCATCGAAGGGGGCGAGACCCGCAAGCTCGCGCGGGGCGACGTGATCACGGTGCCCGCCGGCACGCCCCACTGGTTCCGCGAGGTGAAGGGGCCGTTCACCTACTACACCGTCAAGGTGCGGTGAGGGGGATGCGCATGCCCAGGCACCTGCTCGGCGCCCTCGCGGCGCTCGCCCTCGGGGCGGGTGCCGCCGGCGCCCAGGCGACCGGCGACGCCCCCGTGCGGGGGAATCCGGTCGCGATCGTGGACCTGCGCACCGCCGCCGGGGCGGCGCTCGTCGGCGCGGCGTGGCGCTACGCCGACGCGCGCGTGGTCGAGGTGGACCACCGCGGCCCCGGGCCGGACCTCCGGCCATCGGGCCCGCCGGTGCGCAC
>JBAIWX010000036.1:0-17092 GCA_037916975.1 Gemmatimonadales bacterium
GCGGCGCCGATCGGCGCTGCCGGGGCCGCGGCCGGTGCGGCGCACTCGGCGGGGACCGCCCGCACCTCGGTGCGGGGCGACGCGAGGCCGGGGGAGGCGCCGAGCCCGCCGAGGAGGCAGGCGACGCCGTGGCCGCGGGCCGCCCCCTCCGCCGCGAGCGCCGGCGCCGTCGCGGCCGCCGCCGGCTGCCCATGGAAGAGCAGGGCGTCGGCGAGGGGCACGACGAGTGCCGCCCCCGTGACGAGGAGCAGCGCGAGTGCCGCGAGGCGGAGGCGGAGGGCTCGGGTCATCGGTCCGGGGAGAAACGTAGCCTCGGCGGCAAGGGGACGGGCCTCGCCCTCCGGACGGCGGGAGGCGGCCGGCGGATTCAGCGGCCCCTCACGCCGGGGCGCGGCGGACCGGCCCCTCCACGGGCAGGATGAACCAGAAGGTGCTCCCCACGCCCGGCACCGACTCGACGCCGATCGTCCCGCCGTGCATCTCCACGAAACGCTTGCTCAGCGCGAGCCCGAGCCCCGTCCCCTGCTGCTGGCGGCTGAACTCGCTGTCCACCTGGCTGAACTCCTGGAAGAGCTTCGGCATGTCCTCCTGCCGGATGCCGATGCCGGTGTCCGACACCGAGATCCACACCGCGTCGCGCGGGAGGAGCCGCGGCGCCTCGCCGGTGCGCTGGCCCGGGAGCGGGAGCGGGGCCCGGGTGCGGATGGCGCTCACCGAGATCCGTCCCCCCTCCGGCGTGAACTTGCTCGCGTTCGAGAGGAGGTTGATCAGGATCTGCCGCACGCGCACGCCGTCCGCGGTGACGGCGAGCGGGTCGGCGTCGTCGAGCTCGACGGCGCACTCCTGGCGCTTGGCGGCGCGGAGCGAGGCGGTGTCGGTGATGACGCCGAGGATCACGGCGCGGAGCTCCGTCGGCTCGAGCACGAGCGCCATGCGCCCGGCGTCGATCTTCGAGAGGTCGAGGATGCTGTTGATGAGCCCGAGGAGGTGCTTCCCGTTCCGGATCACCGACTCGAGGAAGTCGCGCTGCGCGTCGTTGATCTCGCCGACGTCCCCCGTCTGGAGCAGCTCCGAGAAGCCGATGATCGCGTTGAGCGGGGTGCGGAGCTCGTGCGACATGTTGGCGAGGAACTTGTCGCGGAGCTCGGTCGCCTGCAGGAGCTCGCGGTTCTTGGCGGCGAGCGCGTCGCTCGTGCGGCGCGTCTCCTCGAGCATCTGCGCGCGGTCGAGCGCCACGACGACCTGGTCGCCCAGGGTCTGGAGGAGCTGGAGGTCGTCGGCGGTGAAGCGCGTGCCCTGCGCGCGGCCCGCGACGCTCATCGTGCCGATCACGACGCCGGCGGAGCGGAGGGGGACGATGGCGGCGCTCCGCATCTGGCCGAGCTCCGGCATCTGGTAGCTCCGCGGGTCCTTCGCGAGGTCGCTGGTCAGCACCGGCTGGTCCTGGAGCGCGGCCCACCCGATGAGCGACCGGTCCACCGGGACCAGCTGGCCGACCACGGCGCGCGCCTCGCCGGTGGCGGCGACGACCCGCTGGAAGCGCCCCTCCTCCACGAGCAGCGCGACGAGGCCGAAGTCCGCCTGCAGCAGCTCGGCGGCGGCCTCCGCCACCTCGCGCTGCAGCACGGCGACGTCGGTGCCGCCCAGGAGCGAGGCCTCGAGGTGCCGCAGCCGCTCGAGCTCGCGGTTGCGGCGGTCGGCGGCGCGGAGCGCCCCCGAGAGCTGCTCCCGCCGGCGGCGCGCCAGCTCGCGCCCGCGCCAGAAGGCGACGATGGCGAGCACCGTGGTGAGGGAGGCGAGCGCCACGCCCCAGGGCGAGTGGCGCCAGCTGAGGTCGATCGCGAACCACCCCACCACGACGGCGAGCGTCGTGAAGAACCCCGGCCCCGCGCGGAGCTGCCGGCGCCGGGCACGGCGCGAGGGAAGGCTCGCCGGGGCCATCGGGTCAGGCGCGATCGTCGAGGAGCTCGTGGAACACGACCTCGCCCGTGGCGAGCATGCGGGCGAGGTACGGGCGGCACATCCCGCACTGGGCGCCGCACCCCGTCTCCGCCATGAGCGCGGGGAGGTCCCAGCCGCGGGCGCTCGCGAGCGGCAGGAGCCGCGCGAACGGCATGCGCTGGCAGATGCAGCGTGTCACGACGAAGCTGCCGGGAAGCGCGCTCACGGGTCGGTCGGGCGGATGTCGAGCTCGCTGACGAGCGCGCGGCCCGGCAGGCGGAGCGCCTGCAGCACGGTCTCCGCCACGTCCTCAGGCCGGAGGATCTTCCCCGCGTCCGCGCGGAGCATCGGCTGGTCGGCGAGCATCGCCGTGGCGACCGAGCCGGGACAGACGGCGATGACACGGACCCCCTGCTTCCGCACCTCGAGCATGAGCGATCGGCTGAAGCCCAGGACGGCGTGCTTGCTCGCCGCGTACGCGGTGCCGCCCACGAAGCCGTTCCGCCCCGCGAGGCTCGCGACGTTCACGACGTCGCCCGCGCGGCGCGCGAGCATGCCGGGGAGCACCGCGCGCGTCACGAGGAAGAGGCTCCGGAGGTTGGTGGCCATCGTCGCGTCCCAGTCCTCCGCGGTGAGCTCGAGGAAGGGCTTCGCGACCAGCACGCCGGCGTTGTTGACGAGGGTGTCCACCGGGCCGAGCGCCGCGGTCACGTGCGCGACGGCGCGGGCGACGTCCGCCTCCACGCCCACGTCGGCGGGGAGGCCGGTGGCCGGGATGCCGGCGGCGGCGAGCTCGGCGAGCAGGGCCTCGACCTTCGCGGGGGTGCGGGCGCAGACGCCCACCTGCCAGCCGGCGTGGCCCAGCGCGAAGGCGATCGCCCGGCCGATGCCCTCGGTGGCGCCGGTCACGAATGCGGTACGGGATGTGGTCATGGCGACCTAATTTAAGGTCGGGACCCGGGGGAAGCGCCCCGGCCGCCGACCCCGTCCTCCGCCCAGCGCCCGGAGCCCCCCGCCGTGCCTCCCTACGTCTTCCCCTGCCCCGGCGGCCACCGGGTCGCGCTCGACCCCCGGCGCTACTGGTCATCGGCACGTTGTCCCACCTGCCGGAGCCCGGTGGACCGCCTCCGCCTCCGCCGCGCCGCCCGCTGGGCCCGCGGGGAGGCGCCCTGGTCCCGGCTCCGCCTGGGGCGGCTCGGCGTGGTGACGCCGTTCGAGGGGCTCGCGTGGCTCTACCTGCTCGCCCTCCTCCTCGTGGCGGCGGGGTTCCGGATCGTGGGCGACCGCTGGTGGCTCGGCACGCTGATGCTCTTCTCGGGGCGCTGGCCGTGGCTCGTGCCGCTCGCGCCGCTCGCCGCCGTGGCGCTCCCCTGGCGCCGCCGCGCGCTCCTCCCGCTCGCGCTCGGCCTCGCCGTCGGCCTCTGGGGGATCATGGGCCTCACGCTCGGCCTCCGCGCCCGCGTGCTCGGTGCCGCGCGGGCCCAGGGGCCCCGCCTCCGCGTGCTCACCTACAACGCCGACGGCGGCGAGATCGTGGCGCTCCACCTGGGCGAACTCGTCGCGCGGTGGCAGCCGGACCTGATGGCGTTCCAGGAGTGCGGCTACGCGCTGCAGGACTCGCTCAGGGCGCTCCCCGGCTACCACGTGCGCACCGACTCGTCGTGCGTGGCGAGCCGGTGGCCCATCACGGCGATGGCGGCGATGCCCAAGGACGCGATCGTGGCGGCGGGCGGGTCGGGCCTCGTCGTGCGCTACGTGATCGACGCCCCCGGCGGGCCGCTCTCCCTCACCAACGTGCACCTCGAGACGCCGCGGCACGGGCTCGAGTTCCTGTTCACGGAGCCCGGGGAGGCGCCGGCGCGCATCGCGGCCAACACCGAGCTCCGCCGGATCGAGTCGCGCCTCGCGCGGCGCTGGGTGGATTCCGCACCGGCGCCGCGGCTCGTGGCGGGGGACTTCAACACGCCGCTCGAGAGCGCCATCTACCGCCGCTACTGGGGGGACCTCGAGGAGGGGTTCGACGCGGCGGGGCTGGGCTTCGGGTTCACGCGGATCAACGGCTGGATCCGGGTGCGGATCGACCACGTGCTGAGCGACGGCCCGTGGCGGGCCGCAAGTGCCGTGGTGGGGCCCGATTACGGGAGCGACCACCTGCCGCTCATCGTGGACTACGTCGGCCCCCGCGGCGCCGCCGTGCCACAAGGAGGGGACAAGCGCGAATGAAGGGTGGGTGAAGGGGGCCCGGACCGTTTGACAGCCCCCGGTTCCGCCTGCATGATGAGGATACCTACAACGCAAGGAGGTGGAGGCCATGAAAGCCTATGGCCCGAATGCCATCCGCAACGTCGCCGTGGTTGGACACGGCGGCAGTGGCAAGACCGCGCTGGTGGATGCCCTCGCCTACGTCTCCGGCACCAGCCGCCGCCACGGCCGCATCAAGGATGGCACCACGCTCACCGACTTCTCGCCCGACGAAATCGAACGCCAGCACTCCATCAGCCTCGGCTGCGCCCACGCCGAGTGGCTCGACACCAAGCTCAACCTCCTCGACACCCCCGGATACCTCGAGTACCTCGGCGAGGTCGTGGCCGCGCTCAGCGTGGCCGACGCCGCGCTGGTGGTGCTGAGCGCCACCGCGGGCGTCGAGGTGGGCACCGAAAAGGTGTGGGAGCTCTGCGACCAGTATCACCTGCCGCGCATGCTCGTCGTGTCCGCGATGGACAAGGACAACGCGAACTTCGCGAAGGTGTACGAGGACGTGAAGGCACACCTGACGCCGCGCGTGGTGCCGGTCGAGGTGCCCGTCGGGGACGGGAAGGGCTTCCACGGGATCGTGAACCTCTTCTCCGGCCACTGCCACGAGTACAAGCCGGGGACGAAGGGCGAGTACGACCTCGTGCCCATCCCGAAGGAGCTCGAGGCGCAGGTGAAGGCCTACACCGACCAGCTCCTCGAGGCGGTGGCGGCGACGGACGACGGGCTCATCGAGCGCTACCTGGGCGGCGAGGAGATCCCGCGCGCGGAGTTCACGGCGGCGATGAAGCGCGCCGTCGTCTCGGGCGCGGTGGTGCCGCTCTTCTGCCTGAGCGCCGAGCTCACCTACGGGACGCGCACGCTCCTCAAGGAGATGGTCGAGCTCTTCCCGGCAGCGTCGGAGGCGCCGCTCCCGGCCGGCGCCGACCCGGAACTCGAGGAGGCCCCGCTCCTCGGCCACGTCTTCAAGACGGTCTCCGAGCCGCACGTGGGCGACGTGACCTACTTCCGGCTCTACCGCGGCGCGATCGCGAACGCGGAGGAGGTGTGGAACGCGGAGCACGCAGTGGCGGAGAAGCTCGCGCACCTGAGCATCCCCCTGGGCCGCGACCGCGTGGAGGTGGAGCGGCTCGAGGCGGGGGACATCGGCTGCGTGGCGAAGCTCAAGGACACGCACACCGGCGACACCTTCTGCCGCCGGGACGCGCCGGTGCGGCTCCCGCCGATCGCCTTCCCCGAGGCGGTGGCGACGGCGGCGGTGGTGGCGAAGCGCGGCGAGGAGGACAAGGTCGCGGCGGCGCTCCACCGGATCCACGAAGAGGACCCGTCGTTCCACTTCGAGTACAACTCGGAGCTGGGGCAGACGCTGATCCACGGGATGGGCGAGCGGCACTTCGAGACGATCCTGGGCCGCATCGCGCGGCGCTTCGGCGTCACCGCGACGCTCGACCGGCCCCACGTGGCCTACCGCGAGACGATCCGCGCGAAGGCGGAGGGGCAGGGGAAGCACAAGAAGCAGACCGGCGGGCGCGGGCAGTACGGCGACTGCTGGATCCGCCTCAAGCCGCTGCCGCGCGGCTCGGGCTACCGGTTCGTGGACGCGATCGTCGGCGGGGTGATCCCGAACAAGTACATCCCGGCGGTGGACCGCGGGGTGCAGGAGGCGGCGGCGCGCGGACCGGTGGCGGGCTACCCGATGGTGGACTTCGAGGCGGAGTGCTATTTCGGCTCGTACCACGACGTGGACAGCAACGAGATGTCGTTCAAGATGGCCGGCATCCAGGCCTTCCGGAACGTGGCGGCCAACTGCCGGCCGGTGCTGCTCGAGCCGCTCACCGAGGTGGAGACGCGCTGCCCGGAGGACGTGCTGGGCGACGTGATGGGGGACCTGAGCGCCCGGCGCGGGCAGATCCTCGGCACGGAGCGGGACGGGCGGCTCACGCTGGTGCGGGCGATCGTGCCGGAGGCGGAGCTCTACCGCTACTCGACGGCGCTCCACTCGATCACGCACGGACGGGGGACGCACCGCGAGAAGTTCCACGCGTACGCGGAGTGCCCGCCGGACGTGACGGCGAAGATCGCCGCGGCGGCGAAGAAGGAGCACGAGGAGCTGGCCCACGCGCACTGACGCCGCGCGTCGGACCGACAGCGACGGGGCGGCCGGGATGCCGCCCCGTTCGCGTTCGCGCGCTACCAGCCGCTCACGCTCACCGGCCCGAGCGCCTGCGCCGCGGCGCGCCGGAGCGCCGCGACGAACCCCGCCACGTGGTCGGTCGCCGCATCCTCGTCGGCCAGGAACGGGTCCATCACCGTCGCGCGCAGCACGACGAGCCCCGCCGCCCCCGCCGCCTCCCACTCCGTGCGCGGGATGCCCAGCGCGAGCAGCACCGGCCCGATCGCACCCGCGTAGTGCGGGTGGCCGAGCCGGGTGCGCGTCACCATGTACTCCGGCGCCCCGTCGGCGCGGACGAGGCTCATCCGGCGGTAGATCCCCTCGTTGAGCCGGTCGAGCGCGGCGAGCCCCGCCGCCTGCGGGTGGTGCACCACGAAGTTCACGATGTTGAGGTCGGGCTCGGGCAGGAGCACCACGCGGAACGGCGCGAGGTCGGCGGCCGCGAGCGCGCGGTGGAGCTTCCGCGCCCCCGCCACCGTGCGCGCGATGAGGTAGCCGTACCCGCGCTCATCGAGCGGGAGCACCTTGTGGCTGAGCCACACCGCCGCCGCGGCGGCGCCCGGCTTCGACCCCTCGAAGATGAACCGGCCGAGGAAGCGCTCGTCCGCCGGCTCGCCGGCCTCCGCCTGCGCGAGGTAGGGCGGCTCCGTCGCGACGAGCTCGCGGCCGCGCCGGTCGCGGAGGAGGATCGCCCCCGCGGGATAGGGCACGTAGCCCAGCTTGTGCGGGTCGATGGTGATCGAGTCCGCCTCCGCGAGCGCCGCCATCGCCGAGAGCCACCCCTCGTCCGGCCACTCGCCGCCCGCCACCGCGCGGATCTCCGCGACGCCTCGCCGGCTCCCGTCGGCGCGGCGCGTCACCGCCGCCGCGTACCCGCCGTAGCAGGCATCGCTGTGCACGTGGAAGGTCGTCCCCAGCTCCCGCTCGGCACGCTCGCGCACCGCAAGCACCAGGTCGAGCCGGTCCACCGCACTCTCCTCCGTCGTCCCGCAGACGCTCACGCACGCGAGCACCGGCGTGCGGCGCGCGTGGAGCCGCACGAGTTCGTCCCAGAGCGCGCCGGGGTCGAGGCGGCAGTGCACGTCCACCGGGACGAACCGCAGTTGCTCGCTCCCGATCCCCAGGGCGCGGACGATCTTCTCCCACGAGTAGTGCGCCGTCGCCGCGACGAGGACGACGCCGTCGGGGAGCGGGTCGCCGAAGGCCTCGGCGAGGCGGCGCGTATAGGCCTGGTAGCCCTGCGCGGCGAGGGTGTGCGGGTCGATCGCCGCTCGGCGCTCGGCGGGCGGGATCGCCGCGTGGAGCAGGTCCCAGAGGTCGAGTGCCGCCGGGCCGGGGACGTTGAGGAGGTCGTAGAGCGGGGCGCGGTCGAGCGGGACGGTGCGGCCGCCGGCGAGCGTGACGTCGAGGGCGAGGCCGCGCGCGCGGGTGGCGAGCGCTGCCGCGACGGGGAGGTACGCCAGGTTCCGCGCGATCCAGAGCGCCTCGAAGTTGGCGACGGTGCCGCCCGACGTGAGGTGGCCCCACGCGGCCGCGGGGTCGTAGCCCACCATGCGCGCGAGCTGGGCCGCGACCTCGAGCTCGAGCCGCGTGGTGACCGGCCCCGCCTCGACGGTGACGTTGTTCGGGTTGTAGAGCATCGCCGCGAGGTAGCCCACCTGCGAGGCGATGGTGTTCTCGTAGAGCATGTGCCCCTTGTAGCGCCCCGAGAAGAAGGGCACGTCGCGCTTGAGGGCGGCGAGGAGGCCGGTCAGCTCCTGCACGAGCGTCGCGACGGCATCCTCGTAGCCCGGCGTCCGCTTGTCGGTCTCGCGGATGACGACGCCGTCCTCGGGGTGGTAGTTGCGCCGCCAGAAGACGTGGTCGCGGAGCGCCTCGGTGAGGAGGCGCTCGAGGAGCTGGGCGTTCTCGCCCTGGGGCCCGAGGAACCAGGCGCGCAGGGCGTCGCGGGGCGAGGTGGGCACGGTGCCGCCGGAAGAGGGGCAGGGGGAGCATAGCGCCGGGCGGGGCGGCGGTCACCCCCGGCCGCTCCTCCGCCCGGCTTCATCATCCCTTCACGCCCCCGACCGATAACTGGAAGACCCCCGCACCCTGGAGACCGGCTCATGTGCTCGTGCGACCGTCGTGACTTCCTGCGGACCGGCTCCCTCGCGGCGCTGGGTGCCGCGCTGCCCCTCCGCATCCGCCGGCCTGGCGCCGAGGCGTCGCCGTTCGCCACCGCCGCGCCGCCGGAGGCCGCGCCCGTCACCGCCGAGGCGGCGCTCGGGCGGCTCCGCGCGGGGAACGCGCGGTTCACGGCCGGCACCTCGCGGCACCCGCACGACACGCGCGCCTGGCGCCAGCGCCTCGCGGCGGGGCAGCACCCGTTCGCGACGGTGATCGGGTGCGCCGACTCGCGCGTGCCGCCCGAGCTGCTCTTCGACCAGGGCTTCGGCGACCTCTTCACGATCCGCGTCGCGGGCCAGGCGGTGGAGGACAACGTGCTGGGCAGCGTGCAGTACGCGACGCTCCACCTGCACACCCCGCTGGTGGTCGTGCTGGGCCATGCGGAGTGCGGCGCGGTGAAGGCGGCGCTCGCCGCGCGCGCGGAGCACGCCGAGGAGCCGAAGGAGATCGGCGAACTGCTCGCGCACGTGCTGCCGGCGCTCGATGCGGTCCCGGCGGACCTCCCCGAGGCGGAACGCCTCCCGCGCGCGGTCGAGGCGAACGTGCGCTGGGCGGTGCGGCAGGTGGTGGAGGCGGACGTGCTGGGCCCGGAGGCGCGCGTGGTGGGCGCGGTGTACGACCTGGTCACGGGGCGGGTGCGCTTCCTCGAGTGAGGTCACCCGCGCCGGCCGCTGGCGGCGGCGCGGGCGCGGTGGCAACTTGGGGGGTCCCCGCGCACGGGCGCTCCGCCCGGGATCCCGCATGCAACGCCGAGAGCTGCTCCGCCTCCTGGGCGGCGCCGCGTCCGCTGCCGCCCTCGCCCCGCGCGACGCGGAGGCCCTCCTCGCCCTCGGGCGCGACACCCACGCCGCCGTGCGCGCCGGCCGGGCGGGCGGCGCCCTCGACGCCCGCGCCCTCGCCCTCCTCGGCGCCCTCGCCGACCGGATCATCCCCGACACCGACACTCCCGGCGCCACCGCCGCCGGGGTCCCCGCCTTCGCCGACCTGCTCCTCGCCACGCAGTGGGAGCCGGAACGCGTCGAGCGCTTCCGGCAGGGACTTGCCGAGCTCGACCGGCGGAGCCAGCGCGCCAGCGGCCGGCTCTTCGTGGATGCCTCGCCGGCGGAACAGGAGTCGGTGCTGCACGAGGTGGAGGACGAGACGTTCGGCGCGACTCCCGGTGCCGTCGCGCCGTTCTGGAAGGACTGCAAGTGGCTCGTGCTGTACGGCTACTACACCTCCGAGATCGGGATCACCGAGGAGCTGCGGACCGTGGACATGTTCGAGCGCTACGAGGGGGCGGCGCCGCTGCCCGCACGGCGGCCGTGAGCGGCGCGGCGTGGCCGGCGGGCAGGGCGCCCCACGTGGCGCGCCGCGAGACGTGGGACGCGATCGTGGTCGGGTCGGGGATCAGCGGCGGCTGGGCGGCGAAGGAACTCGCCGAGCGGGGGCTCCGGGTGCTCGTGCTGGAGGCGGGCCGGCCGATCGACCCCGCGCGCGACTACCTGATGAACGTCCCCCCGTGGAAGCTCCCCTACCGCATGCTCGGCGACCGCCCGGCGCTCGACGCGCGGCGCTTCGTGCAGAAGAAGTGCTACGCCTGCGACGAGGGCGCGGCGCAGTTCTTCGTGGACGACGTGGACAATCCCTACACCACGCCCGAGGGGCGGCCGTTCGACTGGATCCGCGGACGGCAGGTGGGCGGCAAGTCCATCATGTGGGCCCGGCAGTGCTATCGGTTGGGCGACCTCGACTTCGAGGCGAACGCGAAGGAGGGGATCGGCACCGACTGGCCGATCCGCTACCGCGACCTCGCCCCGTGGTACGACTACGTCGAGGCCTACGCCGGCATCAGCGGCGAACGACTCGGCCTGCCCCAGCTCCCCGACGGGCCGTTCCTCCCGCCCATGGAGATGTCCGCGGCGGAGCGGGTGGTGCGCGAGGGGATCGGGCGCGCGTACGGCGGGGAGCGGGTGCTGACGATCGGCCGCTGCGCGGTGCTCACGGAGCCGAAGCCGGGACGCGGCGCCTGCCACTACTGCGACGCCTGCCACCGCGGCTGCACCACCTTCTCCTACTTCAACTCGGTCCACGTCACCCTCCCCGACGCCCTCCGCACGGGGCGCTGCACCGTGCGGCCCTTCAGCGTGGTGCACGAGGTGATCTACGACCGGCGGACGCGCCGGGCCGCCGGCGTGCGCGCGGTGGACGCGCAGACGCTGGCGCCGCTCGAGTTCCGCGCGCGCCTCGTCTTCCTCTGCGCCTCCGCGCTCGAGACGACGCGCCTCCTCCTCAACTCGACCGGCCCCGATGGCGAGCGCGGCCTCGGCGCGTCGAGCGGGCAGCTGGGCCGGAACCTGATGGACCACACGATGCAGGTGGGCGCGTCCGGGACGGTGCCGGGGCTCGAGGACCTCACCACCGTCGGCTACCGCCCGAACGGGGTCTACCTCCCGCGCTTCCGCAACGTGACGACGAGGCACCCGGACTTCCTCCGCGGATACGGCTACCAGGGGGGCGGGTGGCGGAGCCGGCAGGGGTGGGGCCGAGGCGCCGCGAGGCGCGGGTTGGGCGCGGAGTTCAAGCGCGCGCTGCGCGAGGTCGAGTACGGCCCGTGGCACATGACGCTGGGCGGGTTCGGCGAGTGCCTCCCGCATCCCGACAACCGCGTCACGCTCGACCCGGTGGTGAAGGACCGCTGGGGCGTCCCCGCGCTCCACGTGGACATGCAGTGGCGCGAGAACGAGCTCGCGATGAAGCGCGACATGGCGGCGCAGGCGGCGGAGATGCTCGAGGCCGCCGGGTGCACCGGCGTCGCCACGTACGACAACCGGACCGCCCCGGGGCTCACGATCCACGAGATGGGGACCGCCCGGATGGGGCGCGACCCGCGCACCTCGGTGCTCAACGGGTGGAACCAGGTCTGGGACGCGCCCAACGTCTTCGTGACCGACGGCGCCTGCATGGCGAGCTCGGGATGCCAGAACCCCTCGATCACCTACATGGCGCTCACCGCGCGCGCGGCGGCGCACGCGGTCGAGCTGCTCGGCCGGAAGGAGCTCTGATGGAGCGACGGGCGTTCGTGCGGTCCGCGGTCGCCGGCGCGCTGGGCGCGGCGGCACTCCCGGGAGCGCTCGCGGCCGCGGCGGAAGGAGCGGCGATGACGGCGAAGTCGTCGGGGCGCATCGCGAAGCTCGGCGTGCAGCTCTACACGGTGCGCGGACTGATGCACGAGAGCGTGGAGAAGACGCTCGTGGACGTGGCCGCGGCGGGCTACCGCGAGGTGGAGTTCGCCGGGTACTTCCAGCGGACGCCGAAGCAGGTGCGTGCGGCGCTCAAGGCGGCGGGGCTCGAGGCGCCCTCGACGCACGTCGGGATCGAGCAGGTCCGGAACGAGCTGCCGCGCCTCCTCGACGACGCGAAGGTGATGGGCCACCGGTACATCGTCGTCCCCTGGCTCGACCAGAGGGACCGGACCCCCGACGGCTACCGCGCGCTCGCCGACGACCTCAACCGCGCCGGCGAGGCCGCCGACCGGGTCGGCATCCGGATCGGCTACCACAACCACGACTTCGAGTTCACGCTGCTCAACGGCGAGCGGCCGTTCGACCTCCTGCTCCAGCGCACGGCGAAGGACCTCGTGAGCTTCGAGCTCGACCTCTTCTGGATCACGAAGGCGGGCGGCGACCCGCTCGCGTACTTCCGCGGGCACCCCGGGCGCTTCGCGCTCGTCCACGTGAAGGACATGACGGCGGCGCCGGAGCAGGCGATGGTGGACGTGGGCGCGGGCAGCATCGACTGGAAGGCGATCTTCGCGCGGCGGGGCGAGGCGGGGATCCGGCACTTCTTCGTGGAGCACGACGGCCCGGCGGACGCGCTCGCGTCCATCCGCGCGAGCGCGGCGTACCTCCGGGCGCTCCGGTTCTGATGGAACGCCGGGCCTTCCTGGGCGCGCTGGGCGTCGCGGCCGCCGGGGCGCCGGCCGTGGCGCGCAATGCTGCGCGGGCGGAGGTGCCGGCCGGCCTCCCACGGGACGCGGTTCCCACCGGGCTCCGCCAGTCGGTCTGCCGCTGGCCATACGCCGACATCCCGCTCGCCGAGTTCTGCCGCCTCGCGCGCGCCGCGGGGGTCACGGCGGTGGACCTGCTCCACGAGGACGAGTGGGCGGTCGCGGAAGACGCCGGCCTCCGCTGCTCCACGGCGAACTCGACCCGGCGGCGCGACTTCCTCACGCGCGGCGTCAACGATCCCGCCAACCACGCGCTCATCCTGGGCGAGCTCGAGCGGGTGATCCCCCGCGCCGCGCAGGCCGGCATCCCGAACGTCATCGCCATGTTCGGGAACCGGGCGGGGAAGAGCGATGCCGACGGCATCCGCGCCAGCGTGGAGGCGCTCAGGCGCATCGCCCCACTCGCGGAGGAGCAGGGGGTCACGGTGCTGGTGGAGCTCCTCAACAGCAAGGTGGACCACCCCGACTACCAGGGGGACCACACCCCGTTCGGCGTGGCGGTGATGCGCGAGGTGGGGAGCCCGCGGGTGCGGCTCCTCTACGACATCTATCACATGCAGGTGATGGAGGGCGACGTGATCGCCACCATCCGCGCGCACCACGACCTGATCGGCCATTACCACACGGCGGGAGTGCCCGGGCGGCACGAGCTCGACGGGCCGCAGGAGCTCAACTACGCCGCGATCGCGCGGGCCATCGCCGACACGGGGTTCGCGGGGTGGCTCGCCCACGAGTTCGTGCCCACCCGGGACGCTGGCGACGGGCTCCGGGCGGCGGTGACGCTCTGCGCCTGACCCTGCCGACGGTCCCGGCCGCCCCTCCCCCTGCCGCCCGGACGCCGTCGGGCGCATCTTGAAGACTTCATGACCGACCCTCTCGGTCGTCTCCGCGACGCCCTCGCCGACCGCTACCGCCTCGACCGCCAGGTCGGGGCCGGCGGCATGGCCACCGTCTACCTCGCCGAGGACCTCAAGCACCGCCGCAAGGTGGCGCTCAAGGTCCTGCGGCCCGAGCTCGCCGCCTCCCTCGGTCCCGCGCGGTTCGTCCGCGAGATCGAGATCGCGGCCCAGCTCCAGCATCCGCACATCCTCCCCCTGCTGGACTCCGGCGAGGTGGAGGGGTTCGTCTACTACGTCATGCCGTTCGTGGACGGGATGTCGCTCCGGGAGCGGTTGCAGAAGGAGGGGGAGCTCCCCCTCACCGACGCGGTGCGGCTCGTCCGCGACGTCGCCGACGCCCTCTCCTACGCGCACCAGCACGGGGTCGTCCACCGGGACATCAAGCCGGAGAACGTGATGCTCTCCGGCCGCCACGCCCTCGTCACCGACTTCGGCGTTGCGAAGGCGGTGAGCGACGCCGCGGATGCGGGAGGCACGACCGGCCTCACCACCACCGGCATGGCCCTCGGCACGCCGGCCTACATGTCGCCGGAGCAGGCCTCGGCCGACCCGGGCGTGGACCACCGGGCCGACCTCTACTCGCTCGGCGCGATGGCGTACGAGCTGGTGACGGGCCGGCCGCCGTTCGTCTTCCCGACCCCGCAGCAGCTCCTCGCCGCGCACGTGACGCGGGAGCCGGAGCCGGTGGGGCGCCAGCGCCCGGGGCTCCCGCCGGCGCTCGAGCAGGTGATCATGCGCTGCCTCGCCAAGCGCCCCGCCGACCGGTGGCAGAGCGCCGACGAGGTGGTGGCGCAGCTCGAGTCGATCGGGGGCCTGAGCGGCGGGATGACGCCGACGCAGACGCGGCCGGTGGCGGCGGTGGTGCGCGGGCACTGGTACGGCCACCCGGTGCGGGTGGCCGCCATCTTCGCCGCGGTGGCCGCGGCGCTGCTCGGCCTGGTGTGGCTGCTGGGCCGGGTGGTGGGCCTGCCGGGCTGGGTGCTCCCCGCCTCGGCGGGCCTGCTCGCGCTCGGCCTGCCCATCATGCTCGCCACCGGCCTCGTGGAGCGGCGGCGGGCCAAGCTGCAGGCGACGGGCACATGGCGGGCCAGCCAGGAGACGGCGTTGCAGGGCGCGTTCACCTGGCGCCGCTCGGTGCTGGGCGGCGCCACGGCGCTCGGGCTGCTCGCGCTCGCCACCGTCGCGTGGCTGGTGCTCCGGTCGCTGGGGATCGGCCCCGCCGGGACGCTGGTCGCTTCGGGGAAGCTCGGCGAACGCGACCGGCTGGTCATCGCCGACTTCGACAACCGCACCGCCGACACCACGCTGGGCGCAAGCCTCACCGAGGCGCTCCGCATCGACCTCGCGCAGACCCCGATCGTGACGGTGATGACGGGAGCGAGCATCGCCGAGGCGCTCCGCCGGATGCAGCGCGACCCGGCGAAGGGGCTCGACGCGGCGACGGCGCAGGAGCTGGCGCAGCGCGAGGGGGCGAAGGCCATCCTCACGGGCGAGGTGAGTCCCCTCGGCGCGAGCTACGTGCTGAGCGCGCGGCTCGTCTCCGCCGCCGACCGCACCGAGCTCGTGGCGCTCCGCGAGACGGCGAAGGACGCCACCGAGCTCCTCGGCGCGGTGGACCGGCTCTCCAAGGCGCTCCGCGAGCGGATCGGCGAGTCGCTCCGCTCGGTGCGCACCGCGGAGCCGCTCCAGCAGGTGACGACGACCTCGCTCGACGCCCTCCGGCTCTACTCCGAGGCCGAGCGGGAGTCGAACATCGGCTCGGTGGACCGGTCCGTCCCGCTCCTCGAGCAGGCGGTGGCCGCCGACAGCGGCTTCGCGATGGCGTGGCGGAAGCTCTCCGTGGCGCTGTTCAACCTCCGGCAGAACCCCCGCCGCGCGGTGACCGCGGCGACGCGCGCCTACGCGCTGCGCGACCGGCTCCCCGAGCTCGAGCAGGCGATCACGACGGCCTGGTACTTCAAGGTCGCCGACTACCAGCCCCAGCGGACCATCCAGGCGTACCGCCGGGTGCTCGAGCTGCAGCCCGACAATTACATCGCGCTCAACAACCTCGCCGTGGCCCTCGAGGACCAGGGTGACGGGGCCGCGGCGGAATCGCTCTTCGTGCGCGCGTCGTCAGTCAACCGCTCCTCGACGCATTACATCGGCCGGATCCGTACCGAGCTCGCCCTGGGCAGGCTGGCCGCGGCGCGGGCCTCGCTCGACACCTTCCAGCAGCGCGTCCCGGGCACGCCGATGCTCCTCCAGATGCGCGCCGCCATCCAGTATGCCGCCGGCGCGCGCGACAGCGCGCGGCAGAGCTGGGAGGCGCTCGCCGCGCCCGGGCAGCCGGTCTCGCTGCGGAGCTGGGGGCTCGGCGCGCAGGGGAACCTCGCGATGCTCGAGGGACGCCTGGCGGACGGCGAGCGGCTGTACGAGGCGTCGGCCGCGGTGCAGCGGGAGCGGGGCGATGCGGGTGTCGAGCTGACCCAGCAGATCGCGATGGCCTGGGCGGACGCGATGACGCGCGGCCGGCCCGAACTGGCGCGCCAGGTGGTGCGCCAGGCGCTGCAGCGGACGCCGCTGGCCACGCTCGACCCCCTGGACCGCCCCTACCTGGGCCTCGCGCAGGTCTTCGCCCTCACCGGCGATCCCGCGGAGGCGCGGCGGCTGGTGAAGGAGTACGAGGCGGCGGTGCCGGAGGAGCTGCGCCGGTCGGACGAGGGGCGCTACGTCACCGCCGGATGGATCGCCTTCGCCGAGCGGCGCTGGGCCGACGCGCTCGCCGAGTTCCGCCGTCCGGAGCTCGCGCCGGGATGCCCCCGGTGCACGCACGAGGCGGAGTTCATGATCCAGGCGGCGGCCGGCCAGCCGGATTCCGCACTGCGTGCGTACGAGCAGGTCCTGGCGGCGACGCCGTCCGTCTTCTCGCTGGGCGCCGAGGCGAACGCCCTCCCCGGCATCCACCGCCGGGCGGGCGAGCTGTACGAGTCGCGCGGCGACCGGCAGAAGGCGCTCGACGCCTACGGCCGCTTCGTGGACCTCTGGCGGAAGGCGGACCAGGAGCTGCAGCCGCAGGTGCGCGAGGTGAAGGAGCGGATGGCGAAGCTCGCCGGGGAGCCGGCGCGGTGAGCCCGGCACCGGGGGGCAGCGGGACGTGACGCCGGGGCGCGAGACGACGTACGACGTGGTGATCGTGGGGTCGGGCGCCGGCGGCGGGATGGCGGCGCACGTGCTCACGCGTTCGGGGGCGAGCGTCTGCCTCCTCGAGGCCGGCCCCAAGTGGGACAACGCCACCGACTCGGCGATGCTCACGCCGGCGTGGGCCTCCCCCCGGCGCGGGAGCTGGATCCCGACGCGCCACTTCGGCGAGTTCGACGCGGCGCTGGGCGGGTGGTCGCTCGAGGGCGAGCCGTACACCACGGCGCCGGGCTCGCAGTTCATGTGGTTCCGCTCGCGCATGCTCGGCGGGCGCACGAACCACTGGGGGCGCATCTCCCTCCGCTTCGGCCCCGACGACTTCCGGCGGAAGAGCCTCGACGGGCTGGGCGACGACTGGCCGATCTCCTACGACGACGTGGCGCCGTGGTACGACGAGGTGGACCGGCTGATCGGCGTCTTCGGGAGCCGCGAGGGGCTCCGGAACCATCCCGACGGGATCTTCCTCCCGGCGCCGAAGCCACGCTGCTGGGA
>JBAIWX010000037.1:0-2331 GCA_037916975.1 Gemmatimonadales bacterium
CGGCCTGCGCCCACTCGGCCTCGAGCGCGGCGGGATCGGGGAGCCCCGCCCGCAGCCCGTCGTGGCGGGCGCGGAGGAGGTTCCGCCGCTCGCGCACCTTCTCCTGCGCGAGGCGGAGCCGCTCGTAGCCGAGCACGCGCGACAGGAACTGCGCCCGCTCCACGGGGCGCATCGCCGCCATGACGGCAAGCTCCTTCTGCCCGGTGAAGTAGGTGTTGAAGAACTCGTCGCGGGTCATCCCGAGGAGCCGCGTGACGCGCTGGGTCACGTCGCCGCTCGCGTTCGCGATCGGCGTCCCCTCGCCGTCCTGGTAGAGCTCGGCGGAGCTCAGCGTGCGGACCACGCGGTACTCGTGGGCGCCGAGGGTGAAGACGAGCTCGACCTCCACGCGCGAGCGCGGCGGCGCCCCCCGGCGCCGGATCGACTCCTTGCTGCCGCGCGCCGCCGGCGTGCCGTACATCGCCCAGGCGATGGCCTCGAGGATGGTCGTCTTCCCGGCGCCGTTCGGGCCCACGATCCCGGTGAGCCCGTGCCCGAACGCGAGCTCGGTGCTCTCGTGCTGCCGGAAGTTGGTGAGGCGCAGGCGGTGGATGAGCATCACCCCTCCGCCTGCTCGGCGTCCACCGCCGCGAGAATCTCGGCGCCGAGCCCCACGAACCGCTCGCGGTCGAGCTCGGCGGGGAGGGCGCGGCGCCCGAGGTAGTCCGCGACCAGCTCGGGCAGCGTCTGCCGCCGGCCCGGGGCGCCCACGCCGGTCTCGCGCGCGGTGGCCGGCCGGCGCAGGTCGAGCTGGAAGTGGAGCGCCTCCGCCTTCCATTCGCGGATGCGGGCGTGGTCGAGCCCGCGCGCCACGTGGCGCGGGACCTGGCGGACGACGAGCCGCACCACCTGCCCGGCGATGCCGCCGGGCACCGCCGCGACGCGCGCGGCGATCGCCGCGTCGAGCGCCGCGGCGTCGAGGTCGTGGCCGTCGAGGGGCGGAAGGTCGAGCACCCGCCGGGCGAGCGCCACCGGCTGCGGCACCACCCGGCCCGTCGCGAGGTCGGCGAGCAGCCACCCCTTCCCCTCCACGCCGCGCGCCCGTTCCTCGACGAGCTCGCCCCAGACGTTCGTGCTCACGTACTCGAGCGCACCGGCGTACCAGGCGCGCGGGCCCACCTGATGGCGCACGTGGTAGTGCCCCCAGGCGACGTAGCTCCAGCCGTCATCGGGGATCTCGCCGCGCCCGACGAGCGCGCCGCCGTACTCGAGCGCCTCGTGGTCGCGCGGGAGCACCCCCTCGGCCTCGCCGTGGAGCACGAGCACCTGGTGGCGCTCCGGGCCCTCGGGCCGCAGCACCGGGCGCTCCGCGGCGACCAGCGCCGCGTGCGGCACCGCGAGCACGGCGAGGTCGAGCGCGGGGAAGGCGAAGCGCCGCGCCTCCTCGCCGGCGACGTGGACGCCGAGCTCCTCGAAGAGGCGCAGGATCGAGCCGGTCTCGCTCGAGCGGGGCGTGTCGTGGTTCCCGGCGATGAGGATCACCGGCGCGTCGGGCAGCGCCTCGCGCAGGCGCTGGAACTGGCGGAAGGCGAAGACGATCGCGGCGTTGGTGGGCCGGACCGAGTGGAAGAGGTCGCCGGCCACCACGACGGCGTCGGGACGCGCGGCGATGATGCCGTCCACCGCCGAGCGGAAGGCGTTGGCGACGTCGGCTTCGCGCTGGTTGATGCCGCCCGGGGTGAGCCGGTGGTACGAGCGGACGCCGAGGTGCGGATCGGCGACGTGGGCGAGGATCACGGCAGGAGAATGGGGGCGGCGGGCGCCCTTGGCAAGCAACCCGCCGGTCCCCCGCCCGTGCCTACGGCAGCACCTCGAAGCGGACCCGCTGGCGGACCAGCTGCCGGACGGGCTCGCCGTGGTAGCGGCCGGGCCGGAAGCGACTCTGCACGATCGCCCGCGCCGCCGCCTCACCGAAGGGGGCGTGCGTCGCCTCGAGCACCGTCACCGTCGCCGGCTCGACGCGGCCGGTGCTGTCCACCACGAACTGCAGCACGGCGTACCCCGCGATCCCCGCCGCCTCGTACGCGGGCGGGTACCGCGGCGCCTGCTGGACGAGGATCGCGGCCGGCTCCTCGACCGCCTCGGTCGTGAAGACGCCGCCGCCACCCCCCTCGACCCCGCCCTCGGTGCCGGCGAGGACCCAGGGCCGGTCCGGGACCTCGCCGGTCCCGCCCACGACGCCCCCGGCCACCCCGCCCTCGACGCCGCGGCCGCTGAAGTCGTTCGGGTCGAAGGGCCGCGCGCCGAGGTCCACCGGCGGGATGTCCTTCGGGATGCCGTCGAGCAGGTCGA
>JBAIWX010000038.1:0-4955 GCA_037916975.1 Gemmatimonadales bacterium
GCACCCGCGTCTCGCGCTGGCCCGCGGCCTTGCGCGTCGTGAGCACCAGCACGCTGCGGCCATCGGGCGCGACCCGGAGCGCGGCCACCCGCTCGCCGGGATCGAGCCACGTCGTCGCGAGGCCGCGGGCCCGGCGCGCCTCGGTCTCGGCCTTCGCGACGCTGTCCTGCCAGCGCCGGTCGCGGACCGCGCCGAGGAGTTCCCGCTCCGCGCGGGCGAGGGCGGCGCGCTGCGGCGCGGGCGCCGAATCGGCGGCCGGTGCCGGCCCCGGGCGGAAATCGGTGAGCTGGTGGAGCGCGCCGCCGTCGAGGTCGAGCGCCCACGCGTTCCCCTCGCGCGTGAAGAAGACGGTGCGCCCGTCGGCGCTCCACGCCGGGTCGGACTCCTCGGCCGGCGACTGCACCAGGCGCCGCGGCGCCGCGCCACCGAGCGGCACGACCCAGAGGTCCCCGCGCCAGGCCACCGCGCGGCGGTGCCCGTCGAGGGTGCGCGGGCCCTCCGCGAAGGTGGGGCCGAGGGAGTCGAGCGGCTGGTCGGTGAGGGGCTCGGGCCGGGCCCCCGGCTCGGCGCGCACGCGCCAGGGCCGGAGCGGCTCGCGCCACGACGTGCCCGGGGCCACCCAGCGGAAGTGGATCCACCGTCCGTCGGCGCTCCACCGCACCTCCTGGGGCGGACGTCCGACGAGCTCGGGACCGCGCATGATCCAGGCGACCGAGAGGGGCGGAACGGCCACCCCCGCGCTCGGCGCCGGCGAGGCCTCCTGCGCCGTGGCGCGCGGCGCCACGGCTGCCGCCACCGCCGCCGCGGCGATTATGTTCCGCAACGCACGGCATGCCGCCGCGCTCCAACCTCCGGTCCGGACCATGGCTCCATCCCGCGTCGTCGTTCCCCTGCTCCTCGTGGCGCTCGCCGCCTGCCGCGGCGCCGAGAAGGGTAGCACCAGTGCCGCCGCGCCGGCCGCGCGGCCGGACACCCTGCCCGCCAGCCCCGCGGACACGCTCCACTTCACCATGCGCACCGTCGAGCGGACGTCGGAGACGACCTGCGGCCAGGCGTCGAAGGCGGGGAAGCAGCCGTGCGTCACGGCCACGATCACCTGGCCGGTGATCGCCGACAGCGGCGCCGGCCCGGCGGCGGTGCGGGCGTTCGTCGAGCGGATCGCCGCGGCGAGCTTCCAGACGGGCGACAACCTCGGGAGCCCCGACTCGGTGCTGCGCGAGATGACCGGCGTGCAGGCGCTGATGATGTCGTCCCACAAGGGCTACAGCACCCCGTGGAGCCTCGAGCGCAAGGTGACCGTGGCCTGCAACGGGCCGCGGCTCGCGGGGCTCCGCATCGAGAGCCGCCAGTACACCGGCGGCGCCCACCCGGAGACGCTCGTCCGCTTCGCCAACTTCGACCCGCGCACCGGCGAGGCGCTGGGCATCCGCGCGCTCGTGAAGCCGGATTCGTTCCAGGCGTTCCGGCGGGCGGCGGCGCGCCGGTTCGTGCAGGACCGCGAGAAGGGGGAGTCCACGTCGGTGGGCTCGGTCAAGATGAACCCGGACAGCTTCGTGGTGAGCGACAACGTGCTCGCCTGCGGCGATACGCTCGAGTTCCACTACGACGCCTATCGCCTCGGGCCGCACAGCCTCCCGAACGTGAGCCTGCGCCTCCCGCGGGCGGCGGTCCCGGGGATGCTGCTGCGCTGAACGGCACGGGGCGGCCGGGCCTCCCGACCGCCCCGTCCCGCCCGGGCCCGCGGCCTACGCCCGCGCCGAGCGCCACCCGCCCCGCGTGAAGTCCGGCACCTCGACCGGCGCGCTCCCCCGGGCCACCGACTGCTCGCTCAGCGGGCCCGGCACGCTCCACGCCGCCGCGTCGTACACGTCCATGTCGGGGACGAGCCCCTCGCGCAGGCACTGCACCAGCCGCCACGCCATCACGAAGTCCATCCCGCCGTGGCCGCCGAGCTTCCGCGCCACCTCGCCGACCTGCGTCCAGAGCGGGTGCTCGTGGCGTTCCTTCCACGGGTCGAGCGGCCCGAAGCGCTCCCCGCCCTCCTGGCCCTCCACGTAGATGCGCGCGGGGTAGTCCCGGAACACCCCCTTCGTCCCCATGACCATGTTGATGCGGTCGTAGGGCCGCGGGCTCGTGACGGTGTGCTGCAGCATGATGGTGCGGCCCTGCGCCGTGCGGATCAGGCTCGTGTTCATGTCGCCGCAGCGGTAGCGCTCCTTCCACTTCGGGCTCTCCGCCGGGACGTGCGCCGCCCGCCACGCGGTGAGCCCCGCCTCGCGCGTGCTCATGGACACCAGCGTGGTGAAGCGGTCGCCGCGGTTGATGTCCATGTACCGGGCGACGGGGCCGAGGCCGTGCGTCGGGTAGAGGTTGCCGTCCCGCGTCAGGTGCGGGAAGCGCCGCCAGAGGCCCTCCCCCTCGTCCGCGAAGAGGAGCTCGCGCAGGTCGTGGATGTACGCCGCCTCGCCGTGCAGCACCTCGCCGAGCACGCCGGCGCGCACGAGGTTGAGGACGAGCATCTCGTTGTAGCCGTAGCAGCAGTTCTCGAGCATGAGGCAGTGGCGCCGCGTGCGCTCCGAGGCCTCGACGAGCCGCCAGCAGTCGGCCACCGTCTGGGCCGCCGGCACCTCGGTGCCGCAGTGCTTCCCGTGCTCCATCGCATAGAGCGCCATGGGGACGTGCCAGTCCCACGGGGTCGCGATCACGACGAAGTCCACGTCCTCGCGCCGGCAGAGTCCCTCGAAGTCGCGCTCCCCCGCCGTGTACCGCGCCGGCTCCGGCTGGCCCGCCTTCACGACCATGCCGGCGGCGTGCGCGACCTTCTCCGGCACGACGTCGCAGAGCGCGGTGACCCGGCACCCCTCCACCGCGAGGAACTCCTCGAGGAGGCTCGTGCCGCGCCCGCCGGTGCCGATGATGCCGAGGCGCACCGTGTCGTGCCGCTCGAAGGGGACGCCGATCATGGACCGTGGCGCGGCCGCCGGCGGCGCGGGGTCGGCGGCCGCGAGGTCGGGGGTGCCAAGGGCGAGGCCGGCGACGGCCGCGGCGCGGAGGAGGTCCCGGCGCGAGAGGGCGTCCGGGGCGGGCTGGTCGGTCATCGGTGCGTCGTCCTGCGGGAGGGGTGGGGGAAACTACGGGCCCGGGCGGCGCCCCGGCAATCGGCTGGAACCCCGGTCGGGCCCCCTGCGTAGGCAGGGGTGGCCGTCCTGCTATCTTGTGGCCCAGTTCGCCAGCCAACCGGAGCGTGTCGTGAAGGCAAGTCGATCCCTGTTCCTCGCCGCCGCCGCGGCCCTCGCGGGCTGCGCCGGCGGTGCCGCCCCCGCCGCCGCCCCCGCCCGTGCCGGGGCGCTGCCCGCCGTCTCGGCCGCCGACCTGCGGCAGAAGCTGTTCACCTTCGCCGCCGACTCCATGGAGGGGCGCGAGGCGGGGACCGCGGGCAACTTCCGCGGCACGACCTGGCTCGCCGCCGAGGCGAAGCGCATCGGCCTCACGCCCGCCGGCGAGAACGGGACCTGGTTCCAGGAGGTGCCGCTCGTGCGCCGGGGCTTCGACCCCGCGCCGGCGCTGCGCGCCGGCGGCAGCGCGCTCGCGTACGAGAAGGACTACCTCAGCTTCGCGGCGATCCCGCAGCTCGGCTTCGCGGCCAGCTTCGAGGGCACCGACGTCCCGACCGTCTTCGGCGGCCGGCTCGGCGACTCGACCGCGGCGCTCACCGAGGCCCAGGTGGCCGGCAAGGTGGTGGTGCTCCTCGCACCGCTCAACCGCGAGGGGAAGCCGGAGTGGCGGTTCTGGATGCGCTACGACCGGAAGAAGTACGCCGGGGCGAAGGCGGTCGCCTTCCTCACGGTGGACATCATGCCATCCTTCGTGCTGGACTTCCTGACCAAGCCCGCGACGAGCCTCGCCGACCAGGCGACGCCGACGGCGCCGAGCGGCGTGCCGTTCGCCTTCGCGTTCAGCGACGCGACGGCGCGTGCCATCTTCGGCGGCGACCCCGCGACCCTCGCGGTCGGCGCCACCGGCAAGCCGCTCTCCGGCCGCCTCGTGATGACGACGCAGCGGGTCACCGACACGCCGGCGCGCAACGTGGTGGCCCTGCTCCCGGGCAGCGACCCCGCGCTCCGCGGCGAGTACGTCGCCATCGGCGCGCACAACGACCACATCGGGCTCATGCCGGCGGCCGTGGACCACGACTCCCTGTGGGCGTTCAACCACGTCGTCCGGCCCCTCGGGGCCGAGAGCGAGGGGAACACGGCGACGCCGGAGCAGGCGGCGCAGGTCAAGGCGATCCTGGACAGCCTGCGGAAGCTCCGCGCCCCGCGCGCCGACCGCATCGCCAACGGCGCCGACGACGACGGCTCGGGCTCGGTGTCGGTGCTCGCGGTGGCCCAGGCGCTCGTCGCGAGCAAGGTGAAGCCGAAGCGCTCGATCCTCTTCGTCTGGCACACCGGCGAGGAGAAGGGCCTCTGGGGCTCGGCCTACTTCACCGACCACCCGACCGTCCCGCGCGACTCGATCGTGGCGCAGCTCAACATGGACATGGTGGGCCGCGGGAAGCCGAGCGACTCGACGGGGGCGAAGCCCGGCGGGCCGGCGCAGCTCCAGCTCATCGGCTCGCGCCGCCTCTCGACCGAGCTCGGCGACCTCGTGGAGAAGGTGAACACCGAGGGGTCCCACGCCTTCCAGTTCGACTACACGCTGGACGCGAACGGGCACCCGGCCAACATCTACTGCCGCAGCGACCACTACATGTACGCGCGCTACGGCATCCCGGTCCCCTTCTTCACCCCCGGCGTGCACCAGGACTACCACATGGTGACCGACGAGGCGCAGTACGCCGACGCGGACGTGATGGGGCGCGTGGGGCTGCTCGTGCGCGACGTGGCGACGCGGGTGGCGGACCTCGATCATCGTCCGGTGGTGGACAGGCCGAAGCCGGATCCGCATGGAGGGTG
>JBAIWX010000039.1:0-33762 GCA_037916975.1 Gemmatimonadales bacterium
GACCGAATCCACCGGCGTGCCCCAGATGTTGATCACGAAGATCCGGTCGGGCCGCACGGGGCCGGGCGGGTCCACCACGAAGGCCCCGGCGAGCTGCTCGCGCTCGACGTCGGGGTGCTGGGTGCCGACCGTCGCCGAGTAGTAGTAGGTGCCGGCCGCCCCGACGACGAAGCGGACGGCGCGGCGCCCGCCCGGCGGGACGACGAGCGAGTCGGCGGCCGTGGCGGGCCGGGGGAGGAAGCCCCGCACGGTGATCGCCGAGTCCGTGAGCCGGTTAAGGATGGTCGCCTCGACGACGGTGCCCTCGGGGACGCGGACGAGGGGCCCCGGGATCATCGGCGGCCCGCCCCGCTCGGCGAACGCGGGCACCACGATCGAGTCGCCGTGCGGTCCCTCGGGCTTCCAGGTGGCGAGGCGGACCTCGAGGTCGAGCCTCAGGACACCCCGGTGGAGCGTGCCGGCGGGATGGCGGTTGTCGTTGGGCTGGACGGGCGGGGGCGGGACGACGGGCAGTGGCGGAGCGGGTAGGCTGCCGGCGAGGAGCGGCAGGGCCAGCGCGAGCGGCGCGAGACGCAACGGGTCCCCCGGGGGGCGGGGTGGTACCGCGGTACCTGCGGGAGCGGGATGAAGCGCCCCTGAATGTCGCGCGTCCGGCGCGGGGCCGACAGGGGGTCAGCTCACGCGCCGCGTCTTCCGCTTCATGAAGTCCATCAGGATGAACTGGCCGAGGGTCATCGTGTTGGTGAAGTACGCCTTTCCGCGGCAGATCTCGCTCACCCGCTTGACGAAGTCCACCAGGTAGCGGTCCCGGGCGAGCATGAACGTGTTGATCATGATCCCGCTGCGCCGGCACTCCGCCACCTCGCGGTAGGTGGCCTCCAGGATCTTCGGGTCGAGGCCCATCGAGTTCACGTAGATCCGCCCGTCGGGGAGCGTGAGCGCGCTGGGCTTGCCGTCGGTGATCATGATGACCTGGCGCATGTCCTTCTTCTGCGCCATCAGGATGCGCCGGGCGAGCTTGAGCCCCTCCGCCGTGTTCGTGTGGTAGGGGCCCACCTGCGCCTGCGCGAGGGCCGCGAGCGGGATCTCCTCCGCCGAGTCGTGGAAGAGCACCACGCGGAGCGAGTCGCCCGGGAACTGCGTCCGGATGTGGTGCGTGAGCGCGAGCGCCACCTTCTTGGCCGGCGTGAAGCGGTCCTCGCCGTAGAGGATCATCGAGTGCGAGCAGTCGAGCATGAGCACCGTCGCCGCGCTCGAGCGGTACTCCGCCTGGTGCACCATCAGGTCCGGGTAGTCGAGCTCGAGCGGGACCCGGAGCCCGCCGCGCGCGATGGCGTTGGTGAGCGTGGCGGGGACGTCGAGGTTGAGCGTGTCGCCGAACTCGTACGGCTTGCTCGCCGCCTCCGCCTCGATGCCGGTGGCGAGGAACGGCGTCTCGTGGCTCCCGAAGCTCGACTTCCCGACGCTGCCGAGGAGGCCCTTGAGCGTCTTGTAGCCGAGGAAGTCGATGCCCTTCTCGGTGAGGGAGAACTGGACGTGCTGGGCCGCCTCGCGCGCCTGGCCGCCGGGGCCGAAGAGCGACTGGTAGCCGGCGGGGAGCTGCGGGGCCTGGTCCAGCTTGAGGTAGCCCTCCTCGACGAGCCGCTGGACGATGCGGTCGAGCAGCTCGGCGAGGTGCTGCTCGATCTCCCGGTCCTTCCGCGCGTCGCCGGTGGACTCGCCGCGGAGCACCTGCAGCATCTCGGGGGTGAGCTGCCCCGAGTCCATCAGCGCCTGCAGGATCGCCTGCCGCAGGGCGTCGAGGGACCGGTCGGGCTCGCCCCCCTCGTCGTGCCAGAACCCCTGGCCCCCGCCCGCGAAGCCCGACTGCAGGAGGAAGTCGCCGAGCTGGTCGAGCAGCGCCTGCAGGTTGACCGCGTCGGCGAGTTCGGGGATGTACTTGCTGTAGGTGGTGAACCGCATGGGACCTGCCGGGGATCGGGTGGCCGGGAGCGGGGGGCGGTCGCCCCCCTGCGGGCCGCTCCCGGATGGTACCCCGGAGCCGGCCGTTCGGGCAGGTGCGCCCCGGGGGCGGGGGCCGCCGCGCTGGCCCGGGAGCCCGATGCCGCTACCTTACGCGGCGTGACGCCCCGCCGCCGCCCCGCCGCCCGCCTGCTCGCCGCCTTCCCGGCGCTCCGCTCCCGCGACTTCCGCTACTTCATCGGCGGCCAGCTGGTGTCCTACTCGGGCACGTGGATGCAGTCCATGGCGCACGGGTGGCTCGTGCTGCAGCTCTCCAACTCGCCGCTCGTGGTGGGGATCGTGGGCGCCCTCGCGGCCCTCCCGATCCTGCTCTTCACCCTCTACGGCGGGATCGTCGCCGACCGGGTGCGGAAGCGGCCGTTCGTGATCCTGATGCAGTCGCTGCTGGCCGTGGAGGCGCTGGCCCTGGGCGTCCTGGTGGTGACGAAGGCGGTCACCGTGCCGTGGGTGATGGGCTTCGCGCTCTTCCTCGGGCTCGTGACCGCGTTCGAGGTGCCGGCCCGCCAGGCGTTCGTGGCCGAGGTGGTGGGGAAGGAGGCGATGCTCAACGCGATCGCGCTCCAGTCCTCCGCCTACAACCTGGCGCGCGTCCTGGGCCCGGTGATGGCCGGGCTCGTGATCTCGTGGGGAGGCGTCGGGGCGGCGTTCTTCGCGAACGCCGCGAGCTTCCTCGCGGTGATCTGGGGCCTCACGCGGATGACGACCGACCCGCCGGCCGCGAAGGAGCGGCGCGACGTCCTCGCGCAGTTCCGCGAGGGGGCGGGCTACGTCCTGCAAACGCGGTGGCCGCGGGCGCTCCTCGTCATGACGGCGACGACGACGATCTTCGGGTTCTCGTTCCTCGCGATGCTCCCGGTGCTCGCCCGCGACGTCCTGGGCACCGGCGCCTCGGGGTACGGCGGCCTCCTCTCGGCGGTGGGCCTCGGCGCGCTCGGCGGGGCGCTCTTCATGGCGACCTTCGGGGCGCGCGCGGGGCAGGGCCGCTTCGCCCTCGGGGCGGGGTTCGGGTTCGGCGCGGCGCTCGTGGCGGTGTCGCAGATGCCGACGTACCCGCTCGCGCTGGCCGCGCTCGCCGCGACGGGCGTCCTGATGGTGCTGCACAACATCGCGGTGAACTCGATGCTGCAGTCGCAGGCCCCCGACGCGCTCCGCGGGCGCGTGATGGGCTTCTACAGCTTCGTGGTCCTCGGCATGGCGCCGTTCGGCAACTTCCAGGTCGGCTGGGTCGCCGAGCACTTCGGCGTGCGGCGCGCGTTCCTCGCCGGCGGGCTCGTGGTGATCACGGTGGCCGCGCTGCTCGCGCTGGCCCTCCGGCGCGCGCAGGGGCCCGGCCGGCCCGTCCCCGCCCCGGTGCACGCCGCGGAGCGGGCCGGGGCGGCGGCGCCCGCGGAGGCCGAGGAGGTGGGCGCATGATCATCACCGTGTCGAGGCAGTTCGGTGCCGGCGGCGGCGACGTCGCCCGGCAGGTGGCCGCGCGGCTCGGCTGGCGCCTCGTGGACAACGAGCTCGTGGAACGGGTGGCCCAGCGTGCCGGGCTCTCGCCCGAGCAGGTGGCGGAGCGCGAGGAGCGGGCGCCGGGCTTCCTGGAGCGGCTGGCGTGGGCCCTCGCGTCGGCGTCGGCGGAGTTCGCCGCACCGACCGGCGAGGCGCCCCCCGAGCTCGAGGAGCGCGACCTCGTGCGCGTGACGGAGAACGTCGTGCGCGAGCTCGCGCGCGAGGGGCGGGTGGTGCTCGTGGGCCGGGGGGCGGCGGCGGTGCTCGCCACGCAGGAGGGGACGCTGCACGTGAAGGTGGTGGCGCCGGTCGCGGACCGCGTCACGCGCGTACGGGAGCGGTTCGGCGTGTCCGCGGAGGAGGCGCAGGCTCAGGTCGAGGAGACCGACGCCCGCCGCGCGCGCTACCACCAGGAGTACTACCGCCGAGACTGGAACGACCCCGCCAACTACCACGTCGTCTGCAACACCGCCGCGCTCGGGCTGGACGGCGCCGCCGACCTCATCGTGCGCGAGGCGGGGCGCCGCGGCTGGGCGCGCCGCCGGACCGGCGGCTGAGCCCGGGGCGCGCTCAGCCGAACGCCATCCCGCCCTTGCCGTAGCCCGGCTCCTTCCGCTCGGGCCGCGCGCGCGTCCAGCCGAGCTCCTCGTGGCGCGTGATGCGCTTCTGCGCGGCGAGCCCCTCGAGCACGAGTTCGCACCCGGATACCACCTTCGCCGCGTCGCCGCGCTCCGCGAGCCCGCCCGCGACCACCGCGTCCACCAGCCCCGGCACCACCGCGAAGCCCTTCTGGCAGAGCTCGCTCCGCTCGTCGCCGGGGATCTTGAGCGCGCCGCCCTTGTCGAAGTACTCGACGATGCGGCCCAGGTCCACCTCGCCCATGCGGTGGTCGAGCGTCTCCCCCGCCGCGCGGCGGATGAGCTCCCGCGCGATCGTCTCCGCCCCCTGGAGCTCCCCCTCGTACTCGAGCTCGATCTTGCCGGTGATCGAGGGGAGGGCGGCATAGACGTCGGAGAGCCGGGGGACGACCGCCCGCTCGCCGTGCGCCAGCGTCCGCCGCTCCGCGCTGGAGATGGCGTTCTCGAGCACGCTGATGGGGAGCCGCTGGCTCACGCCGGAGCGCCGGTCGATCCGCTTGTCCTCGCGCGCCGCGAAGGCGACCCGCTCGATCACCTCGAGCACGTGCTCCGGGAGGTCGAGCGGCCGGCTCCCGCGGTCCACCCACGCCTCCTGGCGGGTGATCTGCATGCCGAGCTCGACGGTGCGCGGGTAGTGCGTGACGATCTCCGAGCCGATCCGGTCCTTGAGCGGCGTGATGATCTTGCCGCGGGCGGTGTAGTCCTCGGGGTTCGCCGTGAAGCAGAGGAGCACGTCCACCGGCAGCCGCACCGGGTAGCCTTTGATCTGGACGTCGCCCTCCTGCATGATGTTGAACAGCCCCACCTGGATCTTCCCGCTCAGGTCCGGCAGCTCGTTGATGGCGAAGATGCCGCGGTTGGCGCGCGGCAGGAGGCCGAAGTGCATCGTGAGCTCGTCGGAGAGCAGGTGCCCGCCGCGGGCCGCCTTGATCGGGTCCACGTCGCCGATGATGTCGGCGATCGTGACGTCGGGCGTGGCCAGCTTCTCGACGTAGCGGTCGTCGCGCCCGACCCACGCGACCGGGGTCGCGTCGCCCCGCTCGGCGACGAGCTCCTTGCCGTAGCGGCTGATCGGGTGGAAGGGGTCGTCGTTCACCTCGCTCCCCGCGATGACGGGGATCCGCTCGTCGAGGAGGGAGACGAGCGAGCGCAGGAGGCGCGTCTTGGCCTGGCCGCGGAGGCCCAGGAGGATGAAGTCGTGCTGCGCGAGGATCGCGTTCACGATCTGCGGCAGCACCGTGTCCTCGTAGCCCACCACGCCCGGGAAGAGCGGGGCGCCCCGCTCGAGCGCGACGACGAGGTTGTGGCGCAGCTCCTCGCGGACGGAGCGGCCGCGCAGCGGCGCCTCCGCCCACGGGCTCTGCCGGAGGTCACCCAGGGTGCGTGGTTCGGTCATGGCTCTGGCCGGGCGTGCGGCGGCGGGGGGTGAGGCACGCGCGCGGAACCTGCGCGGCGTGCACGGCTGCTGAATAGTACCCCGGACGAGGGGCAGGGTCCCGCCGCGCCCGCGCCCGGACCGCGCCGGAGTGTCGCGACTTCCGACACCGCCGGGGCGCCGGGCCGCGTGCCGGCGCCCCCGGGCCTGCCCGGCCGGTGCCTCAAGTCGCCACCGGACGGGGGGTTAGGGAGCGTCGGCCTTGACAAAGAACGCGAGTGGAGTACCTTGCGCGCCGTCGTACGGCTGCCCGGAATGGAGTCATTGTCGTCAATATGTCGCGCGCATCGGCCCGGCTGGGCGCGAGCGCCGCGACGACCCCGTTCCGGCTCCGCGACCCCGGCCGAGGCGCGGTGGCAGTCGCAACGCACGAGCAGCATGCAGTCACGAGTTCCCGTTCCGTTCCACGTCCACGTCGAAGAGGTGAGTCATGCGGAAGTTCCTGTGCGCGGCGGCGGTGATCGCCCTGGCCGCCTGCGGTGAGAAGAAGGCCGAGGAGGCCCCGAAGGCTGACAGCGCGGCGGCGGCCGCCCCGGCCCCGGCGCCGGCCCCCGCGGCGACCGACAGCACCGCGGCCAAGCACGACAGCGCGATGGCGGGCGACACCGCCACGAAGCACTAAGCGCGTCCGCTCGCACGGTCGCGGCCCCGCGGGATCCGTCCCGCGGGGCCGCATCGCTTTCCGGGGGGTGGGCCTCAGCCCGCGAGCAGGTCGGCCTCGAACGGCAGCGGTACGAGGCGGGCCGGGCGCCCCCCCGCTTCCACGACCGCCCCGGTCGGCACCTCGCGGCGCACCGGCGCCAGCCCGAGCCGGCGCGCGCCCACCACGACGGTGCTGCGCACGGTGCCGACCGGCTTCCCTTCGCCCAGGATCTCCGTCCCCGTGAGCGGGGCGGCATCCTCCCAGGCGAGCCCCCGCAGCTCGCGATTGGTGTGGCCGCGGAAGTGGAGCCGCGCCACCGTCTCCTGCCCCGTGTAGCACCCCTTCGTGTAGGAGACGCCGCCGATCTCGTCGTAGCGGACCTCCTGCACCAGCGTCTTCTCGTCGATCTCGCGGCCGAGCGCAGGCCACCCCGCCAGCACACGCGCGGCGTCGAGGTCGGATACGTCGCCAGCGGCGAGGCCGGCCGCGGCGAGGTCGTCGCGCAGCTCCGCCACGGCCGCCGCCGGCCCGGTGACCACGGCGCGGAAGGGCGCCGTCGCCGTGCCGCGCGCCGCGTGGAGCACGCCGGCCGCGCGCGAGTGTGAGCCGGCGCGCCCCGCGTCGTCGGGCAGGGGCATGCCGGCCCGCCCGAGCAGCGCCGGCGCCGCGTCACCGAGGAGCCAGAGCGCCGCCCACGCCCCGGTGTAGTCCACCGCCTTCGCGAGGCGGGGCGGCAGCCCGCGGCGGAAGAGCTCGACCAGCGCCGCCCGGCCCGCCTCCGGCGCGAGCAGGACGAACTCCCCCGGGAGCCGCAGCACCCAGGCATCGCACGTGATCATCCCCTTCGGCGTGAGGAACGCGCCGTAGACGAGCGCGTAGTCACCCGGTGCCTGCAGGTCGTTGGTGAGGAGCCCCTGCAGGCAGGGGAGCGCACCGGCGCCGCTCACGTGGAAGAGGGCGGGCTGCGCGAGCACGCCGACCGCGCCGGACCGGAGCTGGTCGAGGCGCGCCGGCGCGAGGACGAGGTCAGTCATGGCTGGTCCAGGGCAGGTCGGCCGGGGCCCGGCCCTCGAAGCTCTCCCAGACGAGGTCGGCCTCGGCGAGCCGCTCCGCCGGGTGGGAGGTGGTGAGCATGGCGCAGCGGAGGCCCGCGGCGCGCGCCGCGGCGAGGCCGGGCAGGGAGTCCTCGATCACGACGCACCGTCCCGGCGGCACGCCGAGCGCCTCGCGCGCCCGCAGGTAGCCGGCCGGGTCGGGCTTGCCGCGGGGCACGTCCTCCGCCGCGAGCACGCACTCGAACAGGGGCCCGAGCCCCGTGACCTCGAGCGCGAGTTCCACCTCCCGGCGGAGCGCCCCGGAGACGATGGCGACGCGGCGCCCCTCCGCCTTCGCCTGGCGCACGAATCGCTCCGCCCCCGGCACGAGCGGGAGGGCGCGGCGGGCGGCGCGCGCGTACCAGGCGTGCTTCCGCTCGACCGCGTCCTCGATCGCCTCGGCGTCGGCCGGGCGCCGGTGGGTGGTGAAGGCGAAGCGGAAGCAGGCCCGGTCGTCGAAGCCCAGGAAGTCGCGGGCGTACCCCTCGGCGTCGAGGTCGATGCCGTACTCGGCGAGCGTGGCGATGGTCGCGTCGCGGTGGAGCGGCTCGTCGTTCACCAGCACGCCGTTGAAGTCGAAGAGGATCGCGGTCCCCTCACCCATAGAGCCCACCCGCCTCGTACGACCAGTCGAGGAGTTCGACCGGGTGGGCGACGCAGGCGCCGAGCCCCGCCCCCCGGAGCCCGGCGCCGATCTGCATGTGGCAGCCCGGGTTCCCGGTCGCCATGACGCGGGGCGCCACCGGCGCCTCGCGGATGGTGCGGAGCTTGTCGTCCAGCACCGCGCGCGACATCCCCGGCTCGAGCATGGAATAGATGCCCGCGCTCCCGCAGCAGCGGTCGTGGCCCGGGAGGAGCTGCAGGCGGAGTTCCGGGATCGCCTTCAGGACCTGGAGCACCGGGGCGTGCACCTTCTGCGCGTGCTGCAGGTGGCAGGGCGCGTCGTACGCGACGTCCACGGGCAGCGGCCCGCCCGGCCGCGGCCCCTGCAGCGCGAGAAGTTCGCTCACGTCCTTCACCCTGGTCCCGAACTCGGCGCCGTCGGTGGTGCCGAGGAGGTGCCCGTAGTCCTTGAGCACGGCGCCGCAGCCGGCGCTGTTCACCACGACGTAGTCGGTCTTGCCGAGGAGCGCCCGCACGTTGCGCCGCGCGAGGGCACGCGCGCCCTCGACGTGGGACGCGTGCTCGTGGAGCGCGCCGCAGCAGACCTGGGAGGGGACCTCGACGACGAGGTAGCCGTTGGCCTCGAGGGTGCGCTTCGTCGCCTCGTTGACGTGGTGGAAGAGGGTGTCCATCACGCAGCCGCGGAAGAGCGCCACCGTGCCCGCCGCGCCGCGGCGCACCGGACGGGATGCGGGGGCGGGCCGGTCCGCGCCGGGCGCCGGGAGGTGGCAGCGCACGGGCCGGGTGGACTCCACCATCGCCATGGCGAAGCCGAGGCGGCCGGGCCCCGCGAGGAGCCGGGCGAGGCCGGTCTCGCGGAGGAACCCCGCGAGGCCGAACATCGCGCGCCACAGCGGCCGGTGCGCGATCGTCGCGAGGAAGAGCCGGACCGGGAGCGGGATGCCGCGGCGCTCGGCGAGGATCCGCCGCGCGGACTCGAGCCCCCGGCCGTAGCCCACGCCCGACGGGCAGGCGGGCTCGCAGCCCCGGCAGCCCAGGCAGGCGTCGAGGTGCTGGGTGAGGGCGGGATCGCGCGGGTCGAGCTCGCCGCGCTCGAGCGCGCGCATGAGCACGATGCGCCCGCGCGGGCTGTCGGCCTCGTCGCCGGTGGCGAGGTACGTCGGGCAGGCGGGGAGGCAAAAGCCGCAGTGGACGCAGGGGTCGAGCGCGGCGAACGGGCCGCCGTGCGGCGCGTGCGGCACGGCGGGGGAGGCGGTGCCGCTCACGCGTCGGCGCCCTCCAGCGCGACGCTGAGGAGCGCCGCGGGGTCGAACGTCTCGCGCAGCCGGCCCACGAGCTGGCCGACCCCTTCGCGATAGGCGCCGAAATGGCCCAGCGCGCGGCGCAGTCCCCACGGGGCGCGCTCGAGCGTCATCGGGATCTCGCGGGCCGCGGCGTGGCGGCGGAGCGTACGGAGCGTCTCGGCCTGCGCCTCCCCGCTCCAGCGGAGGCCCGCCGCGGCGCCTGCGCCGGCGGCGACGAGCCCCTCGTCCAGCATGCCGGCGACGAGGTCCAGCGCGTCGTCGAGGCCGTCCTGCAGGACGCCGAGGCGGAGCGTGATGGCGCCGCCGAGCATCGCGCGCGCGGCGAGGTGCCAGAACGGCGCGGCGCGGTCGGCGGGCAGGTCCTGCCACGCGAGCTCGGGCGTGAGCGACCGGAGCCGGCCGGCCTCCGCCTGCACGCCCTCGTCCGTGCCGAGGAGCCGCACCGCGAGGACCCAGTCGGGCTCGGCGGCGAGGGTCGGCGAGAAGAGCTCGATCGCGTGCGCCGCGAGGCGCGCCGCCGTCAGCTCGCGGCCGGCGAGGGTGAGCCGGTCCCGCGTCCCGCGCGCGAGCAGCGTGCGATCGGCGCGCGGGAGGGCGCGGAGCCGGAGGTGGAGCTCGGTCACGATGCCGAAGCCGCCGAAGCCGCCGATCTGGAGCTTGGCGAGGTCGAAGCCGGCGACGTTCTTCACCACGCGCCCGCCAGCGCGCACGACGCGGCCGTCGCCCGTCACGACGGTGAGGCCGAGGACGTGGTCCCGCACCGGCCCGAAGCCCTGCCGGAGCGGGCCCGCCGTCGCGGTGGCGACCACGGAGCCGATGCTCCGCTCGGGCCGGCCCGGCGGGTCGAGCGCCAGGAACATCCCGTCGTCGGCGAGCCGGCGGCGCAGGAGGTCGAACGGCGCGCCCGCCTCCACCGTGGCGACGAGGTCCGCCGGCGTGACGCTCGCGACGCGGTCGAGCGCGCGGGTGCTGAGCGCGAGGTCGGCCGGCGCATCGCCGGGGAGCCAGGTGCCGCGGCCCTCGACGCGGACGCGCCACCCCTCGCCGTGCGCGAGGGCCATCACCTGGGCGAGCGCGTCGGTGGAGTCGGGCACCGCGCGCGGCATGCCCTGCGGGTCCCGCTCGACGTGGTCGCGGCCGACCACGCCCGCGAGCCGTGCGGCGATCGCGTCCTTCATGCGGTGCCTCCCGCCGCGACGACCTCGCCGCGGCCCGCCGGGGTGCAGGCCCATTCGCGGCACGCGCGCCGCGGCACCACCTTGCCGGGGTTCGCGCGTTCCGCCGGGTCGAAGACGCGCCGGACGGCGAGCATGCAGCCCAGCGTCTCGGCGTCGAAGATGAGCGGCATGTAGTCGATCTTGTCGTTGCCCACGCCGTGCTCCCCCGAGATGCTCCCGCCCACGGCGACGCAGGCCTCCATGATCTCCCGGCTCGCCTCCTTGACCCGGTGCGCGAGCGCCGCGTCGTGGCGGTCGAAGCTGATGTTCGGGTGGAGGTTGCCGTCCCCGGCGTGGAAGACGTTGCTGATGCTGAGCCCGTAGCGGTCGCGGATGGCCGCGATCCGGTCGAGGATGTCGGGGAGCGCCGAGCGCGGCACGACGGCGTCCTGCACCGCGAGGTCGGGCGCGATGCGACCCATGGCGCCGAACGCCTTCTTCCGTCCCTGCCAGAGCCGCGCCCGGTCGGCGGGCGACTCGGCGGCCTGCACGCTCCGCGCGTCGTGCCGGCGGAGGATCGCCTCCACCTCCGCGCGCTCCGCCGCGACCGCCTCGGGCTGCCCGTCGAGCTCGACGAGGAGCACCGCGGCGGCGTCGGTCGGGTAGCCGGCGGCGTAGATCGAGGACTCCACCGCGCGCACGCAGGCCTGGTCCATCATCTCGAGCGCGGCCGGCACGATCCCCGAGGCGATCACCGCCGAGACCGCCTCGCTCGCGCCGCGGAGGCTCGGGAAGTCGGCGAGGAGGGTGTGGATCGCGGGCGGGACCGGCTCGAGCCGGACGGTGATCTCGCACGCGATGCCGAACATCCCCTCGCTCCCGACGAAGAGGCCGACGAGGTCGGGCCCCCACTGGTCGCCGTGCCGCGAGCCGAGGCGGGCGAGCGTGCCGTCGGGCAGGACCACGAGGAGCTCCACCACGTGGTTCGTCGTGACGCCCGCCTTGAGGCAGTGCGGCCCGCCGGCGTTCTCGGCGACGTTGCCGCCGATGGTGCACGCCGTCTGGCTCGACGGGTCGGGCACGTAGAGGAGGCCGTGCGGGAGGGTGGCGTCGGAGAGCCGCGCGTTCACCACCCCGGGCTCGACGACCGCGCGGCGGCGCACCGGGTCCACCGCGAGGATCCGGTTGAGCCGCGTGAGCGCCACGAGCACCGCGTCCTCCCCGGCGAGCGCGCCGCCCGAGAGCCCGGTGCCCGCGCCGCGCGCGACGAACGGCACCCCCGCCGCGTGGAGCGCGCGCACGACCGCGACGAGCTCGTCCCGCGTCCCCGGCAGCACCACGGTGCCGGGCCACGACTCGTGGGTCGGGAGGCCGTCCATCGTGTACGTCGCGAGCTCGGCGCGGCGGTGGCGCACCCAGCGCTCCCCCACCACGCGCGCGAGGGCGGCCCGGAGCGCGGGCGAGGTCATGCGCCGAGGAGGTCGGGCCGGTGCGGCCCCTTGCCGTTGCTGCGGGCGCGGCGCCGGGTGCGGAGTCCCGCCTCCACCGTCGCGGCGAGGCCGGGCAGCAGCTCGAGGAGCCGCCGGGTCCGCTCGGCGGTGTCGCGGAGCTCCAGGAGGCGCTGCTTCTCCGCCGCGTCCACCTCGAGCGCCGCCGCGACGTGGAAGGTGAGCTCGGCGGGGTCGAGCGGCAGCGGCCGGTCGTCGGGCTCGAGGTCGTGCAGCTCGCGGAGCGCCGGCTGGTAGCGCTGGAAGAGTTCGGTGAGGCGCGCGCTCTCGAGCGCCTCGGGGGCCGTGCCGTCCCGCTCGTCGAACTCGTCCACCATCGCCACGAGGTAGGGGGCGGGATCGTCAACGTAGCGGGTCACCATGAAGCGGCGCCCGCCCTGGACGACGATGTTCGAGCGGCCGTCCGGGAGCGGCTGCGCCCCGCGGACCTCGGCGACGCACCCGACCGTGCCCGCCGGCGGGGCCTCGCGCCCGATGCCGGGCGGGACGAGGCCGAACCGGCCGTCGCCGCCGAGGCAGTCGGCGAGCAGCCGCCGGTAGCGCGGCTCGAAGATGTGGAGCGGGAGCAGGGCGTTGGGGAAGAGCACCACGCCGAGCGGGAAGAGCGGGAGGCGCACCGACATGCCCGCAAGATAGCGGGTCCCGCGAGGGGACGCGCCGGGGCGGTGCGCGGGCCGGGCGGCGGCTACGCCGCCACCCACCGCCCCTTGAGGTGCTGGATGTCCGGGCAGTGGCGGAGCTTCTCGAAGGCGCGCTCGCGGATCTGACGGATCCGCTCCCGCGTCACGCCGAGCCGCTCGCCGATCGCCTCGAGGGTGAGGGCCTCGGAGCCCTCGTCGAGGCCGTAGTACATCGAGAGGATGACCCGCTCCCGCGGCGTGAGGTGGCGCTCGAAGAGCTTGCGCACGAACTCGCGCGTCAGGCGCTGGTCGGTCTCCGCCTCGATGTCGGCGTCGCTCGTGCCGGCGACGCGCTCGCCGATCGTGGCCCCCTGCCGCTCGTGCCCGTCCACCGGCGCGTCGAGCGACATCTCCACCGTGCTCATGCGCCGCGCCTCGCGCACCGTCTCCACCTCCTCGCCCAGCGCCTGCGCCAGTTCGGCGTCGGTCGGCGCGCGCCCGAGCTCCTGCGTGAGCAGGGCGTGGACCCGGCCGAGCTTGATGAGGGAGGCGTTCTGGTTGAGGGGGATGCGGACGCTGCGGGTCTGCTCGGCGAGGGCCTTGAGGACCGCCTGGCGGACCCACCACACGGCGTAGGAGATGAACTTCACGCCGTGGTCGGGATCGAACTTCTTGACCGCCTTGAGGAGCCCCTCGTTGCCGATCGCCACCAGCTCCGAGAGGTCGAGCCCGTGCCCCTGGTACTTCTTCACGTAGGCGATCACGAAGCGCAGGTTCGCCGTCACCAGCCGCTCCGCCGCCACGGGATCGCCCTTGCGCGCCCGGCGCGCGAGGGCGCGCTCCTCGGCGGGATCGGGGATCATCGGGAGGCGCTGGATGTCGAGCAGGTACTGGTCGAAGGCGGTCTGCGGCGCAGGGCGGGTGGACGCGCGAGGACGTCCGACGCGGGTGCGGGGCATGCGGCTCCCCTTCGGGGCACGAGGGCGATGATGCGGCGTTGTCGGGACGAACGGCGGTGAGGCAGGGCGGAGCGAATATAGGAACGGCCGGCGGGAGCGTCAAGCAATTTCCGTTGTCCACATCACAAACCTAAGCCCGCGAACCGCTTCCGGCGCGCGTCCACTTCTCCACTTTTCCACGCGCGTCAGCCGAGGATCCGCCCCAGGCCCGCCGCGAGCGTCGCCGCGTCCACCGGCACCGTCCAGCTCCCGTCCTGCGGGGCCATCGTCCCCGGCGCCACCGGCAGGGCGCAGCGGATCTCGCCGGCGCGGTTCTTCTTGTCCCGGAGCATCGCCACCCGGAGGCGCTCCACCGTCGCCCGCACGGGCGAGGTGACGGGGAGCCCGAGCCGCGCGCAGAGCGCCGCGAGGCGGTCGGCGGTGCCCGCCGCGGTCACGCCGAGCCGCTCGCCCATCGCCGCCTCGGCGACGAGGCCGAGCGCCACCGCCTCGCCGTGCGCGATGCCGTACTGCGACACCTGCTCGAGCGCGTGGGCCACCGTGTGGCCCGCGTTGAGGATCGCGCGCTGGCCGCCCTCGCGCTCGTCGGCACCCACGACCGCCGCCTTGATCTCCACGCTCCGGCGGATGAGCGCGGTGAGGCGCGGCAGCTCCCGCGCGAGGAGCCCGTCGGCGTGCGCCTCGATCCACCCGAGGTAGTCGGCGTCCGCGATGAGCCCGTGCTTCACCGCCTCGGCGAGCCCGTGGCGGAACTCGCGCTCGGGGAGGGTGCGGAGCACCGCGGGGTCGATCACCACCGTGGCCGGCGGGTGGAAGGCGCCGATCAGGTTCTTCCCGTGCGGGGTGTCCACGCCGGTCTTCCCGCCCACCGAGGCGTCGAGCATCGCGAGGAGCGTCGTCGGCACGAGGAGGAAGGGGATGCCGCGCTGGTACGTCGCGGCGACGAACCCCGCGAGGTCACCCACCACGCCGCCGCCCACCCCCACGAGCGCCGAGTCGCGGCCGAAGCCCTGGTCGAGGAGCGCGTCGGTGAGCGTCGCCCAGCTCTCGCGGGTCTTGTAGCGCTCGCCGGCGGGGACCGCGAGCCGCGTCGCGAACTCGACCGGTGCGCCACGCGGCGCCGCGGGGTCGGCGCGCCAGGCGTCCCGCGCGCCGCTCTCCCACTCCTCGTAGAGCCGGCCCGTCACCGCGTCGGTCACGAGCGCGAGCGTGCGTCCGCCGAGGTGCGCCTCCACGAGCTCGGCGAGCAGGTCGAGCACGCCCGGCTCGAGGTAGACCGGGTAGCGCCCGAGGGCGTGGCGGACGGTGATCGGCTCCATCGCTACCAGGTCACGTCGGCGCGGCCGGCCCGGTGGTTGGCGAGGCGGGCGAGGGCGAAGAGGAGGTCCGAGAGCCGGTTGAGGTAGATGAGGAAGAGCTCGGGCACCGTCTCCTGCAGCGCGAGGTGCACGGCGTGGCGCTCCGCGCGGCGGCAGACGGTGCGCGCGAGGTGGAGCATCGCCGCCTTGGGGGTGCCGCCCGGCAGCACGAAGGCGCGCAGCGGCGGGAGTTCGCGGTCCGCCTCGTCGATCACGCGCTCGAACGCCTCGACGCGCTCGTGCGAGAGGGTCGCCTTCTCGAGCGCCTTGGCCACCTTGTCGGGGTCCGGCGTCGCGAGGTGGCCGCCGATGGCGAAGAGGTCGCGCTGGATCGACTCGAAGAGCGCGTCGAAGAAGTCCTCGGGCGCGGTGGCGCGGACGACGCCGAGGAGCGAGTTGAGCTCGTCCACCTCGCCGTAGGCGGCGACGCGGGGATGGTCCTTGCTGACGCGGCCGCCGCCGAAGAGGCCGGTCTCGCCGGCGTCGCCGGTCTTGGTGTAGATCTTCATCGTCATCGGGGGTTCCCGTCAGCGGGGGGCGCAGGGGCCGCCGACCTCCGCGGTGGCGACCACGACGTGGCCGCGCGGCTCGACCACCGCCCAGGTGACCGACCCGTCGCGCACGTCCACTTCCTCGAGCCAGAGATCGTCGCGGCCCGCGCCCAGGTCGCTCACGGGCGCGAGCCTGCGCCAGTACACCGCGCGCCCCGGTTCGGTCCCCGGCACGAGCCGCCCGCGGTCGAGGCGAAGGAGCGTCGGCCGCAGCACGAGCTGCCGCCAGGCGCCCGCGCTGTCCCACGCCATCACGCCGGCGAGGAGGAGCGTGTCGCCGCGCGCGGTGACCCGGCGCTCGCGGAGCGCCACGGCGTACCGCACGCGCTGGCCGTCCACCCGGTAGGGGACCACGTCGGCGGCGTCCACGTCGGCGAGCGAGTTGACCTCCAGCCGGAGCCCGGACGGCGGCACCGGCCCCGGGCCGCGCCGGGGCGCGCTGAGCGAGTCGAGCGCCCGGCGCGTGCGGTCGAGGAGGGCGTCCACGAGCGCGGGGGAGGGCTGGGGCGGCATCGCGCGCACCGCGCCGCCCGCCGGCCACGGCTCGGCCTCGCCGCGGAAGGCGCCGAGCACCGGGCCGCGGAGGGGGCTCCCGCGCCGGCCGTCCCGCACCACCAGCTCGAGCTGTGCGCCGCGCCAGCCGCAGTCGCTGCCCACGGCGCGAAGCGCGACCGGCTGCACGAGGGCGTGGCCGAAGGGGCCGCCCGCGACGCCGCCGTCGAGGAGCACGCCCTGGGCGGGGTCCTCGTCGGGCCGGCGGAGCGGCAGCTCCACGCTCCGCCGCCGCGCGAGCGAGCCCCAGAGGTCGTCGCGGCGGATCGCGTCGGGGCGGTAGCGGCGGACCAGCGCCGCGATGAGGCCGGTGTCGCTCGAGACGAGGTGCACCGCCCGCGGCGTCCCCTCGCCGACGAAGCTGCCGGCGAGCCGGCCGTCGGGCGCGAGGCGTGCGTCGCTCGCGGCCTCGAGGCGCTCGAGCGGGTAGGGCGGGCGTTCCCGCAACGCCTCCTCCAGCCAGCGCGCCGCGGTGGCGCAGCCGGCGAGGAGGAGGAGCAGGATGGCGAAGGGGGCGCGACGGCGCATCGGCGCAATGTCGCCGGGGGGCGCCGTCGCGGGGAAGGGCAGGGGGTGGCGCCCGCTCACGCGCCGAGGGCGGCGAGCATCTCCGGCACGCGGGTGAACTTCTCGCGGGGCCGCCCCGCGGCCTGCCCGCGTTCCTGCTCGAGCCGGTCGAGCGCCTGCCAGTCGGCCCAGGTCGTCGCGCGCACCCCGCGGCCCGCGAGCCGGGCGTCGAGCGCGGCGCGCCCCGGCTCCGCGGGGGCGGGGAGCGCGCCCGCGCGCAGGTCCTCGAGGAGGCGCTCGGCGCTCTCGTGCGCATCGGGCTTGTTGGTGCCGATCACGCCGCTCGGGCCGCGCTTGATCCAGCCGACGACGTAGAGGCCCGGCACGACGGCCCCGCCCGCGGCCGCGAGCACGCGCCCCTCGCGGTTCGGGATGGTGCCGCTCCGCTCGTCGAACGGGACGCCGGGGAGCGCCACGCCGCGGTAGCCCACCGAGCGGAAGACGAGGCCCACCGGCAGCACCTCGGTCTCGTCCGTCGCCTCGGCCTTCACCCCGCCGCGGCCGTCGCCGACGAGCCGGTTCCGCACGATGCGGATCCCCTCGACGCGGTCGGTCCCCACGAGGCCGACCGGCGAGGCGAGGAAGCGGAGCACCACGCGCCGCGGCCGGCCCTCGGGGGCGCGCGCGGCGTAGGCGCGGAGCGTCTCGAGGTTCTTCTCCGCCGTGCGGTCCTCCGCCGACGCGAGCTCGGCGGCGCTCAGCGGGTCGAGCTCGAGGTCGCGCGGGTCCACGATGACGTCGGCGTCGGGGAGCTCGCCCAGCTCCTTGAGCTCGGGGTGGGTGAACGCCGCCTGCACCGGGCCGCGGCGCCCGAGCACGTACACGGTGCGCACGCGGCTCCCGCGCAGCGCCGCGAGCGCGTGGCCGGCGAGGTCGGTCGCCGCGAGGTCGTCGGGACGGCTCGCCAGGATGCGCGTCACGTCCATCGCGACGTTCCCCACGCCGACCACCGCGGCGGCCTCCTGCGCCAGGTCGAAGCGGCAGTCGCGGTAGTCGGGGTGGCCGTTGTACCACCCCACGAACTCGGTGGCGGCGTGGCTCCCCGCGAGGTGCTCGCCGGGGACGCCAAGCGCGCGGTCCGTCTGCGCGCCCACGGCGTAGACGACGGCGTCGTAGTGCCGCAGCAGTTCCGCCGGGGTCACGTCGCGCCCCACGTCGACGTTGCCGAGGAAGCGGAACGACGGGTGTGCCGCGAGCCGGTCGTACACGCGCGTCACCGACTTGATCTTGGGGTGGTCCGGGGCCACGCCGCCGCGCACGAGCCCATACGGGGTGGGCAGCCGGTCGAACATGTCCACCTCGAGCGCGAGTCCCGCCTCCTTCTGGAGCCGCTCGACGGCGTAGAACCCCGAGGGGCCCGAGCCGATCACCGCCACGCGGAGCGGACGCTCCGCCGTCCCGATCGTCGTCACGTTCAGTGTCCCTTCCTGCCGCGGACCAGGTCCACCACCACGCTGTCGAGCTCCGGGAGGATCACCCGGGAGGGAAGGGCGTGGTGGTTCGCCTGCAGTGAAAAGGTGAGGAGGTGCCCGTCGGGCGCCTCGACGTAGCCGGACAGCGTGTTCGTCCGCGCGATCGAGCCGGTCTTCGCGCGCACCTTCCCCTCGAGGGGGGTGCCGCGGAAGCGCGTGCGGAGCGTCCCCGACTGCGCCGCGACCGGGAGCCCGGCAGAGAAGGCGGGCCAGCTCCGGTGGGCGCGCATGTAGCGGAGGAGCCGGGCGAAGGCCAGCGGCGAGACGAGGTTCGACGCCGCGAGCCCCGAGCCGTCGGCGAGCGCGAACTGGGTCGAGTCGATGCCGACCGAGTCCACCAGGAACCGCCGCTCCACGCGGAGCCCTTCCTCCCACGAGCCCGCGGCGCCGAACTGCCGCCCGAGCTGCTTGAGGAGCATCTCCGCGAACCAGTTCTGGCTCGTGCTCAGGATGGGGAAGAGCCAGTCGCGGAGCGGGCGGCTCGCCACCTCCGCGAGGGGCGGGGCGTGCCGCGCGAGGGCGTAGTCGGTCGAGTCGGTGGTCGCGAGCGTGCGCCCCAGCACCGCGATCCCCGCCTCGGCGAGGGCGGCACGGAAGGCGCGCGCGGCGAAGAGGTTCGGGTCGGGGAGCGCGAGGTGCTCGGTGCGGGGCCGGCCGCCCAGCGCGACGGTGCCCGTGGCGTACACGCCCGTCCCGTCGGGCGTCCGGAAGAAGTCGATCGTCTCCTCGCTCCCCGCGGGGACGGTGACGGTCCGGTTCTCGAGGGCCAGGTCGCCGAAGTCCGGGGTGAACGCCACCTTCGCCGGCGCGCCGACGCTGTCGCCGGGAAGGAAGGCGAGGTCGATGGCGTTGTCGTTGAAGCCCAGCCCCGACACCGGCGCGGCGTACCACCAGGTGAGGTCGTAGGCCTCCCACGACGGGTGCACCAGCTGCGGCTCGAAGTAGCTCCCGTCGCCGACGAGGTCGCCCTCGACCCGCCGGATCCCGCGCCGCGCGAGCTGCGCCGCGAGCGCGCGGAGGGGGGCCATCGCGTCGCGCTGGCAGGCGCCCGCGGCCGTCGTGTCCACGGCATAGCAGCGGCTCGAGAAGGTCGGGTCCCCCCGCCCGTAGAGGACGAGGTCGCCGGCCACGGCCCCGTTCGCCACGGGGCCCGCGGCGTAGACGCTCGTTTGCACCGTGAAGTCGCCGGGGAGGAGCGCCGCCGCGGCCGCCGTGACCACGAGCTTCGTGTTGCTCGCCGGCATGAAGAGGCGGTCGGCGTTCCGGCCGTACAGGAGCATCCCGCGGTCGTCGAGCACCGCCACGCCCCAGAGCTGGCGGTCGAACGGCGGCTGGTCGAGCCGCCGGTCGAGGCGGCGCGCGAGGTCCCGCGGGCCCTGCGCCGCGAGCGGCGCCGCGGCCACGAGGAGCCCGAGCGCGAGCGCCGCGCGGCGGGCGCGCTCACCCATGCGCCACCCGCGGGTCGGCCTTGGCGTAGGCGAGGTCGGTCAGGAGGTTCACGAACACGAACACCACGCTGAGGAAGAGGATGCTCCCCTGCACCGCGGGGAGGTCGCGCTTCTCGATGGCGGTGAGCACGTAGCGGCCCACCCCCGGCCACGAGAAGATGGTCTCCGTCAGGATCGAGCCGGTCAGGTAGCTCCCGAAGTCGAGCCCGAGCACCGTGATGACCGGGAGGAGCGCGTTCGGCAGGCCGTGCCGGAGCACCACGCGCGCCTCGCCGAGGCCCTTCGCGCGCGCGGTGCGGACGAAGTCGCTCGCGAGCGCCTCCTGGAGCGCCGCGCGCGTCATGCGGGCGACGACGGCGATGGACCGCATCCCGAGCGTGACGGCCGGCAGCACCAGGTACACCGCGCCCCAGCTCCCCGACGGCGGGAGCCACCGGAGCGTCACCGCGAAGACGAGGATCAGCACGAGCCCCACCCAGTAGACCGGGAAGCTCACGCCGAGGTACGCCCCCAGCGTCGCCGCCCGGTCCACGAGCCCGCCCGGGCGCCATGCCCCCTGGATCCCCACGGCGAGCCCGAGCGTCGCCGCGACCGCCATCGCCGCGAGGGCGAGGCGGAGCGTCGCGGGGAAGCGCTGGAGGAGCTCGGTGAGGATCGGCCGCCGCGTCACGTAGGAGGTGCCCAGGTCGCCCCGCACGACGTCCTTCAGGTAGAGGGCGAACTGCGCGGGGAGCGGCTCGTCGAGGTGCAGCTCGCGCCGCAGCCGGGTGATCGTCTCGGGGTCCGCGCGCTCCCCCACCATCGCGAGCACCGGGTCGCCGGGCGCCACGTAGAGGAGGAGGAACGCCACCACCAGCACGCCGAAGAGCGTGGGCACGAGGAGGCCGAGGCGGACGGCGAGGAAGCGGGTCACCGGGCGGGGGTCTCCTCCGGGAGGATGCGGACGCCGGTCCAGCGCTGGCCGTTGAAGATCGCCGGGATGCGCCATCCCGTCACCCGGGGGTGCTCGGCCCACAGGTCCACCGGGTGCCAGAGGAAGATCCACGGGGCGAGGTCGAAGATCCGTGCGTCCGTCTCGCGGGCGAGCCGCTCCTTCTCGGCCTCGTCGGGGGTGGTCCGGAGCCGGACCGCGAGCGAGTCCACCCGCGGGTCCTTCAGGAAGGCGTAGTTCCCGCCGGTGCCGGCGTTCCGCGAGTGGAAGAGCGGGAAGGTGAAGTTCTCGGGATCGGGATAGTCGGCGTACCAGTCGGTGAGGAAGAGGTCGGCCTCGCCCTTGCGCACCGCGGCGCGCGCGCTCGACGCGTCGCGCTGGACGATCTCGACCTGGATCCCCACCTGCGCGAGGTCCTGCTGCACCGCCTGCGCGATGCGGGCGTACTCCGGGCGCTGCGAGCGCCAGAGCCGGAGCGCGAGCCCGGGCCGGACGCCCGCCTCCGCGAGGAGCCGCCGGGCGAGCGCGGGGTCGTAGGCGTACGGTGCGCGCGCGGCGTCGTACCCCGCGATCCCGGGCGGGATCGCCCCGCGGGCGCGCGCCCCGCGCCCCGCCATCACCGTCTCGAGGAGCGCCCCCACGTCGACGGCGTGGTTGAGCGCGCGGCGCACGCGGACGTCGGCGAGCGGGCCGCGCGCGGTGTTGATCGCGATGTAGAGGTCGCGGATCGTGGGCCGCCGCTGCAGCTCGGGGCCGTGCCGCGCCTCCCAGCGCCGCGTCTCGCCGAAGGGAATCTCCACCACGCTCAGGCCCCCGCGCTCGTACTCCGCCGCCTGCGTGAGCGGCTCGGGGATGATCCGGATCCGCAGGCTGTCCGCGGCCGGCGCACCGCCCCACCAGCGCGGGTTCCGCGCGAGGACGATGGCGTCGTCGTGGCTCCACGACACGAACCGCCACGGCCCGCTCCCGACCGGCGCCTGGTCGAAGCCCTCCGGCACGGGCGTCGGGACGATGGCCGTGGCGGGCATCGCGAGGAGCTTCGGGAAGATGTTGAGCGGCTCCTCGAGGGTGAGGACGATCGTCGAGTCGTCCGGGACGGCGATCCCGGCCACCTCGCGCGCCTCCCCCGCGTTGAACGCCCGCGCGCCGAGGATCGGGAAGAGCGGCCAGGGCCGGCCGCCCAGCAGCGACTGGTCGAGCACGCGCCGGTACGAGGCGGCCACGTCCGCGGCGCGCACGGGGCGGCCGTCGTGGAAGGTGGCGTCGGCGCGGAGGTGGAAGGTGTACGTCCGGCCGGTCGCGTCCACGCTCCAGCGGGTCGCGAGGCCGGGCACGAGCCGCCCGTCCGCGTCGAACTCGGTCAGCGTGTCGAAGAGCAGCGCCGCCACCTCGCCGGTCGGCACGTCGGTGGAGAAGGCGGGGTCGAGCGAGCGGGGATCGTAGGTGAAGTAGTACTCGAGCGTCCGGCTGGGCCCGGTGCCGCCGCAGGCGGCGAGCACCACGAGCGCGGAGAGGAGCGGCAGGCGCATCGAGTGTCGGCGGAATGGGGGGACGCCACCCGGGAGGGCGCGTCCGACCGGCTAGAAGATTGACAGCGGGGCGTAACGCTGCAAAAATACAAGGGTTAGCCGACGACGTCAATCACGCGGGCGGAGCCCCGAGCGGGCGCCGCGCGTGTCTGGAGTGCCGTGGAGTGTCGCGTTTCTTGGCAGCATGCAGGTCCGCGTGGCGGTGGGCGGCGATCGGCGCCCGGCCGGCACGGATCGGCGCGTGCGCCGCTGCCCTCGCGCTCGGCGCGGCGCCGGCCGCCGCGCAGGAGGGCGGGCGCGTCGTCCGGCAGCTGCGCTTCGAGGGGAACCGCTCGATCGACCGGGCGGTGCTCGCCGCGTCCATCCGCACGACGTCGTCGAGCTGGTTCGCGACCACCCCGCTGGTGCGCTGGCTCGGCCTGGGCGAGAAGCGCTACCTCGACGAGACCGAGTTCCAGCGCGACGTGCTGCGGCTCGAGGTGCTCTACAAGCGCAGCGGCTTCCCGGAGGCGCGCGTGGACACGCTCGTGCGCCGCACCGACCGCGACGCCTTCGTCACCTTCCGGATCCACGAGGGACCGCCCATCCGCGTGGCGTCGCTCCGGTTGCTGGGCCTCGACTCGCTCCCGCCCGAGGTGCGCGCCGCCGTCGTCCAGGACCTCCCGCTCCGCGTGGGGCGGCCCTTCAACCGCGCGCTGCTGCAGGTGACGGTGGACACGGTGGCGGGGCGGCTCCGCGACCGCGGCTACCCCGCGGCGGACGTCTTCCGCGAGTTCACCGCCGACAGCGCCACGCGGAGCGCGGAGGTGGCGCTCACCGTGGAGACGGGGCCGCGGATGCGGGTGGGGACGGTGCGGGTGGAGGGGGTGGCGCGCGTGGACACGCAGGTGGTGCGGAGCCTCATGGTCACGCGCCCCGGGCGGCCCTACGCCGAGAAGGAGGTCTTCGCGAGCCAGCTCAACCTCTACCGCGCGGACCTCTTCTCGACCGCGAGCGTGCAGCTGGACTCCGCCGCCTTCGAGCGGACCGGCGCCACCGTGCCGCTCGTGGTGCGGGTGGCGGAGGCCCCGCCGCGCCGCGCCGCCGCGGGCCTCGGCTACGGCACGAACGACTGCTTCCGCTCGCGCGTGGGGTGGGCGGTGCGGAACTTCGGCGGTGGCGGGCGGATCCTCGACCTGAGCGCGCGCGTCTCCAAGGTCGGCTTCGCGCAGGGGCTCGACTGGGGGCTCCGCGACAACATCTGCTCCGCCCTCAAGGACGACAGCATCGGCTCGCGCGCCCTCAACTACAACGTGACCGCCTCGGTGCGCCGGCCGGCGTTCCTCTCCCCGCAGAACGCGGTCTCGTTCGCCGTCTTCGCCGAGCGGCGGAGCGAGTTCGCCGCGTTCCTCCGCGAGGACATCGGGGCCGGCATCTCCCTCACCCGCGAGTCGAAGGTGCAGCGGGACCCGGTCACGCTGAGCTACACCTTCAGCTACGGCCGCACCGAGGCGACCCCCGTCGCCTTCTGCGCCTACTTCAGCGTCTGCACCGAAGACGTCCGGTCGCTGCAGGCGCAGCGGCGCCCGGTGGCCACGCTCGGGCTCGTGGGGCGCCGCCCGCGGGTCAACGCCCTCGTGGACCCCTCGCGCGGCTCGATCCTCTCGGGCGAGGTCACGTGGAGCTCGACGCTCATCGGTTCGGCGAGCTTCCAGCAGTTCACGCGCCTCGTGGGCGAGGGGCGCTGGTACCGCACGCTCGCGACCGACGTGGTGCTGAGCGGCCGCATCCGCGGCGGCATCGTGGTGGCGCCGAGCCTGCAGGAGGGGCAGGCGCCCAACTTCGTTCCCCTCGAGCAGCGCTTCTACGCCGGCGGCCCGAACGACGTGCGCGGCTACGGCGCCAACCAGCTCGGGCCGGTGGTGTACGTGATCGGCCGCGCGGCCTTCGACTCGATCGGCACCGATCCCGACCGTCTCGCCGCCGCCGCGCGCCCGGCCGCCACCGGCGGCGACGCCCTCGCGCTCGCCAACCTCGAGCTCCGCGTGCCGGCGCCGGTCTTCCCCTCGCGCCTGCGCCTCGCGGCCTTCGTGGACGCGGGCTCGGTCTGGCAGCGCGGCGGCGCCGCGGCGCCGACCACCGTCCGCGTGACCCCGGGCGTGGGCCTCCGCGTCGCCACGCCGCTGGGCCCCTTCCGCCTCGACGTCGCGTGGAACCCCTATCCGCTCGAGAAGGGGCTCCTCTACGTCGCCGAGCCGAACGGCGACCTCACGCCCCAGCCGGCGCTCGGCCTCCTCCAGGCGCAGCGCGGCGGCCGCTTCCAGTTCCACATCACCGTGGGCCAGGCCTTCTGATGCGCCCGCTCCTGCGCCTCCTCGTGCTGCTCGTCGTGGGCACCGTCGCGTCGGTGGTGGGGCTCGTCGCGGCGCTGACGCTGGCGCCGCCGGGCCGTGCGCTGCTCGCGCGGAACGTGGGGGCGTGGCTCGGGCGGGTCGTGCGGGGCTCGGTGCAGGTGGGGGCCGTCGGCGGCTCGTTCCTCCGCGACCTCGACCTCCGCCGCCTCGAGGTGCGCGACGAGGAGGGGGTGCTCCTCGCCCAGCTGCCCAGGGTGCGACTCCGCTACCGGATCCCGACGCTCACCCCGCGGCGCATCGTGCTCGACGGCGTGGACCTCGAGCGCCCCGTGATCAACCTCGTGCGCCACCGCGGCGGCCGCTGGAACTTCGAGGAGGTCCTGCGCCTGGGCGAGGGGAAGGGCGGCGGGGCGCCGATCTACCTCGAGTTCGACGACGTGCACCTGCGGGACGGCACGCTCGCGATCGCCTATCCCTGGCCGGGCGGCGACGTGCGCGGCGCCCGGCGCGACTCGGTGATCGCGGCGGCGCGCGCCACCCCCGGCCACCTCGTCATCGACACCCCGGAGGGGACGAAGCGCGTCGTGACGGCCTCGGGGCTCACCGCGGTCCTCGCGCGGCTGCGGGTCTCCGACCCGGACCGCCGGCCGATCTTCCTCGCGCTCGACTCGCTGCGCGCCGACGTGAACGACCCCGGCGTGCAGCTCCGCGACCTGAAGGGCCGCGCCGAGTACGCGAACAACGCGCTCACCTTCGCCTTCCGCCGGGCCGCGCTGCCCGGGACGGTCGCGAGCGCGGACGGGCGGGCGCGCTGGCCGCACGACACGATCCTCTACGACTTCCGTGCCCGCGCCGGCCAGGTCGCCCTCGCCGACCTGCGGTTCATCTCGCCCGACTTCCCGGCGATGACGGGCCGCGGCACCGTGCGCGCGCTCTCGAGCTCGGGGAGCCACACCGAGTACGACCTGCGCGACCTCGCCCTCGCCGACGGGGCCGAGCGGATCGAGGGGCGGCTCGTCGCGATCACCGACGTCCGGCGCGGGCTGGGCGTCCGGAACCTCGAGCTGCGCCTCACGGGGGTGGACCTCGACAAGGTGCGCCCCTACCTCGACACGCTCCCCTTCCACGGCTGGGTCACGGGGCCGGTCCGGGCCGACGGCTACCTCACCGCCCTCGTCGCCCAGGGCGAGTGGGTCTTCACCGACGCCGCCGTCCCGGGCCGCCCGGAGAGCCGGTTCGGCTTCGCGGGCGGCTTCCGCACGGGCGGTGCGCAGGGGCTCACCTTCGACAGCGTGCGCGTCACGGGCGGCGACTTCGACCTCGGTACGATCCGCAATCTCGCCCCGGCGGTGCTCCTCGCCGGGCGCCTCGCCGCCGACGGCGTCCTCGACGGGCCGCTCCACGACGCGACGTTCACCGGCGTCGCCCGGCACCAGGACGGTGCCCGGCCGCCGAGCGCGGTGCGGGGCACGATGCGCCTCGACACCCGCGGCGAGCCGGTGCGCGTGGCCGCGGACGTGGAGCTCGAGCCGCTCGCCTTCGCGGGGATCCGCGCCACCTTCCCCGCGATCCGGAGCCGGGGCGAGCTCCGCGGGCACGTGCGCCTCGCCGGGGCGCTCGAGCGGATGGCGGTGGAGGCCGAGGTGCGCGGCGAGGTCGGCGACGTCACCGCGTTCGGCACGGTGACGCTGCTGCCGCCGCGCTGGGGCGCCGACTCGCTCCGCCTCGCCTTCCGCGCGCTCGACCTCGCCGCGCTGCTCGACCGCGGCCCGGCGACCGCGCTCGACGGCACGCTCGACGCCAGCGGGACGCTCGACACCCTCGTCGCGCCGGCGGGCGAGGTGCGCCTGCGGCTCACCGGCGGCCGCGTGCGCGAGGTGCAGGTGGACTCGGCCCGGCTCGCGCTCGCCGTGCGGGACAGCCTCGTCACGGTGGACACCGCGGACGCCTCGGCGGGCGGCGTGCGGGTCACGGGCGGCGGCACCCTCGGCTGGGCGGCGCCGCACGCGGGTCGCCTCCGGCTCGTGCTCCACGCCGACAGCCTGACGGGGCTCGATTCCCTCGTGCGCGTGGCGACGGGCCTCGCGCGGGACACGCTCCCCGACGACGTCCCGCTCGACGGGATCGTGGACGGGCGCGTCGAGCTGCTCGGCAGCCTCGACAGCCTCTCGGCGAGCGCCTCGCTCGAGGCCCGGGGCTTCCACTTCGAGCGCGTGCGCATGCCGGCGTTCCAGGCCGAGGCGCGCTGGATCGGCGGCCGCCGGCCGTGGGCCGTGCTGTCGCTCGCGACCGACTCGGTGAGCCGCGGCCCGCTCTTCCTGCGGGACGCGAGCCTGCGCGTCGCCGGGCCGGCCGACTCGGTGGCGTGGGCCGCGGCCACCTCGGCGGGCCCGCTCGCGGGGCTGGCGGCGAGCGGCCGGCTCTGGGTGCGGGATTCCCTCCGCACCTTCGCGCTCGACTCGCTCGGGCTCCGCCTCCCGGCCCACGCCTGGCGCCTCGAGGCCCCGGCGACGCTCGCGCTCGACGAGCCGGCGCCCGCCGTCTCCCCCCTGCGGCTCCTCGCGACCGACGGCGCGGGCGACGTGGCCGTCGCGGGCCGGGTGCCGTTCACCGGTGCCGGCGCGCTCACGGTGGAGGCGCTCGGCCTCGACGTCCGCGACCTCGCCGCGCTCGCGCAGCTCGACACCGCCGGGCTCGGCGGGGAGCTCGGCCTGCGGCTCGAGCTCGGCGGCACGCGCCTCGCGCCGACGATCCGCGGCACCTGGTCGCTCGAGGACCTCCGCATGGGCGACACGCGCGGGCCGCTCGCGATCGGCGCCCTCGACTACGCCGACCGCCGCCTCCGCGCGGGCGCCGACCTCTGGCGCACCGGCACCCAGGTGCTCGCGATGGAGGTGGACCTCCCCCTCGACCTCGCCTTCGCGCCCGTCCCCGCGCGCCGGGTCGAGGGGCCGCTCATGGTGCGCGCCACCGCCGACAGCGCCGACCTCGCGGTGCTCGAGGCGCTCACGCCCTCGGTGCGGCAGGTGGCGGGGCGCCTCGCCGCCGACGTGCGCCTCGAGGGGACGTGGGCCGCGCCGCGGCTCGCCGGGGCGGTCACGCTCGCCGGCGGCGCCATGACGATCCCCGGCCTGGGCGTCCGCTGGACCGGCATGGAGGGGCGCGCCGAGCTCGTGGGCGACTCGGTGCGCCTCGTGCGCCTCACGCTCGCGAGCGCGGGCGGCGGGCGCCTCGACGCCGACGGCGTCCTGCGCGTGGGCACCGGCGGCGTGGACGTGGACGTGGGGCTCCGCGCGGACCGCTTCCGCGCCATCCAGCGGAACGACTTCCTCGACCTCACCGCGAGCGGGCGCCTCCGGCTCGCGGGCCCGCTCACGGGGATGACCGTCACGGGCAGCGCCCGGGCCGACGAGGGCGTGCTCTACTTCGCCGACCTGCTCAACAAGCGCGTGATCGACCTCGACGACCCCGAGAACCGCCAGTTCATCGACACCACGCTCATCGCGCGGCGGAACCTCGGCGAGGCGTTCCAGACCCGGCTCGTGGACGGCCTCCGCGTGCAGGACCTCGCCGTCGAGATCGGCAACGACTTCTGGCTCCGCTCCTCGGAGGCGAACATCAAGCTCGAGGGCCGCGTGCGGGCCAACAAGGCGCGCGCGCAGTACCGCCTCGACGGCACGCTGAGCGCCACGCGCGGCCGCTACACGCTCGCGATCGGCCCGGTGAAGCGCGACTTCCAGGTGACGCGCGGCAACGTCCGCTACTTCGGCACCCCCGACCTCAACGCCGAGCTCGACATCGAGGCGCAGCACGTCGTGCGCACCACGCGGAACGAGGAGCTCCCGGTGATCGCCAAGGTGGGCGGCACGCTGCTCGTCCCGTCGCTCCACCTCGAGAGCACGCGGCGCCCGCCGCTCTCCGAGACCGACCTCGTCTCCTACCTCATCACCGGCACCCCCGCGAGCGAGGCGGCCGCGCTGGGGCAGGGCGAGGTGGTGCAGAACGCGGTGGGCGCGGTGCTCGCGGCGACGAGCTCCGAGCTCGAGCGGGCGCTCATCTCCGACCTCGGCCTCCCGATCGACATGCTGCAGATCAAGCCGGGGGTGCAGCAGGGTCCCCAGGGCCAGACCGGCGTCGGCTTCCTGAGCCTCTCGGCGGGGTGGCAGATCGGGCGGCGCACCTGGTTCACCTTCAACGCCGGCGTCTGCCCGAGCGCGCTCGGCGAGTTCAACGCGCGCAACCTCGGCGTGGGCCTCGAGTACCGCTTCAGCCGCAGCTGGAAGGTGCAGGCGGTGGTGGAGCCGGCGGTCCGCTTCTGCGGGGCGACGAGCGCGGCGGGGAACCTGGCCGGGACGCTCCGCTACCAGCTCGGCGCCGACTTCCTCTACGCGCGGGAGTTCTGAGGTGGCGCGCGCGCTGCTCATCACGAACCCCGCCGCCGCGCGGACGGCGCCCGGCGCCGTGGACGCGGTCGTCGCCACGCTCCGCTCGGCGGGGTGGCGGACCGAGGTCCTCGCGACCGGCGGGCCGGGCGACGCGGGCCGGCTCGCGCGATACGCGGTCACGGAGGGGATGGACGTCTGCGCCGTCTTCGGCGGCGACGGCACCACGATGCAGGCCGCCGCCGCGCTGGTGGGCACCGACGTGGCGCTCGGGCTCATCCCCGGCGGCACCGGCAACCTCCTCGCCGGCAACCTCCGGGTCCCCGCGAACCCGCAGCGCGCCGCGCAGGCGCTCGTGGCGGGGCGCCGGCGGCGGTTCGACCTCGGCCTCTGCGAGCGGGACGACGGCACGCGCGACTACTTCGCCGTCGCCTGCGGGGCGGGGATGGACGCGCTCGTGATGGGCGGGACGCCGTCGCGGCTCAAGCACCGCTGGGGGATGCTCGCCTACGTCGCGACGACGCTGCGGCTCATCGGCGACATCCGCAGCACCGACCACCTCATCACGGTGGACGGCGTCGAGTACGAGGCGCACGCGGCGATGGTCCTCGTCGCCAACTGCGGCGAGATCATCCCGCCGCTGGTGAAGCTCCGCACCGGGATCTCCCCCGAGGACGGCCTCCTCGACGTGGTGGTGATGCGGGCGAACTCGATCGGCGAGAGCCTCCGCGCCATCTGGGACCTCCTGCGGGAGGGCCACGGCGGCGACGCCTTCGTCGGCTACGCGCGCGGCCGCGAGATCCGCGTCGAGACCCATCCCGTGCAGCCGGTCCAGCTCGACGGCGACCCGGGCGGCACGACCCCGTTCACCGCGCGCGCGGTGCCCGGGGCGATCACGATCCTGGCCCCCGCGGGCTGACGGCCCCGGTGGCGCGGGCGCCCCGCGGGGCGCACCTTACCACGCACGAGAACCCCGAAGGAGCCGGAGGCGCCCCATGGCCTACTCGGTGCTGCTGATCGACGACGACGTGGACATCCTCCGCGCCGTCGGCGCCTGGTTCGAGAAGGCGGGCTACGAGGTCACGCGCGAGCTGAGCGGCGAGGCGGGCCTCGCCACCTACGACCGCCTGCGACCCGACGTCGTCATCCTCGACCTCGCCCTCCCCGGCATGCACGGGCTCGAGGTGCTCGCGCACCTGCGCGAGCGCGGGGCCGCCGTCATCCTCCTCACCGGCAGCGCCGACGTGCAGACCGCCGTCAAGGCGATGCAGATGGGGGCGGAGAACTTCCTCCTCAAGCCGATGGACATGGCCCACCTCGAGGCCGCCACCGCGCGCGTCGCCGACAAGGTGCGCCTGCGGCGGGTCAACGAGGCGCTCCTCGTCCAGTCCGCCCCGACGATGGGCCTCGAGTCCCTCGGCACCTCGGCGGTGATGCAGGAGTTCGCCCACCAGGTGAAGCTCCTCGCCGCCAGCGACCGCACCACCGTCCTCCTCGAGGGCGAGAGCGGGAGCGGCAAGGGCTGGGTCGCGCGCATGATCCACGACCTCGGCCCCCGCGGCCGGCAGCCGTTCGTCGAGGTCAACTGCGCGGGCCTGAGCGCCACCTTCCTCGACTCGGAGCTCTTCGGGCACGAGAAGGGGGCCTTCACCGACGCCAAGGACCGCAAGCAGGGGCTCTTCGAGATCGCCGACCGGGGGACGATCTTCCTCGACGAGATCGGCGACCTCGCCCCCGAGCTCCAGCCGAAGCTCCTCAAGGTCCTCGAGACGAAGACCTTCCGGCGCCTCGGCGGGACCCGCGAGATCACCGTGGACGTGCGGCTCGTCGCCGCCACCAACCGGAACCTCGCCGCCGAGGTCGAGGCCGGCCGGTTCCGCGAGGACCTCTACTACCGCCTGAGCGTCATGCCGCTCCGGCTCCCGCCGGTGCGCGACCGCTCGCGGGAGGACCGCCTCGCGCTCATCATGCGCCTCCTCGGGGACCTGCGGAAGGACCTCTCCGACGGGCCCGCGACGCTCTCCGCCGACGCGACCGAGCGGCTCCTCGCCTACCCGTGGCCCGGCAACGTGCGCGAGATGCGCAACGTGCTCGAGCGCGCCCTGATCCTCGGGCGCGGCCTCCCGGCGATCTCGGTCGAGCAGCTGCCGGGCGAGTTCCGCAACCGCCCCGGCATCGGCGACCGGCGCCACACGCCGCTCACGCTCGACGACCTCGAGCGCCAGCACATCGAGCGCACGCTCAAGCACCACGGCGGCAACCGCACGCGCGCGGCGCAGGAGCTCGGCATCTCGCGCGCGACCCTGATCAACAAGATCAAGCGCTACGCGATCAACGTCTGAGGACCGGGCCATGGCCGACAAGGTGCTGCAGGAACACGACGCGATGCGCTGCCGGAGCTGCGGGCGCGAGGAGCGCGCCTCGGAGGGCTACCCCTGCGAGCGCTGCGGGACGTTCGTCTGCCTGATCTGCAACCTCCGCGGCGTGCTGCTCTGCGCCGCCTGCCGCGGCGAGCCCCTCCCCGAGCCGCCCGCGCCGGGCACGGCGGGCTGAGCGTGCCGTTCGTCTGCCGCGCCGCGGTGGCGCCGGTGCTCGCCCAGGCGAGCGTGCGTGCCGAGCAGGTGACGCAACTCGTCGCCGGCGAGGCCGCCGAGGAGCTCGCCCGCGAGGGGGAGTGGCGCCGCGTCCGCCTGGTGGGCGACGGCTACGAGGGATGGGTCAACGAGGGCTACCTGCTCGAGCTCGACGCCGAGGCGCTCGCCCGCTGGACCCGTGCCGCGCGGGCGTGGAGCGAGGGCGCCGTCGTGCAGACCGACGCGGGGCCGACGCACCTCCCGGTGCGGGCGCGCGCGGGGCTCGGCGAGGGGGCCGTGGTGCTCCCCGACGGGCGCTGGGGCACCCTCGCCGAGGGGCGCCTGCGCGATGCCGCCGAGGTGGCGCGCGAGGCGCGCGCCGTGAGCCCCGACGAGTGGGCGTGGCGCACCTTCGCCGGCACCGCCTACCAGTGGGGCGGGGTCACCCCCCTGGGCGTGGACTGCTCGGGGCTCGTCCAGACGACGTGGGCCGCGCGCGGCGTCGCCCTCCCGCGCGACGCCTGGCAGCAGGCCTCGGCCGGGGAGCCGGTGGACCCCGCCGCCCTCGAACCCGGCGACCTGTGCTTCTTCCGCGGCGAGACGACCGAGCGGATCACCCACGTCGCCCTCTACGCGGGCAGCGGGCACCTCGTGCACTCGACCATCGCCTGCGGCGGCGTGGTCCGCGAGCCGTGGGGTCCCGGCACGCGCGCCGCGCCGCTGCGCGAGCGGCTCGTCGCCGCGCGCCGGGTCGGCCGCTAGCTTTCCGGGATGCGCAAGCTCGTCCTCTTCGACATCGACGGCACCCTGCTGCTCACCGCGGGGGCCGGCCGCCGCGCGATCACGGCCGCGCTCGCCGACCTCGTCGGCAGCACCGACGCCTTCGAGCGGATCCGCTTCGACGGGAAGACCGATCCCCAGATCGTGGCCGAGCTCCTGCACGCCGCCGGCGACCCGGACCCGTGCGACGCCGAGCGCATCGCGGCGGTCTGCGAGCGCTACGTGGCGCTCCTCGAGGCCGAGCTCGCCGAGGCCCGCACCCGCGTGACCGTCATGCCCGGCGTGCCCGAGCTGCTCGACCGCCTCGAGGCCGAGGAGGACGTCCTCCTCGGCCTCCTCACCGGCAACCTCGTGCGGGGCGCCGCGCTCAAGCTCTCGGCGGCCGGGCTCGACCCGGCGCGCTTCGTGGTCGGCGCGTACGGCTCCGACAGCCCGCACCGCCCCGAGCTGCCGGCGATCGCCGCGGCGCGCGCCGAGGCGCACATGGGCCGCCGGCCGTCGGGGCACGAGGTGGTGATCATCGGCGACACCCCGGCCGACGTCGCCTGCGGCGCGGGGATCGGCGCGCGCGCGGTCGCGGTCGCGACGGGCTCCTACGGCGTCACGGAGCTCGCGGCGTGCGGCCCCCACGCCTGCTTCGCCGACCTCTCGGGCACCGACCTGGTGCTCGAGGCGATCCTCGCCTGACGCGATGGCCGACGAACTCGAGCTCAAGGCGGCCGTCCCCGACGCCGCGGCGCTGCAGGCGCGGCTCCGCGCCGCCGGCGCCACGCGCGTCAAGGCGGGCCTCATGCGGGACCGGCGCTTCGACCGCGACGGCGGCCTCGCCGCGCGCGACGAGGTCCTGCGCGTGCGGAGCTACGTGCTCGAGGACGGGCGCCGCGAGGCGCGGCTCGCGTGGAAGGGCCCGACCAGGGTCTCGGGCGACGGCTACAAGCTCCGCGAGGAGCACGAGCTCGCGCTCCAGGCGAGCGCCGAGGACGCGACCGCGTTCCTGGGCGCGCTCGGCTTCGGGGTGAGCCACGCCATCGACCGCCGGGTCGAGTACTGGGACCTCGGCGGCGCCACGCTGCGGCTCGAGTGGTACCCGCGGATGGACGTGCTCCTCGAGGTCGAGGGGGAGCCCGCCGCCATCGAGCGCGCGCTCGCTGCGACCGGGCTCCCGCGCTCGGCGTTCACCGCGGAGGCCCTCGTGGACTTCGTCGAGGCGTACGAGGCGCGCACGGGCCACCGCGCGATCCTCGCCGAGGCGGACCTCGAGGCGCACGGGGAGGGCGCGTGGGGACCGGCCTGAGCCTCCGCGGCGCGCTGCCCGAGCTGGGCCCCCACCTGGGCCGGCTGTGCACGCTCCCCTCGGGCGACGGCGTGCCGGCGCTCGACGACGTGCGCCTCGCCCTCGCCACGGGCGTGCTCGAGCTCGCCGGCGCCGCCCGTGCCTTCGACGTGGCTGACCGCGCGGCGGTCGTGGCGGCGCTCCGCCGCCGCGAGTGGCTCGCGCACTGGGACCAGGCGGTCGAGGCCGCCACGGCACGCACCGTCGCGGCCCTCGAGGAGGCGTTCCGCCGCGCCGCCGCCGAGTCGCGCTTCCCGCGACGGCGCCTCGCGCGCCTCCGCGTGACGCGCGAGGAGCGCGCCGCGATCCACGCGCGGCTCGGGGCGGGCGCGGCGCTGTTCGTGCTGCCGGACCCGGTGAGCCCCTTCGCCGGCGCGCGCGACCGGCAGGCGCAGCGCGTCACCCTCGCGCCGGACGCGAGCCTGGTCGGGCGCGACGCCTTCGCCGCGGGGCGC